>JASHOL010000404.1 GCA_030041135.1 Streptosporangiaceae bacterium | reverse complement strand
GCGGCTTCCGCGCCCGGCGCCGTAGGCAGCAGCACACCGGCAAGCTTGGTCAGGCCGAGGCTGGCCAGCGCGGCCAGCGAGTACACGGTTGTCTTGCCGTCGCGGACCGCCTTGTGCAACCGCAGGAACACGATCGGGCACTCATCCTCTGGCTCGAAGCCGGCCAGCAGGACCGCGGGCGCCCGTTCGAGGTCGGCGTAGGTGACATCCACCTTGCCGGCCACGTGATCGGAGATGAACTCCAGTTCCTCCGCCGAGTGCGGACGCGCCCGCATGTCGATGTCGTTAGTAGCCAGGGCCAGCCGCGTGAACTTGGCGTAACCGTAAGCGTCCTCGGCCGTCAGCCGGCCGCCGGGCAGCACGCCGGTCCGGCCCCTGGCCGCGAGCAGGCCGCGCGCTGCGACGCCGATGGCCTCCGGCCAGGAGGCGGGCTGCAGCACGCCGGCCGCGTCGCGCACCAGCGGCGCGACCAGCCGGTCAGGCTGGGTGGCGTAGGTGAAGGCCCAGCGGCCCTTGTCGCAGTTCCACTCCTCATTGACTTCTGGATCGTCGCCGGCCAGGCGCCTGGTCACCGCACCCCGGCGGTGATCGGTGCGCTGGCGGCAGCCGGCCGCGCAGTGCTCGCAAATGCTCGGGGTGGACACCAGGTCAAACGGCCGGGCCCTGAACCGGTACGAGGCCCCGGTGAGTGCCCCGACCGGGCAGATCTGCACCGTGTTCCCGGAGAAGTACGAGTTGAACGGGACTCCCTCGGCGACCGCCACCTGCTCCTGCGGGCCGCGTTCGACCAGCTCGATCAGGGGGTCGCCGGGTATCTGGTCGGCGAACCTCGTACACCTGGCGCACTGGATGCACCGCTCCCGGTCGAGCAGGACCTGGGCCGACAGCGCAATCGGCTTCGGGAACTTCCGCTTGGGCCCGTCGAACCTCGTCTCCCCCTGCCCGGTCGACATGGCCTGGTTCTGCAGCGGGCACTCGCCGCCCTTGTCGCACATCGGGCAGTCGAGCGGGTGGTTGACCAGCAGCAGCTCCATCATCCCGCGCTGCGCCTTCTCCGCGACCGGCGAAGTCAGCTGGGTGTGCACGACCATGCCCTCCGTGCACGTCGTGGTACACGAGGCCGGCGGCTTGGGCTGGCCCTCGACCTGGACCAGGCACTGGCGGCAGGCACCGATCGGGTCAAGCAGCGGATGATCGCAGAACCGCGGGATCGAGATGCCGAGCTGTTCGGCGGCCCGGATGATGAGAGTGCCCTTCGGCACGGTGACCTCGAACCCGTCGATGGTGAGTGTCACGCCGTCGGCGGGCTTGGCCAGCTCGCCGCCGGCGGCACCGCCGGTCGTTTGTACGGTCATCGGGCCGACTCCAGGGCAAAGAGGGTCGATGCGGCCGGATCGAACGGGCAGCCGCCATTCCGCTGGTGCTCGATGTACTCGTCCCTGAAGTACTTGATCGAGGAGGCCACCGACGGCTGGATCGAGTCTCCGAGCGCGCAGAACGCGCGGCCGGTGATGTTGTCGCAGATGTCAAGCAGCTTGTCCAGCAGGGCCTCGGTGTCAGCAGGCGAGGCGGCCTCGCCTCGTTCCAGCCGCTCGAGCAGCTGGACGACCCAGTAGCTGCCTTCCCGGCACGGCGTGCACTTGCCGCACGACTCGTGCTCGTAGAACTGGCA
Organism: Streptosporangiaceae bacterium; assembly: GCA_030041135.1. Classification (GTDB taxonomy): domain Bacteria; phylum Actinomycetota; class Actinomycetes; order Streptosporangiales; family Streptosporangiaceae; genus JAJYUU01. The sequence continues at coordinate 9,475 of JASHOL010000404.1, read as the reverse complement.
CCACCGCAATACCACCCGCACCACGCAGGTCGTCTCGTCGAAGATCTGCAGCGATCGGGTGCCCACCATAGACCCCGCGGCCGCCACGGACTCCCAGTCGAGCGGGACATCCAGGTGCTGGTCAGTCAGCAGCGGCGTGGACGATCCGCCTGGCGTCCAGAACTTGAGTCGGTGCCCGGCCCGCATCCCGCCGCCCAGGTCGAGCAGCTCGCGCAGCGTAGTGCCGAGCGGTGCCTCGTACTGGCCCGGGGTGGCGACGTGGCCGGACAGCGAGAACAACCCGAAGCCCTTGGACCTCTCCGTGCCGTAGGCGGCGAAGTCGCCCGCGCCGTACTTGAGTATGTACGGCACGGATGCGATCGACTCGACGTTGTTGACCACGGTTGGGCACGCGTAAAGGCCGGCTACGGCGGGGAAGGGTGGCTTCAGCCGGGGCTGACCGCGGAAGCCCTCGAGCGAGTCGAGCAGCGCCGTCTCCTCACCGCAGATGTAGGCGCCGGCACCGCAATGCACCACTATCCTCACGCTCGCGCCCGAGCCCAGGATGTTCTCTCCGACATAGCCAGCCTCGTGCGCCTGCGCCACGGCGAGCTGAAGTCGCCTGGCCACGTGCAGTACTTCCCCCCGCACATAGATGAAGGCCTCGGCGGCCCTGATCGCGTAGCACGTGATGATGACGCCCTCGATCAGCGCATGCGGGTTGGCGAGCATGGTCGGAACGTCCTTGCACGCGCCCGGCTCGGACTCGTCGGCGTTGACCACCAGGTAGTGCGGCTTGCCGTCGCCCTGCGGGATGAAGCCCCACTTGTTGCCGGTCGGGAATCCGGCCCCGCCGCGACCTCGCAGCGCTGAGTCCTTCAGCGTCTGGATGACCTGGTCGGGCGACATGGCCAGCGCCTTCGGCAGCGCCTCGTAGCCGCCCGCGCGCTTATATCCGGCGAGCGTGAAGGAGTCGGGGTCGTCCCAGTGTGCGCTCAGCTCGGGCGTGAGGATCGTGCTCACTGATCTCCTCCCGTGCGGCGAGCGGCGGCGCCATTCGAGTCCTCGTCCGGAGTCCAGCCCTGCTCCTTGGCGATCCGCAGGCCCGCTAGCGTGGCCGGGCCAGCGGTGTGGCCTTCGGCCGCCTGACCGTCAGTGAACCCGGCCAGGATCTCGGCCGCCTGCTTCCAGGTGCACAGCCGGGGCGCGCCCCTGGTCGGCCTGACCTCGGCCCCTGTCCGCAGGTCGTCGACGAGGTCGCGCGCCGACTGAGGCGTCTGGTTGTCGAAGAACTCCCAGTTCACCATCACCACCGGCGCGTAGTCGCAGGCGGCGTTGCACTCGATGTGCTCGAGCGTGACCTTGCCATCGGCCGTGGTCTCGCCGTTGCCGACCCCGAGGTGGTCCTGGAGGTCAGCGAAGATCGCGTCGCCGCCCATGACCGCGCACAGCGAGGTGGTGCACACCCCGACGTGGTACTCGCCGACGGGCTTGCGCGCGTACATGGTGTAGAACGACACCACCCCGGTCACGTCGGCCTCGGTCAGCCCGAGTTGCTCGGCGCAGTACGCGATGCCGTCGGCCGACACGTAGCCCTCCTCGGACTGCACCAGGTGCAGCAGCGGCAGCAGCGCCGACCGGGACCGCGGGTACCGGCCGATGATCTCGGCCGCGCGCGGTGCCAGCCTGCTGCGGGCCTCTTGGGTGAGCGCCATTACCTGTCCACGCCTCCCAACACGGGATCGATGCTCGCGACCGCCACGATGACGTCGGCGACGAGGCCGCCCTCGGCCATCACGGACACCGCCTGAAGGTTCGTGAACGACGGGTCGCGGAAGTGCGCGCGGTAGGGCCGGGTGCCGCCATCGCTCACCGCGTGGCAGCCGAGTTCGCCGCGGGGCGACTCGACGGCGACGTATGACTGCCCCGCGGGCACCCGGAAGCCCTCGGTGACCAGCTTGAAGTGATGGATGAGAGCCTCCATCGACTGGCTCATGATGTGCGCGATGTGGTCAGGCGAGTTGCCCAGCCCGTCGGGCCCGAGCGCCAGCCTGGCTGGCCAGCCGATCTTCTTGTCTTCGATCATGACCGGCTGGCTGCCGGCGGCGGAGCCGCTCAGCCGGTCCACGCACTGGGCGATGATCCGCAGCGACTGGTCCATCTCGTCCATCCGGACGATGTACCGGCCGTAGGCGTCGGCGGTGGTCCGGGTCGGCACCTCGAAGTCGTAGGTCTCGTAGCCGCAGTAGGGCTGGCTCTTGCGCAGGTCCCACGGCAGCCCGGCCGCGCGCAGGATCGGCCCGGTGACGCCCAGCGCCATGCACCCGGTCACATCGAGGTAGGCGACGTTCTTGGTCCTGACCGCGAACGCCGGGGCCGCGTCAAACAGCGCCCGGATCTCGCCGAGCAGCCCCGGCATGATCCGCACATACTCGCGCAGCCGCTCGATCGCGCCGGCCGGCAGGTCCTGGGACACACCGCCGGGCCGGATGTAGGCGTTGTTCATCCGCAGCCCGGTGATGAGCTCGAGCAGGTCGAGCGTCTTCTCCCGCTCGCGCATCCCGTAGATGAATACGGTCGTCGCGCCGATCTCCAGGCCGAAGGTGCCGATCGCGGTCAGGTGCGAGCCGATCCGGTTCAGCTCCATCAGCAGGACCCGCAGAACCTTGGCCCGCTCGGGGATCTCCGCCTCGATTCCGAGCAGCTTCTCTACCGCCAGGCAGTACGCGGCCTCGTTGAACAGCGGCGACAGGTAGTCCATCCGGGTGCAGAACGTCACGCCCTGTGTCCAGGTGCGGAACTCCATGTTCTTCTCGATGCCGGTGTGCAGGTACCCGATCACCGGGCGCACCTCGGTCACCGTCTCGCCTTCAAGCGTGAGGATCAGCCGCAGTACCCCGTGGGTGGAGGGGTGCTGCGGGCCCATGTTGACGACCATGCGCTCGTCGTTGGACCGGAAGTCCTGCGACTGCGCCGCGGCGACGACGTCATCCCAGTCCCCGCCGCCGACGTCGTAGACGCGGCCCTCTTGTGACTCGGTGCTGTCCCGGGGGGGCGACCCCCCGGGACCTCCCGCCTGAGTTTGAGATGAGGCGCTCACTCGTAGGCTCTCCGCTCGTCCGGCGGCGGTATGGTCGCGCCGCGGTACTCGACCGGGATGCCGCCGAGCGGATAGTCCTTCCGCTGCGGGTGACCTCGCCAGTCATCTGGCATCTCGATCCTGGTCAGCGCCGGGTGCCCGTCGAAGACGAGCCCGAAGAAGTCCCAGGTCTCCCGCTCGTGCCAGTCGCAGGTCGGGTAGATGCCCACCAGCGACGGAATGTGCGGGTCGACGTCCGGGGCAGTGACCTCTACCCTGACCCGGCGGTTATGAGTGATCGAGAGCAGGTGGTAGACCGCGTGCAATTCGGCTCCGGCCTGGTCGGGGTAGTGGACTCCGGAGACGCTCAGGCACATCTCGAACGACAGGGTCGGGTGATCCCGGAGCTGGGCCGCGACCGACAGCAGGTGCTCGCGCGCGACGTACAGGGTCAGCTCGCCGTTACTCACCACCACCAGCGGAACCGCGTCGCCGTAGCTGGTCCCGGCCGCGTTCATGGCACTTTCCAGCGCGTCGGTCAGCTCGTCGAAGTAGGACCCGTACGGGCGCGGGCTGGCGACCACCGGAGCCCGGCGCACCTTGAGGCCGCCGTAGCCGGAAGTGTCGCCCGTGGTCTCGGTGCCGAACATTCCGGTTCGCTGCACCTGCTCCGCAAGCCGCTCCCGGCCGGCGATCGCGGCCGGATCCGCGCCGGCCTCCCGCTGATCGTTCTCGCCGCCCTGGCTGGTCACCGCGGCCACCCTGCCTCGTGCACGCCTTCCGGCTGCAACAGGTCCTCTTGGGCCGGGTACGGCAGGTTCACCCTGGTGCCGAGCGCGGCCTGCGCGGGCTGGGTCAGGCCGGGCGTGGGCTGGGTCAGGCTGGGCTCGAGCGGCAGCCGTCGCAGGCGGGCCTCCTCAAGCTCGGTGATCTCGCGCTCCCGGTCGACGCCCAGCTTCATGTTCTGGATCCGGTCGTGCAGCTTGACGATCGCGTCGATCAGCATTTCCGGCCGCGGCGGGCAACCGGGCAGGTAGATGTCGACCGGGACGATGTGGTCGACGCCCTGCACGATCGCGTAGTTGTTGAACATCCCGCCGCTGGAGGCGCAGACGCCCATGGAGATGACCCACTTAGGCTCGGACATCTGGTCGTAGATCTGCCGGAGCACCGGGGCCATCTTCTGGCTCACCCGGCCGGCCACGATCATGAGGTCGGCCTGCCGCGGGGTTGCCGATGCCCGCTCCATGCCGAACCTGGCCAGGTCGTGCCGCGGGCCGCCGGTGGACATCAGCTCGATCGCGCAGCAGGCCAGCCCGAAGGTGGCCGGCCAGACCGAGCTCTTACGCGCGTAGCCGACAACCTGCTCGATAGTGGTGAGCAGAACTCCGCCTGGGATCTTGTCTTCTATCCCCATCTCTAATCCCAATCCAGGCCGCCGCGCCGCCAGACATAGACGTACACGACGAGCACCGCAGCGATGAACGTGACCATCTCCACCAAGCCGAAGACCCCGAGCTTGTCGAAGTACACGGCCCACGGGTACAGGAAGACGATCTCTATGTCGAAGACGATGAACAGCATCGCCGTCAGGTAGTACTTGACAGGAAACCGGATTCCCTGCGCCTGGCGCGTCGGCTCGATGCCGCACTCGTAGGACTCCAGCTTCGCCCGGTTCCACCGCTTCGGCCCGGCCAGCGAGCCCGCGACGATCGAAAACACGGCGAATGCCGCCGCTAGTAGCCCGAGGACCAGGATCGGCAGGTACAGGCCCATCTCTGATCACCCCCTTGTCTGGCTTCGGACGCTGTCGCCCGGTGCGTAATCATCGGTGCCGCTATGCCGCCGGCGTCATCTTAGACACCGCGTTGAGTAGCCGGTCCACTGCATCGCCACCACGGGTCTCGGTCAGGTTGCCGAGCAGCTTCATGGTGAAACGCATCACAGCGGGCCGCTTCACGCCGTGCTTGGTCGCGAACTTCATGAAGGACGGCTTGCCGATCAACTCGACGAAGACGCGGCCGAGCGTGTAATAGCCGCCGTACGCGTCCTTCAGCTGTGCCGGGTACGTCTGCAGCACCCGCTCCCGGCTTGCTGCCGTCGGCCGGGCCAGGGCCTGCGTGATCACCCTGGCGGCCAGTTCGCCGGACTCCATCGCGTAGGCGATTCCCTCGCCGTTGAACGGGTTGACCATTCCGCCCGCGTCACCGGCCAGCAGCAGGCCGCCGGTGTAATGCGGGGTCCGGTTGAAGCCCATCGGCAGGGCCGCGCCACGGATCGGCTGGGTCCGGTTCTCCTCGGTGAAGCCCCACTCGGACGGCATGGCCGCCAGCCACTTGCGCAGCAGGGCCCGGTAGTCGATCTCGCCGAACCCGGTTGAGGTGTTCAGCAGGCCGACCCCGACGTTGCTGGTGCCGTCGCCCATGCCGAAGATCCACCCGTAGCCGGGCAGCAGCGAACGGCCATCCCAGAGGTCCAGCCAGGCTTCGAGGTAATCGTCCTTGTGCCGAGGCGAGGTGTAGTAGGTCCGCACCGCCACGCCAAGCGGCCGGTCCGCCCGCTTGTGCAGGCCCATCGAAACCGACAGCCGGGAGGAATTACCGTCGGCCGCCACCACGAGCGGGGCGCGGAAGTGCTGCCCGTCCTTGGTCGTCACGCCCGTGATCCGGCCCGTCCTGGCATCGACCAGCGGGCTCTCGACTGGCGTCCCCTCCAGGACCCTGGCACCCGCCTTCTGTGCGTGCCTGGCCAGCATCTGGTCGAAATCGGTCCGAGCGCGGACCAGGCCGTAACCGGGGTAGCTGGACAGATCCGGCCAGTTGAGCTCGATCCGGCCGCCGCCGCCGATGATCCGCAGCCCCTTGTGGCGCTGCCAGCCATCGGTCTCGGCAATCGGCACGCCCATCGCGGTGAGCGCCTTGACCGCCCGCGGGGTCAGCCCGTCGCCGCAGACCTTCTCCCGCGGGAAGTGCGTCTTTTCCAGCACGAGCACGTCCAGCCCCACGCTGGCCAGGTAATAGCCGACCGTCGAGCCGGCCGGGCCTGCCCCGACGACGATGACGTCAGCGGACTCGACCGGCGCGGCTGACTTACGCCCGCGCGAGCGCGGGCGCGGCGATATCGCGGTCGGCGCCTGCGCGCGCACGCGCTCACCAGAACTCGTGCCATGCTGGGGGGCCAAGTCTGGGGTGCCGGCGGGGGGAGCTTGGTCGGTCACGAACCCGTCCTGCCTGTCTTGTGAAGGCCTTCACAAGTACCTCAGGCTGAAGTTTAGTCCCGTCTCACCACAGGTCTTCAGGCGGCCCGCGGCCGGCGCGTCCCCGGCGGCCGCGCGGCCGTTCGCTGGCCGCGAGCCGCACTGCGGTCGCTCAGTCCGGCCGTCGGGCCTGATGCAGCGCGACGATGCCGAAGCTCAGATTCTGCCAGCTCACAGCCGTCCACCCGGCCGCGGCGATGCGGTCGGCGAGCTCACGCTGGCCCGGCCATTCCCTGATGGACTCAGACAGATAGTCGTAGGCCTCGGCGTTGCCCGACAGCCTCCTCGCCACGACCGGCAGGACCCTGGCCAGATATTGCTCGTACAGGTCGTTGAGCGGCCTAGCCGGCAGGTGACTGAACTCACAGACGACGAGCCGTCCGCCTGGCCTGGTGACCCGAAGCAACTCAGACAACGCTGCGCCGGTGTCGGCCACGTTCCGAAGGCCAAAAGAGATCGTGACGGCATCGAATGCACGGTCGGCAAACGGAAGCGCCAGCGCGTCTCCGGCGACGAAGCCGATTCCCGGCGCGGGCCTGCGGGCGCCCACCCGCAGCATGCCGAGCGAGAAGTCGCAGGCCACGCACTGGGCGCCCGCGGCGGTGAAGGCGCGCGAGGAGGTCCCGGTGCCGGCCGCCAGGTCAAGCACCAGCTCGCCGCTCCCGGCCCCGACCGCCCCGGCTACGATCTTGCGCCAGCGACGGTCAAGGCCGAGGGATAGCGCGTCGTTCAGCAGGTCGTAGCGGTCGGCGACCTGGTCGAACATGGCCGAGACGTCGGCTGGCCTCTTGTCGAGCCGGGCGCGGGTCATGGCCCCAAGCCTGGCACACGCCGGCGCACGGGCCGGACCGGCGGGCGGCGGGCCGGCCGCTCGGGTAACCTGACGCCTGCGTAGCCGCGCCGGGTGAGCGCGGTCGGGGAGGCTGGCGATGGAGGCTCTCAGCATCGAGGGCGCGTGGGTCTACACGCCGAAGATCTTCCCCGACAACCGGGGGCTCTTCAACGAGTGGTACCGGATCGGCGAGTTTGCCGGCGACCTCGGCTACCCGCTTGATCTGCGCCAGGTGAACTGCTCGGTATCCAAGAAGGGCGTGGTGCGGGGCATCCACTTCACCGAAGTGCCGCCCGGCCAGGCGAAGTACGTGTTCTGCCCGAGCGGCGCACTCGTAGACGTGATCGTCGACCTCCGGGTCGGCTCTCCGACCTTCCTGCGCTGGGAGGTTGTGCGACTGGACGAGGACGATCGCCGGGCCGTCTACCTCGAGCACGGCCTCGGGCACGCGATCGCCGCGCTGAGCCCGCTGGCAACCGCCGTGTACCTGTGCACGAGTTCCTATGCCCCGGCGACCGACCATGACATCCACCCGCTCGACCCGGACATCGGCATCCAGTGGCCACTGGGTGACGAGATGATCCTGTCAGCCAAGGACGACGAGGCGCCGTCGCTGGCGGAACTGAGCGACAAGGGCGTGCTGCCGACCTACGCCGAATGCGTCAGGGTCGCCGACGAGATGCGCGCCCGCGCGGCCAGCGAGGCTGGTGCCAGCCAGACTGGGGCCGGCCGGTAACCTGCAGGTCCCCGTCAGCTGAGGTTGCTGGCTACCTGCTGCCTTCCCTCCGCGGCCGCGATCGAGGGGAACGAGGCGTGTAGCGACGCTCGCCAGTCCGGCAGCGGCTGCAGCCCGGCGCTGGCCCACCTGGCGTGGCCGAGGACGCTGTAGGCCGGGCGCGGAGCGGGCCTGGCCAGCTCATCGCTGGTCGTGGGCGTCACCCTCGCGTCGTCGGCCCCGAGCAGCCTGAACACCTCGCGGGCCAGCTCCATCCAGGTCGTGGCGCCGCTGCTGGTGGCGTGATAAACGCCAGGCGGGGCGTCGGACCGGGCGAGCATGACGATCTGCCTGGCCACGTCCGCGGTCCAGGTCGGCTGGCCGTGCTGGTCGTTGACCACCGCCACGGTGTCCTTGCTCGCCTCGAGCCTGATCATGGTGCGGACGAAGTTTGGCCCGTGCGCGCCGTAGAGCCAGGCGGTTCGCAGGACGTAGCCCGAGTCGGGCAGCAGCCTCAGCACGGCCTGTTCGCCGGCGAGCTTTGTCCGCCCGTAGGCGCTGCGCGGGGCGGTCGGATGGTCCTCGGGGTAGGGCCGGGTCCCTGTGCCGTCGAAAACGTAGTCGGTGGAGGGCTGCATCAGCCGCGCGCCGTGCTCGGCGCAGGCCGCCGCCAGGTTCGCGGCACCGTCGCCGTTCACCGCCAGGGCCTGCGCCTCGTGCGACTCCGCGTCGTCTACCGCGGTCCAGGCCGCGCAGTTCACCACGACATCAGGCCGGAGGTCGCGCACCGCCTGCTCGGTGGCGGCCTGGTCGGTGATATCGAGCGCGCTTCTGTCCAGGCCGGTGACGTCGGCGCCGCTGCCGGCCAGCAGCGTCATAAGATCCTGGCCGAGCATCCCGGCCGCCCCGGTCACCAGCCAGCGAGTCATGCCAGCTTGTCCGTTCGGCGTGGAGCCTTAGGTAGTTTGGCTGCCTCTTTCAGCGGTTCCCACCAGGCGCGGTTGTCCGCATACCACCTGACGGTGGACTCGAGTCCTTCGGTGAAGCTGGTCCCTGGCGCGTAACCGAGGGCCCGCAGGGCCGAGTCGTCGAGCGAGTAGCGCCGGTCGTGACCCTTGCGGTCCTCCACGTACTCGACCGACTCCCAGCCCGCCCCGCAGGCTTCGAGCAGGCGGCTGGTCAGCTCCTTGTTCGCCAGTTCGACGTCCCCGCCGATGTGATAGACGTGCCCTGGTTCGCCCCGCTCGGCCGCCAGCTGGATGCCGCGGCAGTGGTCGTCCACGTGGATCCACTCGCGCACGTTCCCGCCGTCCCCGTACAGCGGGACCTTGCCGCCATCCAGCAGGTTGGTGATGAACAGCGGGATGACCTTCTCCGGGTACTGGTAGGGCCCGTAGTTGTTGCAGCAGCGGGTGATGGAGACGTTGACGCCGTGGGTGCGCGCGTAGGCGAGGGCGATCAGGTCGCCGCCGGCCTTGGCCGCCGAGTACGGCGAGTTCGGGTCGAGCGGTGCGGCCTCCGTCCACGCGCCCTCGGCGATCGAGCCGTACACCTCGTCGGTCGACACGTGCACGATCCGCGGGATGCCGGCGTCCCGGCACCCGTCGAGCAGCA
>JASHOL010000403.1 GCA_030041135.1 Streptosporangiaceae bacterium | reverse complement strand
CCGCCAGGGCCGCCGCGATCTGGCTGGCCTGCCCGGCCACCTCTGCCCGGTCCTCGCGCCAGGCCCTGGCCACGCCGAGCACGAGGTGCTGGAACTGGGACCTGGGAAAGTAGGTGCCGCAGAAGAACGGCTCGCGGTCGGGTGTCATGAAGACGGTCATCGGCCAGCCGCCCTGGCCGGTCATTGCCTGCGTGGCCGTCATGTAAACGCTGTCGACGTCCGGTCGCTCCTCGCGGTCGACCTTGATCGAGACGAGGTTCTCGTTCATGATCGCCGCAGTCTGCTCGTCCTCGAACGACTCGTGGGCCATCACGTGACACCAGTGGCACGCCGAATAGCCCACCGACAGCAGCACCGGTACGTCCCGTTCCCTGGCCGAGGCGAATGCCTCGTCGCACCACGGCCACCAGTCGACCGGGTTATCCGCGTGCTGAAGCAGGTACGGGCTGGTCTCGCCAGCCAGGCGCGCAGCCATGACTCCATCTTCCCTCGATCGCGCCACCCCGCGTCCGGTTGGGGCTTGGCAGTTACTATTGCTTAGCGCTTCCTGCATGTCGGCTGAGAATCTGGCCCCGGCTATGGCCTTCAGAGCGTCTGCGGGTCATGCTTGGTCGCATAAGGAGGCCTCCCGGCCCCAGTGGCGCCAGCCCGGCCCGTAGAGTGGATGAACTGACCATCGCGGTGGATATCGCCCGGTACACTCCTCCACGGATGCCATCGATGGGAACCCGGCCAGGCCGGTGCCCAACCGACGGCCGTGGCGGTCGCCTTGGGCACTTCCCCAAGCGGTAGAGCTATTTGGAGAACCTATGCGCGTACTGGTCCTCGGCGGCGACGGCTTTTGTGGCTGGCCAACCTCGCTGTACCTGTCTGACCGTGGTCACGACATCACGATCGTGGACAACCTCAGCCGCCGGAAGATCGACGTGGAGCTCGAGGTCGACTCGCTCACGCCGATCCGGCCTATCCGCGAGCGCATCAGCGCGTGGCAAGAAGTCTCCGGCCGCAAGATCGGGTACGTAAACCTCGACCTGGCCAACGAGTACGACCGGATCGTCGCGGTGCTGGGCGAGGTCCAGCCGGATGCGATCGTCCACTTCGCCGAGCAGCGGGCGGCGCCCTACTCGATGAAGTCGCAGAAGACCAAGCGCTACACGGTCGACAACAACGTGCGGGCCACGCACAACCTGCTGACCGCGCTGGTCGAGACGCGCGTAGACGCCGCGCTTGCACACCTGGGCACGATGGGCGTGTACGGCTACGGATGGTCAGGAAGCGCTCCGATCCCGGAGGGCTACCTCACGGTCAAGGTGCCCACGCCGGACGGCGAGATCGAGCGGGAGATCCTGCACCCGGCCAACCCCGGCTCGGTGTACCACATGACCAAGACGCTCGACCAGTTGCTGTTCTCGTTCTACGCCAAGAACGACGGACTGCGGATCACCGACCTGCACCAGGGCATCGTCTGGGGCACGCAGACCGATCAGACCGCGCGGGATGAGCGGCTGGTCAACCGGTTCGACTACGACGGCGACTACGGCACTGTCCTGAACCGCTTCCTCATGCAGGCTGCGATCGGCCACCCGCTGACGGTGCACGGCACCGGCGGCCAGACCCGCGCGTTCATCCACATCCGCGACACCGTCCGGTGCATCGAGATCGCTCTAACCAACCCGCCGGAGCCCGGCTCCCAGCCGATGGTGCTGAACCAGGTCACCGAGACGCACCGGCTGCTCGACCTGGCCAAGATGATCGGCGACATGACCGGCTGCGAGATTGCCTACCTGCCCAACCCGCGCCGCGAGGCGGACGAGAACGAGCTAGCTGTGCGCAACGACAATTTCCTCGCGCTCGGGCTGAACCCGACCACGCTGTCCGAGGGGCTGATGGAGGAGATCTCGGAGATCGCCGCCCGCTACAAGCACCGCGTCGACCCGACGAAGATCATCGCCCGGTCGGTATGGAGGGCTGGCATGGAGACCTCAGCCGACCTGATGACCGAGGTGCCGTCGGAGGAGTAGACCGCCGCAAGCTCCCAGCTCCGCCCTGCCGCCCTGCCGCCCTGCCGTCCGCCTCAGGCGGGCCCGGCTGGGCCAGGCCCCCGGCCGGACTGCCGTCCGCCTCAGGCGGGCCCGGCTGGGCCAGGCCCCCGGTCGGCCTGCCACTCAAGAGTCACCCCGGAGACGCCTCGTTCCCTCCCCTTGCCTCAGCCGCTCGAGCGCGACCTGCATGCGCGGCCGGTCGCCACGGTGCGCCGGCCCTCCGCGGGCGATGAATGGTAAGTAGGTACTGCTGAGGCACCCTTGCAGCAGTACCTACTTGCCATTCATTCACCGAAAGCCGACCAGGCGCCGATGCTTTGTCAGTATTTAGAGTATATGTACGCTCCACGCCGCCGAGAGTATGCGTCAGGGCTACTTGAGCGCCGCCGCTCACCGCCGGACCACTGCGATCAGGCTGCTAACGTGCGTGTGTGAGCTCACCGCAGCCCGCCGGATCGCCCGCCGCCGCGCGCGGCACGAGGATCCGCGGCACTCGGCAGGCCGAAATCTTGTCGGCTGCGCTTGACGGGCTGCCCGGATTCTGCAGCGCCCAGCAGATTCACGCGGAGCTGCGCCGGCGAGGAGAGCACATCGGCCTGACCACCGTCTACCGGCACCTCCAGGTGCTCAGCGAAGCCGGTCAGGTCGACGCGATTTCCAGCGCGAGCGGCGAGACCCTCTACCGGCGGTGCCGCACCGATGCCCATCATCACCACCTGACCTGCCGCAACTGCGGTCGCAGCGTCGAGGTGGAAGGCAAGGCAGTGGAGCGCTGGGCCGAACAGGTCGCGGGCGATGCCGGGTTCACCGACGTCGGACATACCGTGGAGCTCTTCGGACTCTGCCCAGATTGCTCGACTTGATCGGGACCCTGCCGGTCTTGGGTTGTCGTCGGAGAATGGTCGGGTTAGCTTCAGGTAATTTCAAGTGCCCGAGAGCGCGCTGATGCGGCATTGGTCGGGGAAGCAACATGCCAGAAGACACGCAACCGCCCGCTCCTGAATACGGCAGCGCGGGCGAGAGCCCGTATGGCGCCGGCCCGAACCCCTACGCGCCCCGGCCGAACCCGTATGCCGCCGGCCCGAACCCCTACGCCCCCGGACCGAACCCCTACGCCCCCGAGCCGAACCCGTATGCGGCCGGACCGAACCCCTACGCGCCCGGACCGAACCCCTACGCCGGCGGCCCGAACCCGTATGGCACAGGCCAGACCCCTTACACCTTCGGCCCTGGACCCTATGGCCCCGGATACCCTGGCCAGCTGCCACCGGCTCGCGCTGGCCGGGCGCGAATCCACGCGACGTGGCTGGCGGTCACGCTGCTCGTGGCCGTCGTCACCGGGTCGAGCGCCTACTACCTCGGAACCCACCACGCCCAGCGCCCGGCGCCGTCACGGCCGGCCGCGGCCGCGTCTCAGCATCCGCTGGTCGCTCCGCCACCAGCCAATGCGTACCAGTGCGCGCCGACCGATACCGCGGCAGGACCGGACTCCAGGCTCATCAGCGAGCTGCTCCCGGTACCAGCAGGCGCAGCCAGGCCACCGGCAGCGCCTGGGCCCAAGGCCTACACCCTGCACGCCTACGTGACCTACCTGTACGCGAAGAGCGCCGTCGGCCACGAGCAGGCGCTGCTCCAGGCGCGCTGCTTCCAGGTTGCGGTGAATGGGCAGTGGCTGACGTCGGGCGGCACGCTCGTTTCCATCTGGCTCGTTCAGTTTGCCGACTCAGGCGGCGCCCGCAGCTACGCACTGGGTCAAGAGCAAACCGACCTGAATCTGATGGGCTCGCACGGCCGGTGGGCCAGTGTGAGCGCCGTCTCCGACGGGATGCTGATCCAGGATCCGGGACTCGATGCTGAGGGAGACACGTTCACCCGCATCTTCGGTGACCGCGGCAACGTCATGATCCTGATCCACGTCTACGTGCCTGCCCGCTGGGCCAGCGAGAACTCGATGAGCGCCTTGCTCCGGGCCCAGGCAGGCAGGATCTGAGCTAGCCCTTGCTAGCGCGCCTCCAGCTCCGACTCGCCGACATGCTGAGCCAGCCAGGCATCGAGCGGGCGCGTGGCGACGAGAAAGTCAAGGATCCGGGTCTTCGCCGCCGCCGTGCCCAGCCACGCCCCGGCCGGCCACTCCTTCCAGGCGGTAAGCCCCTTGCAGCGCAGCAACTCAATCCGCGGATGGTCGGCGAGGTATCCCCTGGGCGCGGCCTTCAGCGTCTCGTGGCCGCCCACCGCGATATCGTGCGCGCGGACTTCGTCGATCACCTGCTCGAGCGCGCCGCCTGAGCGTTCATCGGCAACCGCCCTCCTGTACCGGTCGAGCTGGTCGGGCGCCATGTAATGCATGCCGCTGCCCGCGGCTAGGCCTGCGGCCGATACCTGGATGTAGCCGTCCCCGATGACCGCGCCGATGGCCGTCTTATACGGCGACTTGTCCTTACTGAACCGCACGTCGCGGTAGGGCCGGAAGATCTTTCCCTCGCCGTATTCTGGGCCGAGCTCGTTCAGCAATTCGGTCATCGGGCCCAGCACGCTGTCCTCGTAAATTTGCTTGTGCGCCAGCCAGTAGGTCTTGGAGTTGTCGGCCGCGAGACCTTCGTAGAAGTCGAGCGCCTCCTCGGGCCAGCCCTGGAACGCCATCTCGCGCCTCTCTTCTGAAGTCGGCGGTGGTCGCAGTCTGAGCATGGCATGACCAGCCGACACCTGACGGCCTTGGCGAGCCAGGAAGCACCTTAACCCTGCTATCGGCTGCCTTATCGGTAGCCGACCCCGTTCCCGCAGGTCAAGAGGCCAGAACTCGTCGCCTAATTGACGGCCCAGATCTCCCCTGACGATCCGTAGCAGTCCTCCTGGACCAGCGCCGTGCCGCTGCCGCCGTCGCCGGGGTCATCCAGGCATTTCCCCGAGTAGTCGTTGATCAGCTCGCCGCCGGGCCCGATGAGCCAGATCTGGGACGCCGCGGTGCTCCCTTCGCACAGATTCTGAACCACGGCCGCGCCGTCCAGCGCGGTGCCGACGAAGCTCGGCCCTGGCACGTCGAAGCAGTAGCCACTCACCTCGATGCCGCCGTCCCCGTGCAGCGTGATCATCTGATCCGGGGTATTCGCCTCGCAACCGACTACCCTGATCGGTGCCGGTATGTTGTTCGCGCCTCCGCCCGCGGCGCACAAGCCGCGGCCGCCCGCCACCAGCGCCCCTCCGGGCAGCGTCCAGCGCACGTCCCCGGCCTCGTTGCACGCGCCCAGCCCCACCCGCTGGCCGAGTGACATTGTGGCGGCGGCCAGGCATCCGCCGTCCTCCGCGTTCCTGAGCATGCCGTAGCCGGCCGCGATCCAGCCCTGGGCAGTCGACCCAGGCTGGCAGATACCCAGCACGAGCCCGGACCAGGAGCGGCCCAGGCACTGCGTACCCGCCGACAGCGTGGCGGGGCTGCCGGGCGCGCTGCCTGAGGTGTAGGTCCAGTCGTCCGTGGCCGCGCTGGCACAGCGGCTGAGCGTCACGGCGGAGCCCGCCTGGCCGCTCCCGGCATCGAGGCAGAGCCCGGTATCGTGCAGGCTTACCCGCCCTTGGGTGTCGCCGGTGGTGGCGAGGGACGCGACGCTGACGATCATGAAGCGCACCGATCCGGTCTGGCCGGTCACGCCGTCCCTGGCCGTGACTGTCACCTGCTGGCTGGCCGGGGCTTGCGGAAGCACGCCGCTGATGACGGCATTGGTGGAACCAGGAGTTGCCCGGATCGACAGTCCCCGCGGCAGCCCGGTCGCGCTGTAGGCCAGGGATGTCGCCTGCTGCCTCGCGTCAAGGCCGGTGATCCGCAACCAGAATCTGGCGCCGGCGGCGACGTCTTGCGTGCCGGGGTCCTGGAGTGTTACCGGCCGCGCGCCGTGATCGCCGAACGCACCGACGCCGTCGGGCGTGCCCAGTCCCGTCGGCCCGTTATAGCCGCGGACCGCGTCGCAGAGGTAGCTCCGGCTTGGCTCGCAGGTGCCGTTGGTGCCGCCGACCACGTCGAACAGGCCGGTCGCATCCCGATAGGGATAGGAGGCGGGGTAGGTATCGCGGGCCGGCGCGCCGGCCAGCGCGTAAACGCTCGTGATGATCGCGGCGGAGACGCTGGTGCCCCCGACCTCCAGCCACGGTCCGACGCCGGCGAAGGCGTCATAGACCGCGACGCCGGTGTACGGGTCGGCGTCGGCCGATACGTCGTTCTCGGTGCGGTTCAGGCAGCCTGTCGGCGTATCATCCACCTTCTCCCGCTGCCATGAAGGTTTCGGCTCGAGCATCGAGCAGCCCGAGCCTGTGCCTTGGTTGAAAATGCTGCCATTGCGGCCGGCGATGCCGTCGCTGCCCCAGGCCTGCTCGATCCAGTGGCGGCTGGCCGACTTGTCCGGTTGCAGCGTCGTGCCGCCGACTGAGGTCACGTACTGGCTGGCCGCCGGGTAACTGACGGCATAGCCGTCGTCGCCGGACGCGACGGCGATGGCATCGCCGGGATGGTTGAAGTACTTGTCGAAGGTGGTCTCGCCGGTAAACTCCTCACCCGCCCAGCTGTTGTTGATAAACCGCGCTCCGGTCGCGGCGGCGGTGTCCTCGGCCAGGCCAAGGTTGGTAATGCTGGGGTAGCTGGCCTCGACCAGCACGATGCGGCAGTTGGGGCAGATCGCCGAGACCATCTCCAGGTCAAGGGCCTCCTCCAGACTCCAGCCAGCGTTGGGTTTCGGCAACGGCGCCGTCTTGCCAGCCTGGTTGAGGATTCGCAGGCAGCCGCTCGCCAGTGTGCACGGCGGCAAGCCGAACTGGCGGCGGTACACGGCCAGGCTCACGGCCAGATCGGGGTTGTTGTAGGCGTCGACGACCGCGACCGTCTCGCCCTTGCCTCCGCGCACCGAGGCGCGCGACAGCTCGTAAGCGCTGCGCAGGTTCGCCGGGCTGTAGCCGTACTGGCTCACCGGCGACGACCCGCTGGGCCTGGCAACTGCCGACCGTGCCCGGCGGGTGATGCGAACCACCGCCTGGCAGGACATCATGCCTGGCTGGCTGGATG
>JASHOL010000402.1 GCA_030041135.1 Streptosporangiaceae bacterium | reverse complement strand
CCTGCGGTTCTACAACTAATGCGGGGCGAGGAATGACTGACATCGAGCGCATACCCTACGACGTCGTCGTCATCGGCGCCGGCGGCTCCGGTCTTCGCGCGGCGATCGAAGCCCGCCTGGCGGGGAAGCGGACCGCGATCATCTCCAAGTCCCTGTTCGGCAAGGCTCACACGGTCATGGCCGAGGGCGGCTGCGCCGCCGCCATGGGCAACATGAACCCGCGTGACAACTGGATGGTGCACTTCAGGGACACCATGCGCGGCGGCAAGTTCCTCAACAACCCGCGGATGGCCGAACTGCACGCCAAGGAGGCCCCCGACCGCGTCTACGAGCTCGAGGCCTGGGGCGCGCTGTTCGATCGCACTCCGGAGGGGAAGATCAGCCAGCGCAACTTCGGCGGACACGAGTACCCGCGGCTGGCCCACGTCGGCGACCGGACCGGCCTGGAGATGATCAGGACCCTGCAGCAGAAGGTCGTCGCGCTGCAGCAGGAAGATGCCGTGACGCACGGCGACGCGGAAGCGATGATCAAGGTCTACGCCGAGACCACGATCACCCGGCTGATCAAGGACGGCGAAGGCCGGATGGCCGGCGCGTTCGGCTACATCCGCGAGACCGGGCAGTTCGTGGTCTTCGAGGCACCCGCGGTCATCCTGGCCACCGGTGGCATCGGCAAGACGTTTAAGGTCAGCTCCAACTCCTGGGAGTACACCGGTGACGGGCACGCGCTGGCGCTGCTGGCCGGGGCCAAGCTGATGAACATGGAGTTCGTCCAGTTCCACCCGACCCACATGGTGTGGCCGATCTCGGTGCGCGGGCTGCTGGTCACCGAGGGAGTCCGCGGCGACGGCGGCGTGCTCCGCAACTCCGAGGGCCGCCGGTACATGTTCGGCTACGTGCCCGACGTGTTCCGGGCCCAGTATGCCGAGACCGAGGAAGAGGCCGACCGGTGGTACAAGGACCCCGACCACAACCGGCGGCCGCCCGAGTTGCTTCCCCGCGACGAGGTCGCGCGGGCCAACAACGCCGAGGTGAAGGCCGGCCGGGGGTCACCGCATGGCGGGGTGTTCCTTGACATCGCCTCCCGGCTGCCGGCCGAGGAGATCCGGCGGCGGCTGCCGTCGATGTACCACCAGTTCATGGAGCTGGCCGACGTCGACATCACCAAGGAGCCGATGGAGGTCGGCCCGGCCCAGCACTACGTGATGGGCGGGGTCGAGGTCGACCCGGATACCGGCGAGTCCGCCGTGCCCGGCCTGTTCGCGGCGGGCGAGGTGTCCGGCGGAATGCACGGCGCGAACCGGCTGGGCGGCAACTCGCTGTCCGACCTGCTGGTGTTCGGCCGCCGGGCGGGCATGGGCGCGGCCGAGTACCTATCCCGCCTCGGGCCCAAGACGCCGGTGGCGGACGAGGGCGAGATCGATGCGGCGCGGGCCGAGGCGCTGGCGCCGCTGGACCGGCCCGACGGAGAAAACCCGTACACGGTGCACGCCGAGGTCCAGGACACGATGAGCAGCCTGGTCGGCATCATCAGGACCGAGACCGAGATCAAGAAGGCGCTGGGCGAACTGGACACGCTAGGCCAGCGGGCGGCCAGCGTCTCGGCCGAGGGCGGCAGCGCCTACAACCCCGGGTGGCACATGGCGCTGGACATGCGCAACATCATGCTGATGGCGCGGTGCGTGGCTGAGTCGGCACTTGAACGGCAGGAAAGCCGGGGCGGCCATACCCGTGATGACTACCCCGGCATGCGGCCGGAATGGCGCAAGGTCAACCTGATGTGCACGCTCGAAGGTGACGAGATCAAGATTGCCAGGCAGCCGACCCCGAAGATGCGCGACGACCTGATCGCGCTGTTCGACCGGGCCGAGCTGAAGAAGTACCTGACCGAGGAGGAGATGGCCGGCCTCCCGCCGGAGGCCGCACAGGCTGCGTCGGCGCCATCGCCACCGCCGGACGCCTCCGCGCCCGCCTCCGCTGCCACCAAGGAGACCCACTGATGAGTTACAAGGCAGCGCTTCGGGTCTGGCGCGGCGACCGGGGCAAGGGCCGGCTCGCCGACTACACGGTCGAAGTCAACGAGGGCGAGGTCGTCCTCGACGTGCTGCACCGGCTGCAGGCGACCCAAGTCGGCGACCTGGCCATCCGGTGGAACTGCAAGGCCGGCAAGTGCGGCTCGTGCTCAATGGAGATCAACGGGCGCCCGCGGCTGGCCTGCATGACCAGGATGTCCACGTTCGCCGAGGACGAGGTGCTGACGGTCACGCCGCTTCGCACGTTCCCGGTCATCCGTGACCTGGTCACCGACGTGTCCTTCAACTACGCCAAGGCACGGGAGATCCCATCGTTCACGCCTGACCCGTCGATCGGCCTGGGCGAGTTCCGTATGCAGCAGGTCGACGTGCAGCGGTCGCAGGAATTCCGCAAGTGCATCGAGTGCTACCTGTGCCAGAACACGTGCCACGTCATCCGCGACCACGAGGAGAACGAGCGCCCGTTCGCCGGGCCACGCTTCCTGATGCGGATCGCCGAGCTAGAGATGCACCCGGCCGACACCGCCGACCGGCGCGAGATCGCCCAGGATGACTTCGGCCTCGGCTACTGCAACATCACAAAGTGCTGCACCGAGGTCTGCCCGGAGGGCATCAAGATCACTGACAACGCGCTGATCCCGCTGAAGGAGCGCGTCGTCGGCCGCAAGTACGACCCGCTGGTCTGGCTCGGCAGCAAGATCTCCCGCCGGCCGCGCGGCACCGACACCCCTGCGGTGCCGGGCAAGGAGAACTGAGCGCGCTCACCACTGCACCGGACGGACAGCCGGCATGCCCGCGGCGGCCCGCCGAGTGTTGTGCGGCGAGCACGTCGAGTCAGGTCCGGTACTCGTAGACGACGGCCTTCGGATTCGCACTGCCGGTGGTGCTAACGCGGTAGCCCACGGCCCACACCTGCGTGGTGCCCGGCCTGGTGGCTGTCGCCGTGATCACCGTCGAGTGGCCCGCGTTCGAGAGCACGCCTGGCCTGGACCAGTGCCCGTTCCGGTAGTCATACATCTTGCTGCTCTGGCGCGCGCTGACCGCGATCCAGAACCCGCCGCGACCGTCGGGGGTCATGTTCGAGTGCCAGGTCGCTCCCCAGCGCGGGACCGGGATCTGCGTCCACGAGACCCCGTTGTAGTGCAGGAACACGGCGCCGTCGTCGGAACCGTCCCTGGCCAGCTGGAAGTCGGCCCAGATGTTCACCGGGCTCAGGGCCAGGATGCCTGGCCGCGAGAGGGCCAGGCCCTTGGCCCGCAGCACCTTGGGCAGCGGGACGACCCGCCACGAGGTCCCGTTCCAATTCGCCATGGCCCAGGAGGCGGCCGATGCGCTGAGTGAGGCGTCGGTCTGGCCAACGATCGAGATGTCGTTGGCCGACAGCGAACTGACCCCGCTGGCGAGCACGGGGACGGTGACTCGCTGCCAGTGCTGCCCGTTGTAGCGCGCCGCGTATGACTGAACCGCGCCGCGGCCGGAGTCGAGTTCCCCGAAAGCCCACGCATCGGCGGGGCCGTACGCCGTCGCCGCCAGGATCGTGGTGCCGGCAGGCAACTGCACCTCG
>JASHOL010000401.1 GCA_030041135.1 Streptosporangiaceae bacterium | reverse complement strand
GGGCGGCCGGCGCGCTGCTCGGGACCCGGTTCCTGGTCTGCGGCGAGGCCCTTGCACCGGCGTACGTCGCTAAGGCAATCATCGGCGGCACCGGTGAGGACACCGAGCGCAGCCGGATATCCGACATCGCCAGGGCAGCGCCGTGGCCGTCCAAGTGGGCAGCGCGGACCCTGCGGAATCGGATATACGACCAGTGGCGCGGCCGCGAAGAAGAGTTCGCAGCCGACCCCGCCGCCCGGCAGGCCTACCAGGACGCGGTGACAGCCGGTGAGCTGCCGCCCGGCCCGGTGTGGGCCAGCGAGGCCATCGATCTCATCACGGAAGTTGACGACGCTGCCGATCTCGTGGCGAGGCTCGCCGCCGAAGCCGAGCAGGCCCTGTCCAGACCTCTCAGCCGGTGAGCGGCGCGGGCTGAACCGCTCTTGTCACGAAGGGCGCCGGTACAGCTCGGTGAGCAAGGCGACCGCCGCATGGGTCGAGGGATGCGGGTCGTGCCGTCGCCAGATCATGTGGACGTCGACCGGCGGCGCATCCCGCAGCGGCCGGAACACGACGCCGTCGCGCCGATACTGGGCCGTGGTTCCCTCGGGGGTGATCCCGATGCCGCCGCCCGCGGCGATGATCGCGAGCCAGTCGTCGATGTCGCGTGTTTCCTGGACGGGCGGCCGTGCGTTCTCGGGCCACAGGTCCGGCGTCGTAGTCCCCGTGCGCCGGTCGATCAGCAGCGTCCGCTTCGGCACCTCGCTGAGTCGGATCGAGCGCCTGCGAGCCCAGGGATCGTCGGCCGGGAGGGCGCAGTAGCGCCGTTCCTGACCGACGGTGGCGCTGGCAAAGCGGCGGGCATCAGCCGCCGTCCGCAGTACCGCCATGTCGCACAGGCCCTCGGCCAGGCCGCCGGTGGCCGAGTTGGTCCGGATCAGCTGCAGCTCGACATCCGGGTACGCCGCAGCCCAGCGACGCTGGAACTCCCGGGTGTGCCGGCCCATTGCCGACCACGCATGCCCGATGCGGAGCCTGGTGTGACCGGTGGTCGCCTCGGCGACCAGGTTGTCCGCCGCGGCCAGTACCTGCCTGGCTTGGGCCAGGGCATGCACGCCGGCCGTGGTCGGGGTCACGGTCCGGCTGGTGCGGTGCAGCAGCCGCACCCCGAGGACCTGCTCGAGTGCCTGGAGATTGCGCGACACCGCCGCCTGGGACATGCCGAGCTCGATCGCGGCGTCGGTGAACGTGCCGGCGTCCACGATCGCGACCAGGCAGCGCAGATGCCGGAGTTCCAGATCCATGACTCTAGCGTATAGACATCTCCGTCTATGCATTTTGCGCATGCGCGATCCTGGTCCATGCTGCTGCCATGGCCACCTCCCTCCGGCAGCCGGATCTCCGCGGTGGCGCTGCGCGCGGCACCGCTGCCGGCCAGCCCGGCGCCGACGCCGCACGCGGTGCCGCTGCCGACCAGGCCGATCGCCTCACCGGCATCGCGCTGATGACCGGCAGTGCCCTGTCGAACCAGCTCGGCGCCGCGACGGCAGCGCTGGCGTTCCCCGTGCTCGGCCCGGCCGGAGTGGTCGCGGTTCGCCAGTGGGTGGCCGGTGCGGTCCTGGTCAGCACGGTTCGCCCGAGGTTCGCCTCGTTCACCCGCAGCCAGTGGCGCCCGGTCCTAGCGCTCGCCGTGATCTTCGCGACGATGAACCTGTCGCTGTACACCGCGATCGACAGGATCGGGCTGGGCCTGGCGGTCACCCTGGAGTTTCTCGGCCCCCTGTCGGTGGCGCTGCTGGCATCGCGCCGCGTGCTCGATCTCGGGTGCGCGCTGGTCGCCGGCTGCGCGGTCGTGGTCCTGGCCAGGCCGCAGCCGACCACCGACTACGCCGGCATCTGCCTGGCGCTGCTCGCCGCTTGCTGCTGGGCCGGCTACATCCTGGTCAACCGCAGGCTGGGCACCGTCATGCCGGGCTCCCAGGGACCCGCCGCCGCAGCCAGCCTGTCCGCCATCCTCTACATCCCGGTGGGCATCTGGGTCCTCGCCAGCCATCCCGTGACCACCGTCGCACTCGGCCGCGCGGCGACGGCCGGCATCTTGTGCTCGGCCGTTCCGATGGTCGCCGACCTGCTGGCCCTGCGCCGCGTGGCGGCGCGGTTTTTCGGCGTGTTCATGAGCGTCAACCCGGTGTTCGCGGCGCTGATCGGCCTCGTTGTGCTCGGCCAGTCGCTGCAAGCCGCCGACTGGCTCGCTATCGCCGCCATCGTCACCGCGAACGCGGTCAGCGTCAGCGCCGGCGGTCGCGTCACCTCGCGCCGGCGGGCTGCAGTTCCGGCCGGAAGGTCAGCCGCTCACCTGACGCATCGACAATGATCTCCTGACCGGCGCTGACCTGACCATCCAGCAGCATCCTGGACAGCTGGTTGTCCACTTCCCGCTGGATCGTGCGGCGCATGGGCCGGGCACCGAACTCCGGCTGGAAGCCGCGATCGGCGATCCAGTCGACCGCCGCGGGCGTGAATTCCACCGAGACGTCCTGCGCGTGCAGCCGGCGCCGTGTCTCCTCAAGCAGCAGCTGGGTGATCTGCCGCAGCTCGTCCCGGTCGAGCTGGCGGAAGATAATGATCTCGTCGATCCGGTTCAGGAATTCGGGCCGGAACGACTCGCGCAGCCGCCTCGTTAGCTGCTCCCGCAGCGCGTCTTCCTGCCTGGTAGCGGCACTGGCCGAATCGGCCGCGAACCCGAGCGTGGTTCCTTGCCGGGTAATGAGGTCCGAGCCGAGGTTGCTGGTCATGATGAGGACAGTGTTCGTGAAGTCGACCGTCCGGCCTTGCCCGTCTGTCAGCCGGCCGTCATCGAGGACTTGCAGGAGGATGTTGAACACGTCCGGATTCGCCTTCTCGATCTCGTCGAGCAGGACGAGCGAGTACGGGCGCCGGCGTACCGCCTCGGTCAGCTGGCCGGCTTCCTCGTACCCGACGTAACCGGGCGGCGCGCCGACCAGGCGGCTGACGGTGTGCCGCTCCTGGAACTCGCTCATGTCAAGCCGCACCATCGCGCTCTCCGAGCCGAACAGCGCCTCGGCGAGGGCGCGCGCAAGCTCGGTCTTGCCCACCCCGGTCGGCCCGAGGAACAGGAAGCTGCCGACCGGCCGGCCAGGGTCGCCGAGACCGCTGCGAGACCTGCGCACGGCTTCGGAGACGGCGGTGACGGCCTCGTCCTGGCCGATGACGCGCTGATGCAGGTAGTCCTCCAGGCTGAGCAGCCTGTCCTTCTCCTCTTCGGTTAGCTGCTGTACCGGAATGCCCGTGGCCCGCGAGACCACCTCGGCGATGTCGTTCACCGTGACCTCGGGCACGACCCTCTCGTCCTGGCTGGCCTGCTGGATCTGCCGGTTGACGTCCGCGATCTCATCCCGCAGCCGGGATGCCTGCTCGTACTGCTCGCTCGCGACCGCCTGGTCCTTGTCGCGGTTGAGTTCGCCGACCCGCCGCTGCAGGTCGCGCAGGTCCACGTCCGGCATCTTGGTGCGCAGCCGGACCCGCGCGCCGGCCTGATCGATGAGGTCGATCGCCTTGTCGGGCAGGAACCGGTCGGAGATATAGCGGTCCGACAGCTCGACGGCGGCCACCAGCGCTTCCTCGGAGTAGCGGACCTGAT
>JASHOL010000400.1 GCA_030041135.1 Streptosporangiaceae bacterium | reverse complement strand
ATCGAAGAGAACCGGTCCTATGTGGGCGCAGTCGATGGACGCGGTGCGTTCTGCCTGCCCGGCCTGGTCGACTCGCACTGTGATGCGCTCGAACGCGAGGTGTCCCCGCGGCCGACGGTCAGTTTCGATCCCGAGTTCGCGCTGCGCTCGCTGGAGGCCCGGTTCCTGAGCGCGGGCATCACGACCGCCTGCCACGGGGTGCACTTCGGCGACGAGGCCGACTTCATGCGCTCGCCGGAGATGGCGGCCGACCTGGTCGCGGTCATCGCCGAGCGGCGGGCCGGGGGCGCCCGTATCGATCACCGGGTGCTGTTCCGGCTGCCCGTTCGCAGCACCGGCTCGGTCGACCGAGCGATTGAATGCCTGCCCGGCGGCCAGCCGGCCGACGACGTGCCGCTGGTCTCGTTCGAGGACCACACGCCGGGTCAGGGCCAGTACCGCGACATCGAGATGTACAAGGCCGCGATGTCGCCTGACCGCCGGGCGAGGATCGGGGATGTGGACGCCGAGATCGCGCGCCGCATTGCCGAGGCCGACACGAAGCTGCCGACTCGCGAGGCGAACCTGGCCCGAGTGCGTGAGCTCGCGGCCGCCGGGTCGGCTCGGGTGCTCGCGCACGACTGCGTCGACGCCGGGGAGGTGGCGCAGGCGCGGCGCTGGGGTGCCGCGGTCGCCGAGTTTCCGTGCACGGCGGAGGCGGCGCGCGCCGCCCGCGACCAGCAGATGCCGGTCGTGCTCGGCGCACCGAACGTGCTGCTTGGCGGCTCGCACTCAGGCAACGCCTCGGCCGAGGAACTCATCGCGCTCGGCTACTGCACCGGCCTGGCGTCCGACTACGCGCCGCCAACGATGCTCGCCGCGGCGTTTGACCTGACCCGGCGCAACGTGGTCGACTTCCCGGCAGCGATCGCCCTTATCACCGCGGGCCCGGCCGAAGCGATCGGTCTTCCTGACCACGGCCGGCTCGCCCCCGGCTGCGTTGCCGATCTCGTCCTCGTCCAGCACGACGGCCGCTGGCCGCGGGTAGTGTCCGTGCTGGCATCGCCCTGTGGTGCGCAGTCCGCGGACGAAGCGGCCGCAGAATTCACCGAGCTTGAGATCGCCCAGCACAGCGTGGCGGCGAGCGGTCAGGGCTAACTGGCCTTGTCGCAGCCTCACACTCCGGCGTCGCCCTTGTGCCACGCCGTGGCACATTGCAACTGTCGCCGCGGATCGCCGCGCTACTCCGGCAGGCCGGCTTCGATGTGGAAGCGGTAGCCGATCGGGGCGACCTGGCCGGGCGTACCGACAAGTTCATCTTCGAGGTCGCCTTCAGCGAGGGCCGCGCGGTAACTACCAACAACATCAGGGACTTCCGCCCGCTCGCCGCTCAGTGGCTCGCCCAGGGCCGCGTTCATGCCGGGCTGATCCTTCTCCCGTCATCCCGCACGCGGACGCGCGGCGCCATCACGACGTTGGCCGACCGCATCGCCAGCGTGATGCGCGACAATCCGGACGGCCTGGCGAGCAGCGAACGCTGGGTCGGCCCGCTCTCCGGCGCCTGACGGCGTCCAGCCCGGCGGGCGCGCGTCATGAACGGCAGCTCGAACTCGGTGCCGCCCGCGCGCACACCTGCGCGGCCGGCGAACACGGCTAATCTTTGCCCGGCAGCTACCGGATGTTTCCCCTGGCGGTGGTTCGGCCGTCACCTCGGCCGTAGGACGGTTATCTAGATAATTTCCTCTAGACAACCGGTCACGCGGATGTCAGCGGGATGGCTGGCTCGCCCATGCCCTGGGCCACCCAACGCTGACTCCGCGTCCGGCGGAGAGGCGGCTTTGTGCGGGCGTTTCACATCCCAAGGCTGTGCCGCGTCGCAGTTCTATCGCTGGTGGCTGCCGTGATCGTGGCAGCCTGCGGCAGCTCGAACCCAACCAGCAACACGACGAGCTCGTCGGGCAACAAGGTCCACCCGGGCTGGCCCACGACCCTCGTCTTCGGATCCGTCGGCGAGGACGATGCGACAACTCTGCTGCAAAGCCTCGCTCCGCTGCAGGACCTGCTGAAGGCGAAGCTGGGAATCCACCTCACGGTCGTGGTCGGCACCAGCTACGCATCGATGATCGAGGCCCAGGCGTCAGGGAAGGCTCAGCTCATCGAGTACGGTCCGTTCTCTTTCTGGATTGCCCAGCACCAGGGGATCAAGCTCCAGAATGTCGGCATCGTCACCAACGCGCCGAACACCACCGGCGCGTACTACAGCGTCGGCGTGGTCAACCCCAAGCTCAACCCTGGCATCACATCGATCAAGGACTTCAAGGGCAAGAAGACCTGCTACTCCGACCCCGCATCGACATCGGGGTACCTGTACCCGTCCTACGGGCTGCTGTCGGTCGGCATCAACCCGAGCACCGGCGTCACCCCGGTCTTCGCCGGCAGTGACACCACCGCCCCGCTCGACGTGGCCAAGGGCAGCTGCCAGGTCGGCTTCAGCAACAACCTCGACCTGCCGCTGATCTTCACCCAGAACCACATCCCGCGTTCCGACATCAAGATCGTCTGGACCTCGCAAGCCATTCCCGGCAGCCCGGTGGCGGCCAGCGATTCGCTGCCGGCGTCGTTGCGCAACGCGCTGGAGAACGTGCTGGTCAACGACGGGAACTCGGCCTACTTCGTGGCTCACCACTACTGCTCATCGATTGCCGCGTGCGACAACATCACCGGGCAGTACGGCTATGCGCCCCCATCAGTCGCCAACTACGCCCCGATCGCGCAGATCTGCGCGATCACCAAGTCGCCTTCCTGCAAGGTCTAGTGAGCGAGACGAACTTCGCCGGCTTGCCGGCCGCGCGTGTCGCGGTCGGCGGGCCGGCGGTCCGCACCGAGCAGCTGACAAGAACGTTCGGCCAGACCGTGGCCCTGGATCGGGTCGACCTGGAGGTGCCGTCCGGCCAGATGCTCGCGATACTCGGGCTCTCTGGCTCTGGCAAGTCGACGCTGCTCAGAACCCTGAACGGCCTCGTCGCCCCGACCTCCGGCGCCGTGCACGTGCTGGGCTGCGACGTCGGGCACGCGCATGGCACCGACATGCGTGCCCTTCGCTGCCAGGTCGGCTTCATCTTCCAGCAGTTCGGCCTCGTCGGCAGGCTAACCGTGCTGGAGAACGTGCTGTCCGGCGCGCTCGGCCGGATCAGGTTCCCGCGGTTCGGCGTACTGTCCTACCCGCGGAGCCTGCGCCTTGAGGCGCTCTCTCACCTGGAGCGGGTCGGCCTGGATGACCGGGCATTCCAGCGCTCCGACACGCTGTCTGGCGGCCAGCAACAGCGCGTGGCGATCGCGAGGACGCTCATGCAGCAGCCGGTGCTGCTGCTGGCCGACGAACCGGTCGCCTCGCTTGACCCCGAGTCCTCGGCCGCGGTCATGGAACTGCTGC
>JASHOL010000399.1 GCA_030041135.1 Streptosporangiaceae bacterium | reverse complement strand
GCGGGACCAGGCCCCGGTGCCGGCCAGGCCAGCCGGACCGGCCGGCGCCCCGCCCGGGCGGCGGATACCCGAGCTTCGCCCGGCGCGCGCCATCTCCGCCGCAGCCCGGTCCTTCGGGTCGGTCAGGGTCAGGACGGTGGTGGCCATCTGGGCCGCCGTCGTCGTACTCATCGGCGCCGGTCCCATGATGATGGCGCAGGCCAGCTCCACCGCCGACCCGATCATCGCGCAGGCGATCGACGGCAACTCGGAGCCGCTCAACTTCACCGCCCCGGCGTTCACGCTGACCGACCAGTACGGCCGTCAGGTCAGCCTGGCCAGCCTGCGCGGCAAGACCGTGCTGCTTACCTTCCTTGACCCGGTGTGCACGTCGGACTGCCCGGTAATAGCGCAGGAATTCCGCCAGGCCGATCGCATGCTTGGCGCCAGGTCGGCGGGGGTGGAACTGGTCGCGATCGTCGCCAACCCGATCTACCGCAGCATCGCTTACACCAGGGCATTCGACAGCCAGGAAGGAATGTCGGGACTGCCGAACTGGCTCTTCCTCACCGGATCGCTCCCCCAGCTGCAGCAGGTCTGGAAGAACTACGCGGTCGCGGCCCAGATCCTGCCAGCCGGCGGGATGATCGCGCATAGCGACATCGCCTACGCTATCGACGCGAACGGGCATACCAGGAGAGAGCTGGACTTCGACCCGGGACCAGGGACATCCAGCTCGGTCTCATCGTTCGCGGTCGAGCTCAGCGACACCGCGCAGACCCTGATGCGATCGGCATGAGGATGAACCGCACGACAGTCAAAGCCACGCGCCGCCGGATCACCGCCGCCGCGGTCCTCGCGCTCGCCGCGGCGCTCGCGGCCGCCTGCGGCTCAGCAGGGGCGAGCACCGCAGGTGGCGGCCCGCCGACCGCGAGCATCCCGCTCGCCACCTCGGAGGGTGGAGCCGGCCTGCCGGGGTGGGCGGTCGTCGACATGGGCGGCTCGAGCGCCACGTATAACAACTTCTGGGAGCTGTTCGTACGCCCGGCCGGATCGGCGCAGTGGAAGCTGGCCACGCCGCTCGGCGTGGCCAGCAACGGCGGCCTGGCCATTAGCAGTACCGGCACGGAGCTGGTGGCGGGATTCCAGCCAACCCAGGACCTGACGTTCTCTCCGCTGGCCACAGCCACGAGTTCGGCCGCCGCCTGGTCGCAAGCCAGCGCCCCGGTATCACCTGGCCTGGCCAGCGTGCCGGACGCGCTGGCCGCAGGCCCGGTCGGCGAGGTTCTCGCGCTGACCCACACCGGCGAGGTGCTGCTCGGCGCCCATGAGGGCGGCACGTGGACGCGGCTGACGACGCTGCGTTCGATCGCCGACAGCGCTGCCGGGCGCGCCTGCGGGCTAACCGCGCTGACCGCTGTCGCCTTCAGCCCGGCCGGTACTCCGCTGGTCGGCGGGGCGTGCACCCGCTCCGGATCGTCCGGCATCTTCGAACTGGCACAAGGCTCGCCCGCGGCGATCGCGCTGCCGCCGTCGGGCGGCCCCGTCACGGTGCTGGGGCTCGCCCGCGAGGCCGCAGGCCCCACGATGGCCCTGCTCGAGCACGGAACCGGGCGCGCCGCCACGATCGTGGCCGCGTGGCTCGCCACGACCACGCCCGCCAGCGCGACCGTGTCGGGGGAGCTGGCGACCGGCGACGGAACGCTCCGGTCCCTGGCAATGTGGTCGAACGGAAGTGCCGGGCTGGTGCTGGCCGACGGCCGCGCGGAGACCATCTCGGGGCCGGGAGCGAACTGGCGCGCTCTGCCGACGCTGCCGGCGAAGGCCGCGACGCTCGCGCTCGGTCCGGCCGGTCAGCTGGAGGCGCTGACGGCATCGGGCGACAGCTTCGAGGCCTGGCAGCTGGCGGCGACCGGGGCCGCATGGGGCCAGCCGCAACACATCAACGTCGCCGTCCCTTACGGGTCTTCGGACTGAGCCGGCGATGCAGTACCTGACCCAGCACTGGTCCTTCGACCCGTTCATGATCGTCGTCATCGTAGTCGTGATCTGGCACGAGATCGGGCTGGCCAAGCTGACCCGGCGGCCCGGGCCCGAGCTGTCCAGGCGGCGGCTGCGCTCACTGTGGTTCTACGCCGGGCTCGGCGTGCTGCTGCTGGCCGTGCAGTCGCCGATCGAATACTGGGCGAACGACTACTTCTTCGTTCACATGATCCAGCACCTGTTGCTGATGTTCGCCGCGCCGACGCTGGTCGTCGCGGGCGCCCCGTGGCAGCCGCTGCTGGACGCGCTGCCCGGCCACTTCGGGCGCGAGGCGACGAAAGAGGTCATGAGCGGCCGCTGGACCAGGCCGCTGCGCGCCGCCGTGGGCTGGCTGCTGCGGCCCTGGGTCAGCATCGTGACGTTTAACCTGGTGATGGTGTTCTGGCACGTCCCGGCCATGCTCGACCTGGCCGAGCGTAACCAGACCGTGAAGATCTGGCTCATGCACTCCAGCTTCTTCCTGGCCGGGATCCTGTTCTGGCTGCAGTTCATCGAATCGCCGCCGTTCCGGCGCAAGATGAAGCTGACGTCGCAGGCCATCGCGCTGGTCGGGACCAACGTCAGCATGTGGCTGCTGGCCATGGCCATGGGCATCCTGACCAGCGTCTCCTGGTACCCGGTCTATAACCACATCCCCGGCGTGACGCTGCCCGCGTTCGCCGACCAGCAGATCGGCGCCGGCATCCTCTGGATATGCGGTGACTTCTGGGCGATCCCCGCACTCATCTACGTCGTGCGGCAGATCATCGCCGAGGACGGCGGGGTCGGGGCGGCGGTGGACAAGATCCTTGGCCGAGGCTCGGGCCGGTACCAGTGGGCCAGCGGTAGCCCGGTGAGTCCGGCAAACGCACCAAATCAGGCGCCAGGCTCGACCGATAGCCGGGCGTAGCCTCTCGCCTGGCAGCGGTCGGCGTCGGACCCATAACCTCGCTGCGAAGGCTGTCGAAATCGGCGGTGCCCATTCGTGTAAGGGAAGAAAGGCTGACCGTCGGCTAGCCGCAGCCACAACCGAGGAGCACTCCGATGCAGCACTACCTCATCAGCATCTACCAGCCCGACGGTGACCCGCCGCCGCCCGAGGTCCTGGGGCCGATCATGGAAGGGCTCGGCGAGTGGAACCGTCGGCTGAGGGCAGCCGGCGCCTGGGTGTTCACGGCCGGGCTGCTGCCGCCGAGTACCGCCACGGTCGTGCGAGTCACCGGTACCGGGGAAATCGTGACCGACGGGCCGTTCGCTGAGGGCAAGGAACACCTTGGCGGCTTCACCGTGATCACGGCCGAGGATCTCGACGTCGCCCTGGACTGGGCCAGGCAGGTCGCCGCGATAACAACCCTGCCGATCGAGGTGCGGCCCCTGGCGCGGGCAGACAGCCAGGGCTGAGGCGAACGCAGTGCCCGGTCCGCTCGGCTCAGCCGACCCCGATCAGCTCGCGGCCGAGATCACGCGGGTGTTCCGGGCCGAGTACGGCCGGGCGGTCGCGATTTTGATCCGCGCCTTCGGCGACATCGACGTCGCCGAGGACGCGGTTCAAGAGGCATTCGCCACCGCGATGACGCACTGGCCGGCTGGCGGCCTGCCGCCGAGCCCGGCGGGCTGGATCATCACAACAGCCAGGAACCGCGCTACGGACCGGCTGCGCCGTGAGGCATCCCGCCAGGATCGGCACGCTCAGGCCGCGCTGCTGCACGCCGACGCCGAGCCCGTCGAGGAGGGCCCCGTGCACGATGACCGGCTGCGGCTGATCTTCACCTGCTGCCACCCCGCACTCGCTCCGTCCGCGCAGGTCGCACTGACGCTCCGCCTGCTCGGCGGGCTGACTACCGCCGAGATTGCGCGCGCGTTCCTGGTGCCTGAGCCGACCATGGCTCAGCGGCTGGTGCGGGCCAAGGGCAAGATCTCCGGCGCCCGCATTCCTTACCGGGTGCCCACCGAAGCCGACCTGCCTGCCCGTCTGGCGGCCGTGCTGGCCGTCGTGTACCTGATCTTCAACGAGGGATACGTGGCCGGCTCGGGCGACGAGCTCGTCAGGACCAGCCTGTGCGCCGAGGCGGTCAGGCTCGGCCGGACGCTGGCCGACCTTATGCCGGACGAGCCCGAGGTCGCCGGCCTGCTCGCGCTGATGCTGCTGGTCCAGTCGCGGCGGGCCGCGCGCGCAACCCCGGAGGGAGCCCTGGTGCTGCTGGCCGACCAGGACCGCGCACGCTGGGACCGTGACCTCATCGCCGAAGGCCAGGCGCTGGTCCGCCGGTGCCTGAGAAGGAACCAGCCGGGCCCTTACCAGATCCAGGCGGCCATCAACGCGGTGCACAGCGACGCAGCGACAGCCGCGGACACGGACTGGGACCAGATCCTGCTGCTCTACAACCAGCTGCTGGCACTGACACCGACGCCGGTCATCGCGCTGCACCGGTCTGTCGCGGTCGCCGAGACCAGCGGTCCCGCCGCGGGCCTTGCCGCCACCGATGGCCTGGCGCTCGAGTCGTACTACCTCTTCCACGCGATCCGGGCCGACTTCCTTCGCCGACTCGGCAGGCCCGCGCAGGCCGCCGCGGCTTACGAGTCAGCGATCGCCAGGACCGCCAATGCCGCCGAGCGCGAATTCCTGCGCCGCAGGCTCGTGTCCGTGACCCGAGGGTAAGCCCCAGCCGACCTTCTCTCCCTTCTGGAAGCCGCCGAACAGCAGCGACAGCAAGAGCAGGAGCAAGAGCAAGAGCAACGCCAGGATCCAGAACAGGCATCCGACCGGCCTGGTGAACCGCCGGCCAGGACCGCCGTGACGATCAGGCTGCCTGGCGCGCAACTCGAGCCCGCGGTGCTGAACGTCGGCCAGTCCTACGTCTACGCCGAGCAGCAGGGCCTGCTGAACCGCGTTGCCACCTTCTTCTCCGGCAACCCCAACAGCCAGCAGGCCGTCTACATCGCCGCGGACCAGAAGATCCAGACCGCGGCCAGGCGCAGCGGCCTTACCGCCGACGCCGAGCGGAATACCAGGGCGATGCTCGACGGCATGCTGACCTCGCTGGCCTTCACGAGCATCACGGTGGTCTTCAGCAACTAACCGGGGCGAGCGCGCCATAGGCATCGCGTCCGCGAGACTAGGTACTCTGCTCTAACCCTGAGGGGTACTTCGGCGGTATTGCGGCGGGCTGGCACCCGGTAGCGTCCGAGGCCATGAACGGCGGACATGGCCGTGCGGAACGCCAACGCGCCCAGGCGGGCGACACCCTCGGTGCCAACGGTCCCTACCCCAGGTCGCTGCGCAAGCGGGTCTGGCTGGTCACCCGCATCATCCGCCTGGCACTGATGGTCGCGGCCCGCGCGCAGATCTTCATCAGGGTCGAAAAGGTCGGCGCCGAGAACGTACCGAAGCACGGCCGCGTGATCCTCGCGGGCAATCATCCCAGTCCCATGGACCCGGTGTTGCTGTTCGGCGGCCTGCGCCGCAACGTCAGCTTCCTGGCGGCCGAGTTCCTGTTCGGTAAGCCGGTGCTCGGCCACTTGCTGAGGTGGATGGGCCACATTCGAGTGGACCGCGGTACGGACAAGGCGCTGGAGGCGGCCATTGTCGGCGAGCGCGTGCTGGCCCACGACGGTGTCGTCGTGATCTTTCCCAGCGGCCGGATAACCAGGCCAGGCGAGCCCTACCAGGCCAAAACGGGAGTGGCCAGAATGGCTCTCGCTACCGGCTCCCCTATCGTGCCTTTCTACCTCAGCGGTACCGAGCGGATCCTTGTCGCCGGCCGTCCACGGCCGATGCGCCGCGTGCGCATGATCTTCGGCGAGCCGATCCCTGTCCCGCGGGAACCGCTTCCGACGACCGAGCAGCTCGCGGATCTGACCCGTCGGGTCGTCGATGCCAGCAACCGGTTGTCCCTGACGCTCACGACCACCGCGCGACTGCCGTGCTCGCGGCGAACCTGAGTATGGCGAATGAGCCGGTTGGCCCGACTGGATGGTCGCCGGCGAGCCCGTGTGAGCCTGAATCACGGCCGTCGCGTACGCCTCGGTCTGCAGCAAGTCGTGAACCGGTTCGGGTGACCAGCACAGGATCGATGTCGCGTCGGCCTCCAGGGCGATGTAGTCCGCGTATGCCTCGGGCAGTGCGTCGGAGTACGCGGCCCACCAGCCGCGAGGTCGCCGCGCGGCTCGGCTGGTCAGGGTCCCCACGGCCCGGCGAGGCGCTCGGCGATGCCCTCAGCGGTCATCGGGTTGAACGGGACATACCGGCAGACGTCCTCACGGCCCCGGTAGGCAAGCACCGCGCCAATGTCACGACTGGTTAGCGGGCGCCCGCAGCGTCATCCGGTCTCCGCGAATCGGGTACCTGGGGCGCAGGGACTGCGGGAGGCGGACCGGCACGCCCGCCATCTTGCCACTTCGACAGCGAGCATTCCCGCTGGCACATGGTCCAGGGTGTGGCCGGACTCACATGCCTATCCGTTCACAAGTAAGGTAAGCCTTAGCTAACCTCGCATGATGAACTCTGCCGAGCTGGACATGGTGCCCGCATGGTCCGGTTCGGCCGCCGCAGCCACGGCACCAGCCGATGGCCTGCCCGCGCGGGTACCAGCCGCCCGGCCGCACCGCCGCCGCTGGCTCGCGCTGGGACTGCTGGCGGTCTGGGGTCCTGGCCTGGTCGTGATGCTGGCCGACACCGACGCCGGGAGCCTGATCACGGCGGCCCAGTCCGGCGCTCAGTGGGGCTACCGAATGGTCTTGCCGCAGCTGGTGCTGGTTCCGATCTTGTTCGCCGTCCAAGAGATGACAGTGCGCCTCGGCATCGTGACCGGCAAAGGGCACGGCGCGCTGATCAGGGAACGCTTCGGCCGCAACTGGGCGCTGATCTCGGCCGGGACGCTGTTCGTTTCCGGCGTCGGCGCGCTGCTCACCGAGTTCGCCGGGATCGCAGGCGTCGGCCAGCTGTTCGGCATTCCCAAGGGGATCACGGTTCCTGTTGCGGCCGCGTTCCTGATCGGGATCGCGATGACCGGCAGCTACCGGCGCACGGAGCGGATCGGCATCGCTCTTGGCCTGGCCGAGCTGGTACTCATCCCGGCCATGCTGATCGCCCACCCCAGCCTGCATGCGATCGGGCATGACGTCGGGAATATCCCGCTGGGCAGCAGTAACTACGTGTTCCTGCTGGCCGCCAATGTCGGCGCGGTCATCATGCCGTGGATGATCTTCTACCAGCAGAGCGCGGTAGTCGACAAGGGGCTGCGGGCAGACCAGCTGCGCAGCGAGCGCCGGGATACGGCGGTGGGCGCGCTACTCACCCAGATGATCATGATCGCTGTAGTGATCTTGTTCGCGGCAACGGTCGGCCTCCGGCACCACGCCGTCGCGCTGAACACCGTCGGCCAGATGTCGGCCGCGCTGCAGCCGTTCCTCGGCGGGCCGGGTGCCAGGGTCCTGCTCGGCGCGGCCATGCTGGGCGCCGCCCTGGTCGCGGCGCTCGTGGCCTCCCTGGCCGGCGCCTGGGGCATGGCCGAGGTGTTCGGGTGGAAGCACAGCCTGAACGCGCGTCCGGCACGGGGCACGGCCAGGTTCTACGTGGCCTACGGGCTCGCTCACGTCATCGGCGCCATCGTGGTGCTGGCCAGTTTCGACCTGGTCTCGCTGGTGGTCGACGTCGAGGTAATGAACGCCCTGCTGTTGCCGATCGTGCTGGGCTTCCTGCTGGCGCTGGAGGCAAAGGCGCTGCCGTCCAGGTACCGGATGCACGGTGCCTACCGCTGGGTGGTGACCGGACTCTGCTTGGTCGTGATCGGCTTCGGCCTCTTCATGATCCCGGCCGCCCTGTAGCCGCCCCGCCGGCAGGTCGCCAGAACCCCGTCAGTCAGGAACGGGAACGTGGTCGCGCCACGAGTGCTGCGGCACGAAGCCGAGGGCCAGACGGGCCCGGTCAGAGGACAGCAGCGAGGCACGGTCCTCGACCTGGCCGCGCAGCGGCACGCCGGGAAAGACCTCGCTCATCAGCTCGGCCGACGGCCTGGTCATGACCGTGTCGGCGGCCGCGATGATAAAGCTCTGGCTGCCGGTGAGGTCGGCCTCGAGCGCGAGCCGACACGCCGCGGCGGCATCGCGCTCGTCGATGTAGCTCCACAGGTTCCAGCGCCGTACCTCCGGCTTGTCCCAAATCGAAGGGAATTCCTCGTAGGCCGCGGGGCCGAGGATATTGGAGAACCGCAGCGCGACGAACGGGATGCCTGACCACTGCGCGATGTGGCCAGCCACGGTCTCGCTGGCCACCTTGGACAGCGCGTATGTGGTCGTCGGGACCGGATAGTGATCCTCGTCGATCGGCGCGTACCTGGGCGGCACGTCAAACGGCAGCCCGAGCGTTGTCTCGCTCGACGCCCAGACCACGCGGCGCACGCCGACGTGCGCCGCGGCCTTGAACACGTTGAAGTTCATCGTCATGTTCTGGTTGAAGGTCACGGCCTGCGTCTTGATGTCGGGTGCCGGGATGTTGGCCAGGTGGACGACGGCCTCCACGTCCTGCAGCACCTCGACCGCCTGGCCGTAGTCGGTCAGGTCGGCGAGCGGGAACCTGGGCTCGTCCAGCTCGTCAGGCACCGGCATCCGCAGGTCGGTGGAGACCACCCAGTGCCCGTGCGCCATCAGGTCGGCGACCACCGCCCGGCCGGCCTTGCCGCTCGCCCCGGTCACGCATACCTTCATGCCGCCTCCGCT
>JASHOL010000398.1 GCA_030041135.1 Streptosporangiaceae bacterium | reverse complement strand
GCGCAGGGCCGAACTCCACCTCGTCCCGGCCTGGCCGCTCCCAGTTCGCCT
This sequence comes from Streptosporangiaceae bacterium, assembly GCA_030041135.1. Taxonomy (GTDB): domain Bacteria; phylum Actinomycetota; class Actinomycetes; order Streptosporangiales; family Streptosporangiaceae; genus JAJYUU01. Next base: position 10,364 of record JASHOL010000398.1, on the reverse strand, counting down.
GCACGTGACCCGACTAGCCTGGTGCGGGCATGACCGCGACCTGGCTGACCGGCGGGAGCGGCATGCCCAGGCCGGTCGCCCGCCCAGTGGCCGGGTTCACGGCCACCAGTCGCCCGGCCGACGCGACGACGAACAGCCACCGGCTGTCCGGAGACCAGGCCATGCCCTGATACGCAGGCACCGGGTTCATGGCCACGTCGGTCTGAGTGCGGGCGCCGGTGGTGAGATTAACCAGGTCGAGCGCCACCCCACCCGGGGACCTCGGTTGCGAGACCGGCACGGCGGCGACGCTGCCATCGGGCGAGATGACCCCAAGCGTCGGCCACGTGAAGGCTGAGTCCGTCAGCCCTGGCCCTGGCAGGGTCCGCTGGACGCCGGTGTTGGCGTCGGTGACGACGTCGCGGCAGCGCCGATGACAGGAGAGGGACAGCCAGGCAGTCGGTCCGATCGCGATCACCGTCGAAGGAACCCTGCGGTCCCAGGTCGGTCCGGCGTCATAGATGCGGTTGGCGCTGGTCAACAGCATCGCGTAGCCGCGCTCGTCCGGGATCGCTGTCGCGGGTAGCGCGCCGCCCAGCGGGAGCCTGATCGACGTCCCGGTGACCTTTCCGTTCAAGCCGACGAGCGCCAGTCGGTCATATTCTGGCTCGCTCACGAGCGCCCATGCCTGCGAGTCGTCAGGGCCGGGTAGGAGCGGGCCAACGTAGTCCGCGAGCACGCCAGTGAGCTGGCGTGCCGGAGCGCCGTCGGGAACAAGGTAGCCGGGCACCTCGTCGTAGGACCGGATGACCGCCTCTTGCGGGCCGACCAGGAATGCCACCACAGGATTGTTGGACTCGAGCGGCGGCACGAGCGTACGGGTCACCCTGCCGCTGGCGAGCTGAATCCGGACCAGGAAGCTGGACCCGCGCGCGAAAAGTTCCCAGCTCCCGGTCACGCCGAGCAGGTCGGGGCTGGCCTGAGTCACCACCGGAAGCGGCTGCGACTGCGAAGGCGCGCCCGGCCTGTGCCCGTCATCCACAAGGCGGACCACCGCGAACGCGACGACCACGCAGGCCGCGAGGGCCAGCAGCGCGCCGGTCTGCCAAGGTCGGCGCGGCTGGCGATCGCGGCCGAACCCGACGACATCGTCAGCGCCAGGCTCGCCTGGGCCAGCATCCCGATAGCCCATGGCTCATCATCGGCCGGCACCGGGCCCTTCCACCAGCGTCGCCGACGCGGGTGACCGGAAGTTCCGGTTTCCCGCGGCTCGCCGCTTCAGCGGGCGTCATGCTGGTCAGGCGGCTTACCCGGCCACAGCGGTTCGGTGATCTCGAACCCGACCGGGTTGCCCCAGCGGTTGCGGTAGGCCACCTCATGGGCCGGCCGCCGGGCGGCGACGCCCCAGCGCCCGGTCGGGTACCCGAAGGAGACGCAGCACGCCATCGCCCAGCCCTTGGCCTCGGGCACGCCGAGTACTTGCATCGCCTCCGCGCCGTGGAAGATCCCGAGCACCGACGTCAGCGCGCTGCCGATCCCCTCGGCTCTGGCCGCCAGCTGCGCACTCCAGACGGCAGGGAAGATCGAACCCCCTGACGGGTCGCCGCGGGAAAAGCCGAACAGGTACAGCGGCACCTCCTCGAAGTGATCGGCCAGGTGCTGAGCCGACGACACCACCCGCAGCAGCGCCGCGCTGTCCTGGCTGTCCGGCGTGCTGCGAGCCCGCTCGATCCGCTCGGCGTACGCGGTCTGCCAGAGCCGCGCGATAGCGTCCCGGTACAGCGGCCCCAGCGCTGCCTTGACCGCCGGGTCGTCGACAAGCAGGAACCGCCAGCCCTGCGCATTGCCGCCGCTCGGCGCCCGGATCGCCGCGTCCAGGATGCGCGCCTGCACGTCGGCTGGAATCGGGTCAGGCCGCACCCTGCGCATCGCCCTGGTCGTGTACAGCGCCTCCCGGACGTCCATGCACCCTCCTGCCCGCGCAGCGGCATTTCTGCTCCCCCGAGCCGGATCATCGCACATATCCTGCGCGTCCCCTTCGCTATCGTCTATGCGGGGAACGAGGTCATGTCCCGCTCGGAGGAGTCCGCAGGCTGGCGGTTACCGTGGGGAGATGGACTACACCCACCTTGGACGCAGTGGCCTATCCGTCAGCCGGATCTGCCTGGGCACGATGAACTTCGGCTCCTACACCGAGCCAGCCGACGCGCACACGATCATGGATCACGCGCTCGAGCACGGCGTGAACTTCTTCGACACCGCGAACACCTATGGCCGGCCGCGCGCCGAAGGCGTGACCGAGTCGATTGTCGGCGACTGGTTTGCCCAGGGAGCGGGCCGCCGCGACCGGGTGGTGCTCGCGACCAAGCTTTACGGCGGCAAGGGCGACTGGCCCAACGACCAGTTCCTGTCCGCGGTGAACATCAGGCAGGCATGCGAGGCGTCCCTGCGGCGCCTGCGGACCGACCACCTCGACCTGTACCAGATGCACCACGTCGACCGGCAGACTCCGTGGGAGGAGATCTGGGAGGCCTTCACCGTCCTGCGGACTCAGGGCAAGGTCATCTACTTCGGCTCGTCCAACTTCGCTGGCTGGCACATCGCGCAGGCGCAGGAGGCCGCGCTCCGGCACGGCGCGTTCGGGATTGTCAGCGAGCAGTCCCTGTACAACCTGGCCGAGCGGACCGTCGAGCTCGAGGTCCTGCCCGCGTGTCAGGGCTACGGGCTGGGCGTGCTGCCCTGGAGTCCCCTGCAATCCGGCCTCCTCGGCGGCATCCTGGCCAGGCAGGCGGGCGCATCGGCGGATCCCGGGCGCAGCCGAGGCGAGGCGGCCGAGATGGTCGAGGGGCGGCGCGAGCAGATTGCCGCCTACGAGGCCTACTGCGCCGAGCTCGGCATCCCGCCTGCGGAGGTCGCCCTGGCCTGGCTGCTGCACCAGCCGGCGGTGACCGCGCCGATCGCCGGTCCGCGCACGCTTGAGCAGTTCGAGCACGCGGTGCACGCCACGACGGTCAAACTCGACGAGAAGGCGCTCGCCCGGCTTGATGAGATCTTCCCCGGTCCCGGCGGCGCGGCCCCTGAGGCCTACGCCTGGTAGCCCGGCCCGGTCATGATGGCGGCGGCGTCACCGATCCCGGCGGCGGTATGACGCCCGGCCCAGTCGTGCTGCACGCCAGCGAGCTCGGGTCGGTGTCGAGCAGTGGCTGGGCGAGCTGCGGCGGGGTCAGGAAGTGCGGCCTGCGGAAGTCCAGCATGTCCAGCATCGGCCAGGCGTTCGCGTCCCTGTAGGTCATCGCGGGCAGGTTCCACTTCGCCTCGATCAGCGCGCTGATGCTCGTGTGGTCCATGACGCGGTGGGAGACATACCGGGGGCGGGCGAACGGCGAGATGACCGCCATCGGCACCCGGAAGCCGTACTGGTGGAATCCGTTATACGGCAGCGTCGTGCTGCTGATCGCGCTCACGTCCGGCGGAATGTCGTCCGGCGCGAGCGCGGGCGGCGGCGGCACGTGGTCGTAGTAGCCGCCGTGCTCGTCGTAGTTCCAGATCAGCACCGTGCCCGGCCACCCCGGCCCTGACATCACCGCGTTCATCACCTTCGCCGCGAACTGCTCGCCGACGACGATGTTCTGCGGGTCCTCCTCGGACTGCGTGTCATAGTTGGGCTCGACGAGGCTGACGTCCGGCAGCGTCCCGGCCGCCGCGTCGGTGAAGAAATCGGCGATCGGTACGGCCCTGGTGCCGGCGTTCTCCAGGTACAGCTTCGGATACAGCGCGATAGTCGGATACGGCGTGTCCGCCGTCGCCGTGTAGTAGTCCTTCCAGGTGAGCCCGGCGTCCTGGACCACGTCGAAGATCGTGCCGTTCGGCGGGTAGTCCGTGAGCGCCGGCTCGGTGTCATCGATCATGCCGAGCGACGTGGCCGAGATCAGGTACCGGCGGTTCGGGTAGGTCTGGCCGAGCACGCAGCAGAAATACCGGTCGCCGATCGGGAAAGTGTCGGCCATGGAGTAGTAGAACGGCTGGTCAGCGCGGTCCCAGTAGCCCATGGCGACCGGGCCGCTGCCCGAGATCACGAACCCGTCGTTGCGGCCGTTGTCGAACTGGATGTGGCTCTGCGTCCACTCCTGGGTCGGATTGTGGTTCTGGCAGGTCGTTGGCATGTGGAACGCGTGCTGGAGGTCGCCGTTGGCGTAGGGGTTGGTATTCAGCGGCAGCCCGTCGAAGCCGAGCCGGAACCCGTCGGCGTCGCGCCGCTTGAGCATGCCGAACCGGTTGTCGTAGGAGTGGTTCTCCATCATCAGGATGACGATGTGCTTGATCTGCGGGATCGTGTCGGTGCCCTTAGGCAGGTGGGGGTAGGGCAGCGACAATGGCTTGCGGAAGTGCCGATGACGCCACCAGTCGGGCCCGTGCCTGCCGACGCTGGTCGAGGCACTCGCGGCCGAGGCCCAGCCGCCGACGCCGACGCCCGCCGCCGCGATAAGGCCGGCCTGCAGCATTCCCCGCCGGCTAAGCCCTGACTTGGGATCCGCGCCATTATCACGATCGTCTTGCACGGCCATTGCCTCCTCAGTGAAGCCGATAAGGAAATGGAGACTACAGCCGCAAAATTACCGAATCACGATCTATGGGTAAACAGTCGAGGCTGGCGGCACCAGTGCCGTCCGCGATCGTGCCTAACCAACGAACGACAGCCGCACCTGCCGGTCCGGGTTGTCGACGTTCAGGTCGACCACGGCAACAGACTGCCAGGTGCCCAGCGCGAGCCGGCCGTTGACGACGGGCAGCGTCGCGTACGGCGGGACGAAGGCCGGCAACACGTGGGATCGGCCGTGGCCGCGCGAGCCGTGCGCGTGCCGCCACGCATCCGTGGCCGGCAGCAGTTCGGCCAGCACCGACAGCAGGTCGTGATCGCTGTCGGCGCCGAGTTCCATCACGGCCAGCCCGGCGGTCGCGTGCGGGACGAACACATGCAGCAGCCCGTCACCGCCCGCCGCTGCCTCTCTGGCGAACTGCTCGCACGCGCGGGTGATGTCGTGGACGGTCTCCTGGCTGCCGGTCCGGACGGCGATGGTCGTGGTCTTCATGGCTACAGACTGTAAGACCGCCGCCCGGGCTCAGGTGCGCAGGTACGAGGCGCCGTTCAGGTCGAGGATCGCGCCGCTCGCCCACTCCGCCTGCGGCGAGGCGAGGAACAGCACGGCGCTGGCGATCTCATCGGGCCTGGCGACCCGCCCGAACGGGCTCTGCGCCCTGATCGCCTCGCCGCCGGCGCCCTGGAGATGGCCGGCGGCCATGTCGGTCTCGACGAATCCGGGCGCGACGGCCGCGACCGAGATGTTGTGCGGCGCCAGCGCCTTGGCCAGCGACTGGCCGAAGGCGTTAAGGCCGGCCTTGCTGGCGCCGTAGGCGGGCTGATTCGGCTCGCCGCGGAACGCGCCGCGGGAGGACACGTTGACGATCCGGCCCCCGCCGCCCGCGATCATGTGCCGGACGGCGCACCACGTGACGTTGGCCGAGCCGATCAGGTTGACGCCGACCGTCGACTGCCAGGCCGCCTGCCACTGCTCGTAGGACACCTCGGTGATCGGGTGGGCGGAGTAGTTGGCCGCGTTGTTGACGAGGACATCGAGACCGCCGAGCCGCTCGGCCGCCGTGTCCACCATCGACCTGACCGCGCCCGGATCGGCCAGGTCCGCCTGGACTACGGTGTGCCCCGTCCCTGGCAGGCTGGCCAGCAGGTCGGCGGCGAGCTTTGGGGAGGCCCGATGGTGGATCGCGACCCTGTCGCCGGCCGAGGCGAACGCTTCCGCGACGGCTCGGCCTATGCCGCGCGACGACCCAGTTACCAGAACGCTGCGATTAGTCACCGGATGACCTTAACGTCGGGCCTGCGTCTCCTCGGATTACGGGTCGGGCAGAATTCTCGATATGGCAGACGTAACCGAGAATCCCGAACGGCACATCCGCGACTCGGCCGACGCGTTCGTGCGTGCGCTCGCCGAGCTTGACCCGCTCGTAGCCACATATCTAGGGCTGCCCGTCGGGCAGGACCGGCTGCCTGACTTCTCGCCCGCCGGCGAGGATGCGCTCGATGACCTCCGGCGCTCGACCCTGGCCTCGCTGGCGGCAGCTGAGCAGAAGGCCGGCGCCGCGGCTGGCCTGGCCAACTCCGACGAGCGCCGGTGCGGCCGGCTGCTGCGGGAGCGGCTGGAGACCGAGCTGGCCGTCAGCGAGGCCGGGGAGCGCTTGCGGACGGTCTCCAACCTCGTCGCGCCACCGCACCAGATTCGCGAGGCGCTGATGCTCATGCCGGCCGTCACGGCCGACGACTGGGCGATGATCACGGCCCGCATCGGACGCGTCCCGGAGGCCGTGGACGGTTACCGTGCCTCGCTTAACGTGAGCGCCGACCGCGGTATGTATGAGTCGCCGACTCTGATCAACGCGCTGGCCGATCAGCTCGCGAGCTGGCAGGCGAACGGGACCGGGTGGTTCGCGGGCTTCGCGGCCGGAGCCGACGGACCGCCAGCGCTGCGAGCCGAGCTTGACCGGGTGTGCCCCGCGGCCGATGCCGCGATCGCGAGCCTGCGCGACTGGCTGCGGTCCGACTACCTGGCAGGCGCGGCGGGAACGGCGGATGGCGTCGGGGCGGAGCGCTACCACCTTGCGGTCCGTCGCTGGAACGGGGCCAGGATCGACCTGACGGACACCTACGAGTGGGGCTGGGCGCAGTTCCACGAGATCCGCGCGCAGATGGCCGCGGAGGCCGACCGGATACTCCCCGGCTCGACGGTGCTTGAGGCGATCGCGCATGTAGAGGCCCACGGCGAGGTGATCGAGGGGGTCGACGAGGTCCGGCTCAGGCTGCAGGGGCTGATGGACGAGGTAGTGGGGGATCTCGACGGGACGCACTTCGACCTCGCCGATCCGGTCAAGGTGGTCGAGGCCAGGATCGCGCCGCCTGGCAGCGCGGCGGCACCGTATTACACCGGCCCGTCCGAGGACTTCTCCCGGCCCGGCCGGACCTGGCTGCCGACGCTCGGCAAGACGAGGTTCCCGATGTGGCACCTGTACAGCACGTGGTATCACGAGGGCGTGCCCGGCCATCACCTGCAGCTGGCCCAGTGGTGCTACCTGGCGAAACGGCTGTCGACCTACCAGACCAGCGTCGGCGACGTCAGCGCCTCCACCGAGGGCTGGGCGCTGTACGCCGAGCGGCTGATGGACGAGCTTGGCTACCTCGAGGCGCCGGGCGCCCGGCTCGGTTACCTGGAGGCGCAGCTGATGCGGGCGATCCGGGTCATCGTCGATATCGGCATGCACCTGCGGCTGGCGGTGCCTGCCGGCTCGCCGATGTTCGCAGGCCAGGTCTGGACGCCTGAGCTCGCGCTGGAGTTCTTCGTGGCCCAGCTCGGCCGCGACCGGGGGTACAGCCAGAGCGAGGTCATGCGCTATCTCGGGCTGCCGGCCCAGGCCATCAGCTACAAGCTCGGCGAGCGAGCGTGGCTGGCCGGCCGGGAGGCGGCCCGAGCCGCGCGCGGTGACGACTTCGACCTGAAGTCCTGGCACATGGCGGCGCTATCGCTCGGCTCGCTTGGCCTGGACGACCTGGCCGACGAGCTCGCGCGTCTGTAGCCGCTTGTCAGGGCGCGGTCCGCGTCCCGGCCCACCCGCCCGGCCGAGCTCGGCCCCGGCCCGCTGCCCGGTCCCGGCCCACCCGGCCAGTCACGCCAGACAAAACGGGGTAAATCTATGGACGCCAAGGCGGCTGTGGGGAGTTACTGTCGTTGTGCCGGCAGTAACTCCGCACAGCCACTCGACAGCGGCTGTTGGCGAAGGGTCGGGCCGGTCAACCTGACCGGCCAAAGGCGGGGTGCGGGCTCGGCTCGCTGCGGCAAACAGGGCAGAATGCTCTGTATGGCCGACATAACGCAAACCTCCCAGCCGACGGCTTCCGCCAGGCCCATCCGGGATCTGGCCGACGCCTACGTAAACGATCTTGCCATGCAGGATCCGATCCTCGCCACCAACCTTGGCCTGCCCTTCGGCCAGGACCGCATGCCCGACCTGTCCCCGGCAGGCCTGCAGGCCGATTACGACCTCAGGGACGCCACCTTGGCCAAGCTGGCCGACGGGGAGCAGCAAGCCGGCGCGGCCGGCGGCTTCGCCGACGGCGACGAGCGGCGCTGCGCCCGCCTCCTGCGCGAGCGGCTCGAGACCCAGCAGGCCTACAGCCAGAGCGGCGAGCCGCTGCGGGCCATGTCGATCATCTTCGGGCCCCCGCAGCGGGTCCGTAGCACCTTCCTGCAGATGCCCACGGCCACTACCGACGACTGGACCGTGATCGCCCGCCGGATCGGCGCGGTGCCGGCGGCTTTCGTGGGCCACCGGGCGTCCCTGGCCGAAGGGGCCAGGCGCGGCCTGTACGCGGCCCCGCGCCAGGCCGAGAACGTGGCCGGGCAGCTGGCCGACTGGGGTGCGAGCGGGAACGGGAAGGGCTGGTTCACGGGGTTCGCCGCCGCGGCCGACGGCTCGCCCGCCCTGCGCGCTGATCTCGACCGGGCCTGCACGGCCGCCGACGCCTCGGTGGCCGAGTTCCGGGAGTGGCTGCTTTCCGACTACCTGCCCGGCGCCGCCGGGACGCCGGACGCCGTCGGCGAAGAGCGGTATCGCCTGGGCGTGCGCCGGGCGAACGGCGCGGACCTCGACCTGGCCGAGGCCTACGAGTGGGGCTGGGCCCAGTACAGGGACATCCTCGCGCAGATGAACGCGGAGGCAGCGAAGATCCTGCCAGGTGCGGATGCCGTGGAGGCGATGCGGTACCTGGATGAGCACAGCGAGATCGTCGAGGGCGTCGACGAGATCCGGCTCCGCCTCCAGGGGCTGATGGACGAGGCGATGGCCAACCTCGACGGGACTCACTTCGACCTGGCCGATCCGGTCAAGGTGGTCGAGGCCAGGATCGCGCCGCCTGGCAGCGCGGCGGCGCCGTACTACACCGGCCCGTCCAAGGACTTCTCCAGGCCCGGCCGGACCTGGCTGCCGACGCTCGGGCGCACCAGTTTCCCGTTGTGGGGCCTGTACAGCACCTGGTATCACGAGGGCGTTCCCGGTCACCACCTGCAGCTGGCGCAGTGGCGCTATCTGGCTGACCAGCTGTCGGTATACCAGACCTCGGTCGGAGGGGTGTCCGCATGCTCGGAAGGGTGGGCACTGTACGCCGAGCGGCTGATGGACGAGCTCGGCTACCTGGAGCCGCCCGGCGCGCGGATGGGCTATCTCGACGCGCAGCTGATGCGGGCGATCCGCGTGATCGTCGACATCGGCATGCACCTGCAACTGCCGGTGGCCTCCGACTCACCCATGTTCGCGGGCGAGACGTGGACGCCCGAGCGGGCGCTGGATTTCTGTGCCACGTACAGCGGCCGGGGCCGTGAGTTCATGGCCAGCGAGGTCGTCAGGTACCTGGGCATGCCCGGCCAGGCGATCAGTTACAAGCTCGGCGAGCGAGCCTGGCTGGCCGGCCGGGAGGCGGCCCGAGCCGCGCGCGGTGACGAATTTGACCTGAAGTCCTGGCACATGGCGTCACTGTCGCTTGGCGCGCTCGGCCTGGATGACCTGGCCGACGAACTCGCCGCACTGTGAGGTGACCGCGGCCGGCCGCGCCAGCGGCCGACCGCGCACCGGCGAGCCCGTTACTGCCCGCCGGCTGCCCGGCGAGCCCGTTACTGCCCGCCGGCTGCCCGCTTGCGCAGGTCGTCGCGCACCTGGAGCCCGAGCTTGCGCGTCTCGTGGTGGTCCACCATCGAGCCGGCCGCTGCTCCCGCCAGCAACGGGGCCAGCGACAGCGTGGTCTGGCCGGCCTTGGCGACCAGCCGGCGTTCCAGCTTGCGCCGCAGCGGTGAGCCTACGGCCAGCGCGACGCCTTCGCCGGTGATGCGGATGCCCCGCCGGTTCGCCCAGGCACCGAGGTAGGCCAGCATGCGGTCGGTCCTCGATCCCGGCGCCGGCATCCCGTAGACCTCGTGCAGCTCGGCGACGAGCTTCAGCTCGATTCCGACCAGGGCCAGGGTCTCGACCGCCAGCTCTACCGGCAGCGTGGGCACGAACGGCGTCGCGGCGGTCATTCCGACTGCGGCGCCAACGCCGGCCGATGCCCTGGCCGCGCCCCTGATGAGCTGGTCGGCAAGCTCCTCGGTACTCAGCCCCGGGTACTGACCTCGCAGCGTGTTGATGCCTCGTATCGGGACCTTCGGCGCCATCTCTACGGCCTGAGCGGCGAGCCACTGGCCGCCCGTCCGCAGCCCGCGCCACGTGGCCGAGCCGCCGGCCTGGACCCCGTGCCAGGCCACGCCGCCGCCCCTGCCTGCTACCTCCCC
>JASHOL010000397.1 GCA_030041135.1 Streptosporangiaceae bacterium | reverse complement strand
GGCCAGGACGTGCACGCTGGCGGTACCCGTGAGCGGTATCCCGGTTGCCGCCATGGCTCAGCCCGCGGCCTTCGCGGCGGCCTTCACGTCTTTCTTGTAGGACCGAACGGCGGCCAGCGATGCGTCGTCGACGATGTCGGCGACCGAGTAATGCGAGCCCTCCTCGCCGAAGTGGCCAGCCGCCTCGCGCCAGCCCTGCGGCCGGACGCCTAGCTGCTTGCCGAGCAGGGCCGTGGTGATCTGGGCCTTGTAGCCGCCGAAGCCGGGCAGCCTGGACAGCCGGGCGACTAGCTCTTTCCCTGTCGTTGCATCGGCCCACACCTTCTCCGCGTCGCCGTCGTAGTGCTCGACTAGCTGCCTGGCCAGTTCCTGGGCCCGCCCGGCCATCGCCTTGGGGAAGCGGTGCAGGGCCGGGCGCTCAGCGAAGATAGCGGCGAGCGCGTCTGGGTCGAACCCGGCCAGCTCGACCGCCGTGGGCTCGTGGCCGAGCCGCCGCGCGAGCTCATAGGGGGAGCTGAACGCCTTCTCCAGCGGCACCTGCTGGTCCAGCATCATGGCCAGCATGAGCGCGAACGGGCTGCGGGACAGCAGTTCGTTGGCCTCGTCCGCGACGGGCAGGTTCAAGGACATGGGGGAGCCTCCGGTAGTCAACGCAGCCCATCATCTACCATCGGCTGCTACACAGGGCATACTCAGGGGACAGATAGCCCCAGACAGGGCGGGAACTACGGGCCCGGCTTGATTGTTGATATACATCAGGGATAGATCAGGGGACGGGGTTCCCCGAAGGGAGGCGCGGTATGACGCCGCACATGAAGTGGGGGATCGCCGCGTTGATCGTCGGGCTGATCCTCTTCATTTGGAACCCCATCGCGGCCGTCATCGTGATCGCCTTGGCGATCGCGGTTCCGGTGACTCTGTACCGGATGCTGAGCCCGGAGCAGCGCCGCAGGCTCCGCCAGCAGCGCCGCAAGCAAATCGGCGGCTGACGACGGACGGTGTAGACAGCGTCAAATAGCCGTATTTGGCGCCTTTAGCGGCCTGGACCGGTTGAAGTCTTGATCTGACCACAGTTCGCGGATCTCGTGATCTGCGCACTGCCGACCAGCGGTCCTGGCGCCTTCGCCCAGTCTGGCGACGACGCCAGTACCGCCCGCCAGGTAGCTCCCTCGCTATGGTGGCGGCCGCCCGCCTAGTGCTCAGCGGGCTGCCAGAAGGCTGGCAATTCCCGCGGCGCATCCGGCCCGACGTACTTGGCGAGCGGGCGGAAGATGCGGTTGTCCTGGATCTGCTCTAGGACGTTAGCCACCCAGCCGACGATCCGGCTGCAGGCAAACGTCGGCGTGAACATTTCCCTGGGCAAGTCGGCCGCCTCCAGTACGACGCCGGCATAGAACTCGACGTTCGCGTACAGGTCCCGTCCCGGCTTGAGCTCGGCCAGCAGCGCCACGGCAGTCTTCTCCACGTGCTCGGAGAATGCGACCCGGTCGCTGTGAAGTTCCTGTGCGACCTCGTGCAGCAGCTCCGACCTGGGATCGAGGGTCTTGTAAATCCGGTGACCGAAGCCCATCAGCTTGTCGCCATGCTCGATCGCGTGCCGCAGCCACGGCTCGGCGTTGTCCAGCGTGCCGATCGCGTCGAGCATGTCGAAGACGCGGGCGGGCGCGCCGCCGTGCAGCGGCCCCGACAGCGCCCCGAGCGCGCCCGTGAGCACCGCGCCGAGGTCCGCGCCGCTTGAGGCGATGACCCGGGCGGCGAAGGTCGAGTTGTTGAAGCCGTGATCGATCGTCAGCATCAGGTAGCGTTCCACCGCGTACGTGGCGCGCTCGTCCGGCTCCGCTCCGGTGATCATGTACAGGTAGCTGGCGGCGTAGCCAAGGTCGGTCCTGGGCGGGACGACCTCCTGGCCGCTGGCCAGCCGGTACAACCCGGCGGCGAGCGTGGGCATCACCGCGCTCAGCCGGATGGCCTGGCCCAAGGTCTGCTCGGGCGTCTGGTCACCCCACGGTCGGCAGCCGATCGCCTGCGCGGTCAGGGACAGCGCCGTGCGCAGCGACTCCAGCGAGCCGGGCCCGCTGAGCCGTGCGATCGCCGGCAGCAGGTCGGCCACGCCGCCGGGCACTTCGCGCAGCCCGGCCACCTCGGCGGCAAAGGCGGCCCGCTGCTGCGGAGTGGGCAGGTTCCCGTGCAGCATGAGGTACCAGGCATCTTCGAAGTTGCCGCGCCGAGCGATGTCTACCGCGTTGTAACCGCGGTAGTGGTAGAAGCCCAGCCGCCCGAGCACGTCGGAGACCTTCGTGCTTGATACCGAGACGTCGGCGAGGCCGGCTGCGGCCTGGTAAGGCCCGGTGGTTCCGGCCGCGGCCGGCGTACCGGCAGCGGCATTCACTGGCGAGCTCATGGGTCTCCTTCGGGTCCGCGATCCGGTCCGAGTCCAGAGGTGGGTTGACCTATTATTGCTAGATACAGCACGGACTTGTCAATATTGATCAAAATCAACTATCATGATCGACCTAGGCATGTAGCCCGGCGGATCGTCTCGATCAGTTCTCGCTCGGCGGCAGCCCTGATCAGTCCCTGGTCGGCGGCAGCCCCGATCAGTCCCTGGTCGGCGGCAGGGAGGAACTCGGGTGACGGAGTGGATCGGCGCGGCGGAGGCGGCAGACCGCCTGGGCATCAAGCCCGCCAGCCTCTATGCCTACGTCAGCCGGGGAGTACTTACCCGGAGGCGTGAAGCCGACGGCCGGGCGAGCATGTTCGACGCGGACGAGATAGCCGAGCTCGCCCGGAAGGGCAGGCCGCGTCGACAGCCGGCCGGGTACGAGTTGATCATCGAGTCCTCGGTGACCGAGATCACCGATGCCACACTGCGTTTCCGCGGCCTGGATGCCACCGACCTCGCGTTGCGCTGCAGTTTCGAGGACGTCGCGCTGCTGCTCTGGACCGGATCGCTGCCGGGCGGCAGTGGGCCGGACACCCCTCGTTCCCCCCATGACTGGGTAGCAACGCCGGAAGCGCTCGCGGCCGGGTCCGCCGCTCAGGCCGCCCTGCCGCCGGGAACGCTGCCGCTGGAGCGGCTGCAGGTCATCGTGCCCGCGCTGGCCGCGACCGACCAGTTCCGGCTGCACCTCGACCCGCCTGCGGTGATGGCGGCTGGCAGGGCCCTGATCGCGGGGATGGCCGGGGCGCTGCCGGCTCAGCACCCAGAGGGCGGGGCCCCGAGCCGGGGCCCGATCGCCGAGCGCCTGGCCGGGCGGCTGTGCACAGGGCCGGTGCCCGACGGGCTGACCGGCGTGATCGGCGTGGCGATGGTGCTGGCAGCCGACCACGAGCTGGCCGCCTCGACGCTCACGGCCAGGGTTGCAGCCTCGATGCGGGCCGACCCCTACGCGGTCGTCGCGACCGCGCTGGGCGCCATGGGCGGTGCCCTGCACGGCGGCGCGGCGCTGGGCGCCGAGCTGATGCTGAGTTCCGCGAACTCACCGGCCGACGTTCCCAGGGTCGTCGGCGACCGGCTCCGCCGCGGCGAGCGGCTGCCGGGCTTCGGGCACTTTGTCTATAAAGACGGCGACCCCCGGGCCAACCTCCTGCTCAAGGTGACGGCCGAGTTCGCGGCCGGGTCGCCGCGGCTTGAGGTCGCCGAGGCCGTGATCGCCCAGGTCCGGCGGCGCGCGCTGCCCGAGCCAAACATCGAGTTCGCGCTGGCGGTCCTCGCCGACGTGGCCGGGATGGTCCGCGGAGCCGGCGAGGCCATTTTCGCCACGGCTCGGACGGCGGGCTGGCTGGCCCATGCATTGGAGGAGTATGAGCGGAACATTCCGATCCGTCCGCGGGGCGTTTATGTCGGGCCCCCGGCCAGCCGCTGACCGTGTGCGCGCAACTCCGTGTGCGCCTAACTCCGTGTGCGCGGCAGGCGCGGCGGGCACATCTATTCGCAAATGATTGAGATAGTCGCTATCGACACGCCGTCACTGGGCGACCGCGGGTATCTCGCCACCGACGGCGCAGTCGCGCTCGTGGTCGACGCGCAGCGGGACTTCGACCGGGTAGTGGACCTGGCGGAAGACCGCGGCGTGGTGATCACGCATGTGTTCGAGACGCACGTGCACAACGACTACGTGACCGGCGGGCTGGCGCTGGCGCGCGAGGTCGGCGCCGAGTACCTCGTGAACGGAGCGGACCCCGTCCGTTTCCGGCGCACGCCGGTCGGTGACGGCGACGTCGTCGGCGTGGGCGGCATGCGCATGCAGGCGATCGGCACGCCGGGCCACACGTTCACGCACCTGGCCTATGCGCTGGCGGACATGGGTACTGGCGAGGTGGTCGCCGCGTTCACCGGCGGCTCGCTGCTCCAGGGGTCAACCGGGCGCACCGACCTGCTCGGGCCCGAGCACGCCGAGGCGCTCAGCCGCGCCCAGTACGGCTCGGCGCGCAGGCTGGCCGGCGAACTGCCGGGCAGCGCCCAAGTCTGCCCGACCCACGGATTCGGGAGCTTCTGCTCTGCCAGTTCGGCCGGCTCAGCCGGGCAGGCCGCTGGCGGGCGATCCACCATTGCGCAGGAGCGACTCGGGAACCCGGCGCTGACGATGGCCGAGGCGGACTACGTGCGGCAGCTTCTCGACGGCCTGGACGCCTATCCGGCCTACTACGCGCACATGGCGCCCGCCAACCTGGCCGGCCCGGTCGCGCCCGACTTGTCGCCGCCGCGGCCAGCCGGTCCCGGTGAGCTGCGCCGCCGGATCGACGCCGGCGAGTGGGTAGTGGACCTGCGCGCACGCGCCGCTTTCGCGGCCGGGCACCTGACCGGGTCGCTGAACTTCGAAGGCGGCGCGAGCATGGCCACCTACCTGGGCTGGCTCATTCCCTGGGGAGCACCGCTCACCCTGGCCGCGGACTCCGCTCAGGCAGTAGCGGAAGCGCAGCGCGAGCTGTGCCGCATCGGCATCGAGAAGATCGAGGCGGCCGCATCCGGTCCAGTCACGGCATGGGCGGCCGGGGAGCGGCTCGGCTCCTTTCCGACCGCCGACTTCGCCGCGCTTACCCTTCAGGCGGGGAACGAGGCGCTCCTCGTGCTCGATGTCCGCCGCGACGCGGAGTGGCACAGCGGCCACATCGAGGGCGCACTGCACATTCCGCTGCACGAGCTCGAGGGCCGGATGGGCGAGATCGGTGAAGGCGAGGTGTGGGTGCACTGCCAGAGCGGCTACCGGGCCGCGATCGCGGCGTCCATGCTGGCCGCCCGCGGCCGGCGGGTCGTGTCGGTCGACGACCAGTTCAGCGCGGTTGGCGTCTGACGGCCGAGCCAGTGTCCGGGGCGGGCCCGCCGGCACGCTTGCCATCTCTGCCAGTCAATGGCGTCGCCGGTCGGTCCCGGGCCGGTGCACCAGTGGTGCGGTCCAGGGCGCAAGCCTTGTCCCTGGCAGGCGTCAGGGAATCAGACCCGGCACACGTTCAGTTAACTAAGCGAGACCCACCCATCTGGGAGAGCAGTCATGCCCGTGCGCCGCCTGAACCACGCCGTCTTGTATGTCAAGGACCTGGCCGCCAGCGTCGACTTCTACACCTACGCTCTCGGGTTCGAGGTGCGGACGGAGATTCCGGGCCGCGCTGCCTTCTTGCGGGCCCAGGGCACAGCCAATGACCACGACCTCGGCCTGTTCTGGGTGCCAGAAGGGCAGCTCCCCGTCGGCCCCTACATCGGGCTGTATCACCTGGCCTGGGAAGTCGGCACGCTGGGAGAACTGGCCGAGGCTCGCGAGCGGCTGGCCGCCAGGGGAGCGCTGGTGGGCGCGAGCGACCACCGGGTGTCCAAGTCCCTGTATGCCAAGGACCCGAACGGTATCGAGTTCGAGGTGATGTGGCGCGTGCCCGCCGAGGACTGGGAGCACGAGATGCAGTCCGGCGCGATGATCGCGCCGCTCGACCTGGAGGGCGAGATCGCGCGCTGGGGAGAGCGGTTGACCGGAGCCGCGGCCGGCTCTGTCACCTGAGCGGCGCGGGTGGCCCAGGTGACCTGACCGGCGCGCGGGTAGCCCGAAGAGCTGAGCGGCGGTCGGCTCGGTGACCTGACGCCGCCATCAGCCGCGCTAGCGGGGGAGCGCAGGCTGGCCTGGCCCCGCGGAGTCTCCCGGCTTCGTGCTGACCTCGATGGTGCCCTTGTAGCCGATTCCGCGGACCCGAACGACCGGCGCGTCGGCCGGCAGCAGGCGCTCCAGTTCCTCCTCGGGGGACCAGGCCTTGCTGACGCCGAAGCCGTCCAGCTCGACCCGCACCCCAGGCGGCACGAGGACGTCTACGTGGGACTTGTAGGCGATGGTGAGCAGCGTCGTGACTGGCGCGCTGAGCTCGGCCGCGCGCAGGTCAAGCCGACCGTTACCCTTGTACACGACGGTCGAGAAGCGCTCGGGCACCCGCCAGCGGCCGCCGCGCCGGATCCCGCTCTTGTACGCGATCGCGAACTTTCCTGGCGTCCGGCCGGCCACGACGGCGGGCGCCACCGCGGCGGGCCGCTCCGCCCCAGCCGGCAGATCCGCCGTGAGCGGCTCCAGTTCGGTATTCAGCTTGGCCGTCAGCGCCGCGCGCATGCGCCGGTCGAACTCCTCATCGTCGAGCCTGCCCTCGGCGAACGCCTCCTGCAGTCGGTGCGCGACCGCGTCCCGGTCGCGATCGCTCGCCCTGACGACCGGCGCCTGGGTATTCGCCTGGGCTGGCCCGGCGTCCGCCGGCGCGGGCGGAAGCGGCGGGTGT
>JASHOL010000396.1 GCA_030041135.1 Streptosporangiaceae bacterium | reverse complement strand
CACGGCGCAGCGCGCCGCCGCACGGCACGGCGCGCTGCCGCACGGCGCGCTGCCGCACTGTGCGCTGCCGCACTGTGCGCTGCCGTACTGTGCGCTGCCGTACTGTGCAGCGCCGTATCGCCACCCGCCGACGCGTGCGTACGGGATCATAGTCAGGGCGCGATTCGCGCGCCGGGCGTCAGCTCTCTGCCCCCGCGGTTTCCTTCTGCTCGACCAGCTCGCCCTCGATGTTGATGTGGATCTCCTCGCTGACTACCATCCGGCCGTCAAGCAGCATGTTGAAGCTCAGGCCGTAGTCCCGCCTGTTGATCTTGGTCTCGGCCCGGTAGGCGATCCGGTGCCCCATCATGCCGGGGTCGTTGAATTCGCCGTACCGGTGCACGTCAAGCTCGACCGGCCTGGTGTTGCCTTTGATCGTCAGGTCACCCTTGAGCTTCCACTCGTCCTGGCCGGCCGGCTGGACGCCCGTGCTCTTGAAGGTGATCGTCGGGTACTTGTCTGCCTCGAGGAAGTTGGATGAGCGGAGGTCGTTGTCCCTGACCTCGTGGTTGGTCTTGATGCTGTTGGTCTGAATGGTGATCTCGACCGAGGCCGCCTCCGGGTGATCAGGGTCGATGTCAGCGGTGGCGCTGACGTCGGCGAAGTGACCACGTACCGTCATCATCCCCAGGTGTCTTGCCGAGAACTCGACCTGCGTGTGGTACGGGTCGAGCTGCCAGTTGCTCATGTCGGCCTCCAGGCGTTACGAGTATCGCGGCGGCCGAGAACGCCGCCAAGAGGACAGTAATCCGACCTTAACCGAGGTGCCTAGATATTCCGGAGGTTACCCTCGACATCATCGCGGCAGCCGTTCGCCGCTATCTGGCCGCCGGGCTGACGGGTCCGCGCGCTGCGTATCCGTGGTTGTTACTTAGCGGAATATCCGCACGTCATGGCCATATCCCCACTACCTCCACTTGCTACAATCCGCAGCCATGAGCGCCAGCCGCAGCATTCCGGGCGGACGTCGCGCCGATCGGCAAGACGTTTCCGCGGCGGGCGGCGGCCGGCCGCTGCGCAAGGACGCGCAGCGCAACCGCGAGGCGATCCTGTCGTCGGCGCGCGCGGCGTTCGCGGCCCACGGCGTGAATGCACCACTTGAAACCGTCGCGCGGCACGCGGGCGTGGCCATCGGGACGCTCTACCGGCACTTCCCGTCCCGGTTGTGCCTGGTGGAAGCGGTGTTCATCGGCAAGGCACAAGCCTGGGTGGACGCCGCCGAGCAAGCCCTGTCGTGCCCCGATGCCTGGGACGGTTTCGCCTACTACCTGGAGCGGCTGTGCGAATTGCAGTCCGATGATCGCGGATTCAACGACGTCGCGTGCATGCGCATGGCATCGGCCTATTGCCTGGAGGAAATGAAGGACCGGGCCTACCTGCTCGGCCGCCGCATCGTCCGCCGGGCCCAGCGAGCCGGCTCAGTCCGGGCCGACGTCACCGCGGAGGACATCGCGTTCCTGCTGTGGGGGAGCACCAGAATTACCGAGGCCACGTACGCGGTCGCACCGGGAGCATGGCGCCGTCACCTCGGCCTGATGCTCGACGCCTTCCGCGCGGAGAACGCGCACCGCCTGCCGGAGCCACCGCTCGCGCCGCAGCAGGTGCGCGAGGCGATGCTGACCCTGGCCGACCCGGGCCGCGGTGACCGCCGGCTGCCGGCCATGCCCGAGCCCTGTGGCGAGGCCAGGCCGGGCGCCTGAGCGCTCAACTGGCAGGCCGAACCCTCTCACCGCGGGGAACGAGGGGTGCCCCGGCGACTCGTGCCTGCTTGGGAACAGGCGGCCGTGGCCGGGCTGATAGAGCCAACGGCCCAGGTCGGGTTATTATGTGGAGGTCGCCTCCGGAAGCTGTTAGGGTTGTTTCCGGAGGGGAGCCTCCACATAGCCCGTTTCCGGCGGCCAGTGCCAGCTAGCTGCCAGCTAGGCCGAATGGGGGAGCAGCATGCAGACCAGCCGGGCCCCATGGATCGGGGCGCTTCGCAGCTCGCACGATGCCCTCCGAGCCGCCGCCGGTCGGATGATGTATTGCTCACATGTCCGGAAATGGTCGATAGACCGAACGAGGCCCGCTTTCTCGGCGTCCTGACGCGCCATGGCCCGCATTCGGAGAATGCTGACCGGCGCCCTGCCCCTGGTTGACCCGAGCAGCTGGCCACGGCCTTCCCAGGGGCTCGCTCGCTCGCCTGAGGATGTCCGCTCGTGGACAGTCATCAGCGCCGCGCTATCGCCGCTGCTGCTGACCGTCGGGTGGCTGGTCGCCGACGCGTTCCAGGCGCGCTCCTACAGCCCGATCCGGCAAACCGTGAGCGTAATGGCCGGGTACACGGGGACCGACCGGTGGATCATGACGTGGGCCATGATGCTGACCGGTGTCTGCTACTTCGTGACGGCGTCGGGCATGACCACGCTGTGGCTTCCCGCGCGCATCCTGCTGGTCGTCGCCGGCCTATGCAGCATCGGCATCGCCCTGTCGCCCGAGCCGGTGACCGGCCCGACACCGGTGCACATGGCCTGGACGACGCTGGGCTGCGCGACGATCGCCGTCTGGCCTGCCGTCGTGGCCCTGCGGGCACCTCCCAATCTGGCGGCCGTGAGCGGCCGCAACGCGGTAGTCGTCACTGCCTTGTTCGCGGCGATGGCCGGCTGGGTCATGTTCGAGATCTGGTTCGGTCACTCACTCGGCCTGGCCGAGCGGCTGACGGCGTCGACACAGTCTGCCTGGCCGTTCGTGGTGGCGCTGGTGTGGCGCCGTGCGATCGGACCGCGGCGGGCGGCTGCCGCCGCCCGAACCGTCGGCTGGCCATCACCGGAGGCGGCGCCAGCGCTGCGCTCAGGGGCCGAGTACAGCCCCCAGAGCGGCGCGCCCGACCGACCGCGCTGAGTCAGTCGTCTTCGTCGTCCCAGGCGTGCTCGAGCGCGCGGGCTATGGTGTCGGCTGGCTGAGCGCCCGAGATGCCATACCGGCGGTCGATCACGAAGAACGGCACGCCGGTAGCGCCGAGCGAATTCGCCGTCGTCTCGTCCGCGGTCACTTCGTCGCTGAACTGGTCGGTTGTCAGGACCTTGTCCACGTCGGCCGGGTCCAGCCCGGCACCGACGGCTATGCGGGCCAGCGATGCGTGATCGAAGATCGACTCTTGCTCGGTGAAGTAGGCGCGGTGCAACGCCTCGACGAGCTCGGCCTGCCGGCCATTGACCTTGGCCAGGTGCACAAGCCGGTGGGCGTCCCTGGTGTTGCCGCTGCGCAGGTTCTCCATGCGGAACGTCAGCCCGTCCGCCGCCGCGCGCTGCTCCATCTGCCGCTGGGCGGTCTCCGCCTGCTCCGCGGTCATCCCGTACTTGCCCGCCAGCAACTGGACGGTTGGGACGGTCGCGCCGACCGGCGACGCCGGATCGAGCTCGAATGAGCGATATGTGACGTCGACGTCGTCGCGGTGGCTGAACCCGGCCAGTGCCTGCTCAAACCGCCTTTTGCCGAGGTAGCACCACGGGCACACGACGTCGGACCAGATTTCTACTTGCATGCCGATGGCTAACAAGCGGCCTTGCTCCAGCCTTCCCGCGCGACCAGGCTGGCCGCCGTCAT
Organism: Streptosporangiaceae bacterium; assembly: GCA_030041135.1. GTDB lineage: Bacteria > Actinomycetota > Actinomycetes > Streptosporangiales > Streptosporangiaceae > JAJYUU01. The sequence goes on along the minus strand of JASHOL010000396.1, from coordinate 609 downwards.
CCGGTGTTCTGCAGGCCGGCGGCCACGCCGTTCACGGTCAGCAGGAGGAACCGCTCCAGGCTTGCGCGCTCGTCCTGGTCATCGCTGGCCCGGACCGCCGCCAGGGCTCGAAGCTGCAGGTGACACAGGGCGTCCACATACGGATCCCGCAGCGCCACGGCCCTGGCCAGCACCAGCCGGTCCGCGAGCAGGCGGTCATGCCCGGTGACGAGCAGCACCAGGTCCCTGGTCAAGTCGTATTCCCGCAGGACCTGCCTCGTCAGCTCCGCGTTGTCCCCGAGCGCGAGGTACCGGGACGCGATCCTCCGGTTGGTCTTGGCCAGGCTCATCTCCGCGTTATCGAGCAACACGGCCAGCAGCGGCCACTCCCGGTAGGCCGCCTGCACGCCGGCCAGGCCGGCCGGGCCGTCGATGGCAGCGCGCAGTCCGCTGCCCAGGCCGTACCAGCCGGGCAGGTTCACTCTCGTCTGCGCCCAGGCGAAGACCCAAGGGATCGCCCGAAGGTCGGCGAGGTCGGCCGGTGCGGCCAGGCCCCGCCGCGCCGGGCGGGACCCGAGCCGCATGCCGCTGATCTCGGCCAGCGGGCTGACCTGCGCGAACCACTCGGCG
>JASHOL010000395.1 GCA_030041135.1 Streptosporangiaceae bacterium | reverse complement strand
GCCAGAATCGGTCAAAGACCAGATGCTCCTCGCCGGGCGCCAGGCCGACGCCGTGGTCGCGCACGGATACGGCAACGGCGGCAGAGTCGGCGCCGACCGTGACCACGATGTCCTTGTTCTCGCCGTGCTCGACGGCGTTCTGCAGCAGGTTGCGCAGTATCCGCTCGACCCGCCGCCGGTCCACCTCGGCTATGCATGCCTCCGCCGGCAGCCGGAAGTCGATCCGCACGCCGCGCCGCTCGGCCAGCTGCTGGGCCACGTCGGCCGACTGACGGACCAGGGTGCAGACGTCGGCCGGCTCGGCGTCGAGCGTCGCCGCGTTGGCGTCGTATCTGCTGATCTCCAGCAGGTCGGTCAGCAGCGTCTCGAACCGCTCGAGCTGGCTCTGCAACAGCTCCGCCGAGCGGCTGGCCGACTGGCCCATCTCGTCCTTCGCGGCGAAGAGCACGTCGGCTGCGATCCTGATCGTGGTCAGCGGCGTCCGCAGCTCATGCGAAACGTCCGAGACGAACTGTCGCTGCACCTGAGACAGCTCCTGGAGCTCCTGCAGCTTCTCCTGCAGGCCGACGGCCATCTCGTTGAAGGAGGTTGCCAGCGCGGCGATCTCGTCGCTGCCGCGTACCTCGAGCCGCTCGTCGAGGTGGCCCGCCGATAGCCGCCGCGCCCCGCGCGCCGCGAGGCGAACCGGACTGACCACCCATCTGGTCACCAGCCACACGACCGCCACCAGCAGGAAGACGGCCGCGATGCCGACACCGATCATCGCCCGCTGCATGGCGGCGATGCTCGCTTGCTCCGCCGTCACCGGGAAGAAGTAGTAAAGCTGGTAGTCGTCGTTGAGGCCAAACGGAGCGCCGATCAGCAGCCCCGGCACGGGCGTGCTGACCGGGTCAACGGCCATGCTGGCCCAGACGTAGAGCTGGCGCTTCTCGGTTATGACCTCGTGAACGAGGTTATTCGGGAGGTTAGGCTGTCCGTCGAAGCCGACCGCCGCCCCGCCGCTGAAGACGCCGTCATTCTGGTTGCCCGAACTTGAGGGTCCCTGCTCGCCGGCGGGCAGGGTGACGACCAGGGCGTAGGGATCCCCGCCGCCCTCGTCGAAGGGAGACGCCGCGTTCGCGCAGTCGGCCTCGCTACCCGAGCCCGCTGGATACAGGCGACACGCGAGCAGGTACATCGCCTGCCCGGTATTGGTACCCGGCTGGACCGCGAAGGCCGCCTGCTGGTTGGCTACCTGAAGCCCGGTCTGTACGACGTTCGCCGCTGACCTCTCCTTGTTGGTGTACAGGTCAGCCACGAACCGCTGCAGCAGGAAGTAGCCGAGCAGGCTGACCGCGACGGCGCTCAGCACCAGCGTCGCGGTAACCACGCGCAGTTGCAGGGACCTGCGCCACCGGTCGGTCAGCAGGGCCAGCAAGCGCCGCGGGCGGATGCGGGGTGACAGCCAGCGCCGCGGGCTGGTGTGCAGGACCCGGCCCAGCCTGCGTATCCACCCCTGCGCCCAGCCCCAGGCGGTGGCGACCGGCCGCGGCAATGCCGCTTCAGGCGGCATCACGTCCTTGCCCGGCAGGCTGCCCTTCAGCCACAGCCAGGGCGCTCGGCCATCTCCGCGCCCGATCAGCCCGGGCCCGCCTTGTAGCCGACGCCGCGCACGGTCACGACGATCTCGGGTCGCTCCGGATCCTTCTCGATCTTCGCCCGCAGCCGCTGCACGTGCACGTTGACCAGACGGGTATCGGCGGCATGGCGGTATCCCCATACCTGCTCGAGCAGGACTTCCCTGGTGAACACCTGGCGCGGCTTACGGGCGAGCGCGACGAGCAGGTCGAACTCCAGCGGAGTGAGATTGAGCGTCTCGCCCGCCCGATGCACCGAGTGCCCGGCCACGTCGATCGTCACGTCGCCGATCGTCAGCGTCTCGGGAGCAGGCTCGTCCGTCCGCCGCAGCCTGGCCCGGACCCGGGCGATCAGGACCTTGGACTGGAAGGGCTTCACGATGTAGTCATCGGCGCCCGACTCAAGGCCAAGCACCACGTCCACCGTGTCGCTCTTGGCCGTCAGCATCACGATCGGCACCCCGGACTCGGCCCGGATCTGCCGGCAGACGTCGATGCCGTCCATGCCGGGCAGCATCAGGTCCAGCAGGACCAAGTCGGGCCTGGAGTCCCTGAAGACATCCAGTGCTCGGTCCCCATCGGCCACGAATGTTGGCTCGAAACCCTCGCCCCTGAGCACGATGCCGAGCATTTCGGCGAGGGCGGCGTCGTCATCGACGACCAGTACGCGACCCTTCATGTACCTCATCGTTCCACGTAGCGCGCCGGTTGGGGACCCGTCGAATCCTCAGCACCGGCTCTTAGTCTTTGGAGATTACCTGCAGTGACGGGCTTTATCAGCCCGCGTTCAGTCACGATGGCCGTGATCAGCGACGGTGGCGTCACGTCGAAGGCCGGATTCCAGGCCTGGGTCCCGGCCGGGGCGACCGGGTGGCCCGCCAGGCTGGCCACCTCCTCGCCGGCCCGGAACTCGACCTCGATGCCGGCTCCGTCCTGGGTGCTCAGGTCGACCGTCGACACCGGCGCGACCACGACGAACGGCACGTCATGCCGCCTGGCCAGCACCGCAAGGCCATAGGTCCCCACCTTGTTGGCCACACTGCCGTCGGCGGCGATCCGGTCGGCCCCGGTGAGCACGAGGTCCACCTGACCGCTCGCAAGCAGCGACGCAGCCGCGCTGTCGGCCAGTATGGCGTGATCAATCCCGGCCCGGCGGGCCTCCCACGCCGTCAGCCGCGCGCCCTGCAGCAGCGGCCTGGTCTCATCGATCCAGAGCTTCGCCAGCCGGCCGGCCCGCTGAGCCGCCAGGATGACGGCAAACGCGGTACCTTCGCCAGCCGAGACCAGGCTGCCGGTGTTGCAATGCGTCAAGATCCGCGCCCCCGGACCGACCAGTTCCATCCCGTGCTCGGCCATCGCCGCACTCGCGGCCGCGTCTGCCTCGGCGATCGCCTTCGCCTCTGCCAGGGCGGCCTGGGCAGCTGTGTTAATTCCGGGAACGGGCCCGGTCCGCTCGACTGTCGTCCGCCAGGCCGCGAGCGCCCGGCCTACTCCCCAGGCCAGGTTGACGGCGGTCGGCCGGGCTCCGGAGAGCGCGGCCGCTGCGGCCGGTACGTCGTCGCCGCGGGCGGCGGCCAGCGCGACTCCGTAGGCCCCGGCGACCCCGAGCAGCGGCGCCCCGCGAACGGCCAGGCGTTTGATCGCGTCCACTAGCTGCGGCACGTCAGTGCAGGTCAGGACCGTCTCGACGGCGGGCAGCCTGGTCTGATCGAGCACCTCGATGGCCGGCGAGTCCTGGCTGTCAAGCCAGCGCAGCGCACGCACAGTTGTCATGTCCCGAGTGTCACTCATCACGGCCGGTAGCACGCACTAGCAAGCGGGGTGAACGACAATTGCCATTCCGCTTCGGCGGGATTATGTGATTTCGTAACATGCTTGGCCGAACATCTCGGGCAGGGGCGTGCAAGTATTGGCGCGGGGCCCACGCCACTGCATGCGAGCAGCCCGACCGGCCGCCGACGCGGCCGATGAGGAGCGGGGACATGACCAACAGTGAAGTACCAGGCCAGCCTGGCCCCTGGAGCCAGCCGGGACCCCCGCCGCCGCCAGGGTCTGGCGCGGCTGGCTCCGGCCAGGGCGGTTATCACCCTGCCTACGGGCAGTCGGGTTACCCGCCCCCGCCTGGTTACGGCCAGCCTTACGCGCAACCCGGCTACGGCCAGCCATACGCGCAACCCGGCTACGGCCAGCCTTACGGGCCGCCCGGCTACAGCCAGGGCTACCCCGCCCCCGGCGGCATCCCGCTGCGGCCGCTGGGCCTGGGCGACATCTACAGCGGAGCGATGACCTCGGCCAGGAGGAACCCGGTCGCGACGTTCGGCTTGGCCGCGATCATCGTGACGATCTCCGGAGTGCTTGGCGTATTGCTCAGGATCGCTGGCGAGCGGAGTAGTAACGGCGCCACCGGCCTACTCGACCTACTGGTATTCCTGATCACCCTCCTAGCCCAGTTCACCCTGACCGGGATGCTGACCACGGTCATCGGGCACGGGGTCCTGGGTCGCAAGATCGGGATAGGCGAGGCCTGGTCCACGGCCAGGATCGGCTCCGTCATCGGCGCCGCGCTGCTGCTCCTGCTCATAGGCATCGGCATCTTCGTCCCCGTCTTCATCCTGGTCATCGCGCTGGCAGTCGCGCATGCCGGCGCGCTGGCCGTGGCGATCGGAATCCTCGGCGGCCTCGGCACGATCGTCGCCTACATATTTATCGGGGTGCGGCTATGCCTCACGATGCCGTCGGTCGTGCTCGAGCGACTCGGCCCCGGCGGAGCGCTCGGGCGATCGTGGATGCTGACCAGGGACAGCTTCTGGCGCCTGTTCGGCATCAAGCTGCTGACGTACCTCATCATTTTCGTCGCCATCATCGTTATCGAACTGCCGTTCGACCTGGCTGGCGGCGGCCTGGCCATCTACGGCGGGATCACCACGGAAAAGGTCGCCGCGGTGAGCACCGCAGCCATCATCCTCAGCGCGCTTGGCGGGATCGTGGCGTCGTCGATCATGGATCCGATGAAATGCGGCGTGACGGTCCTGCTGTACGTGGACCTGCGGATGCGCCGTGAGGGCCTGGATCTGGCGTTGCAGAATGCCGCCCACGGTCATCAGCTCACCGGCGAGGAGTTCGCGACGATCTGGCGCCCGCCAGGGGCAGGCCAGTGGCCGGGGCGAGACCAGCCCGGACAGGGATCTCAGCTGGGACAGTGGCCGCAGCAGGGACAGTGGCCGGGGCAAGGCCAGCCCGGACAGGGATCTCAGCAGGGACAGTGGCCGCAGCAGGGACAGTGGCCCCAGCCGCCGCAGCCGCCCGAGCCCGGACAGTGGTCGCAATGGCCGCAGCAGCCTGAGCAGCACCAGCCGCCGCAGCCGCCGCAGCCGCCGCAGTGGCCGCAGCAGCCGCCCCAGTCGCCGCAATGGCCGCAGCAGCCTCAGCAGGACCAGCCGCCGCAGTGGCCGGGCCAGTGGCCAGCGCAGGATCCCCCGGCTACCACGTGAACTCGGGTACCGCCCGTTGGCTGTCGGCTCTCTCCGCGATGGCGAGCGCGCGGCCTGCCATAGGCCGGCGGGCGGCCCAGCAACTCGCGCGCCGTGAACTGGCCAGGTCCATCTACCGCGAGTCGATCCCGACAAGGGTAGAACTCTGGCTGGAGCGCCTGCTTGGCAGTCTCTTCAGCGCTGCCGGCCAGTTTCCCGGCGGGTTCTGGACAATCGTGGCCTTGCTCGTGGCCGTCGTCCTAGTAGTCGTGGTCGTGACCTACTGGATCCGGCCGGCCGGACCGGGCGCCCAGGGCCACCGGGCCGTCCTCGCAGGCACGGGATTCAGCGCGCGTCAGCACCGCGAGGCGGCCGAGCGCAGCGCGGCCTCAGGTGACTACACCGCGGCGATCATCGAGCGAATGCGAGCGATCGCGGTCGGCATCGAGGAACGAGGGATTCTCCCGGCCGAGCCAGGCCGGACGGCCGCCGAGCTCGCGGCGCAGGCGGGCCGGGCCCTGCCTGACCTGGCCTCCGAGCTGGCCGTGGCCGCGCTGCTCTTTGACGACGTCAGGTACGGCGGCCGCGACGGAACGGCGGGCGGCTATCGGCGGCTATGCGACCTCGACGTAGACGTACAGGCGGCCAGGGTGGCCAGCTCCAAGCTAGCCGAGGCCGCGGCGCCGGCCGGGCCGGCGGGCCTGTGATGACCACGGCGGCCCCCCCTGGCCCGCTGCGCACTCGCGGTCACCGGGGCCCCGCCGCGCCTGGCCGTGCATGGGTGGCACCGCTGGCAATCATCGGCGTGATCCTGCTCGGGGCGGTCCTCATTGCGTTCCTGACTCCGGTCACGCCCGCTGAGGGTTTTCTCGATCCGGACAGCACCCAGGCGACTGGCACGCACGCGCTGGCCGACATCCTGGCCGCCCGCGGGACGCTGGTAGAGCGGGTCACGACCACGGCGGCAGCGGTGCAGGTGGCCCGCGGCGGGGCCACCGCGATCGTGGTAACCAACCCCGAGATGCTGACCACGGCCGAGCTCGACGAGCTGGCCAGCGCGAACGCGGACATCGTCATCGTCGAGCCGGACCAGGTCAGCCTGGCCGTTCTCGCCCCCGCCCTCAGCGTGGTTGCCTCTACGGCGGTCGGGCCGACCCAGCCGGGCTGCCCGCTGCCCGCGGCCCGGCTGGCAGGCAACGCCGACATGGGCGGCACCGGCCTGCATCTGGCGGCCGGACAGCCCGGCGTCACCTGCTACCCGTCGGGCGGGCGGCCGTCGCTGGTGCAATACACCTCGGGCTCCCGGTTGGTAACGGTGCTGGGCACCGGCGCGCCGCTGGATAACCAGAACCTGGCCCATCTCGGGAACGCCGCCCTGGCGCTCAACCTGCTCGGCGCGTTTCCTCGGCTGGCCTGGCTGGTGCCCCAGCTGGTGTTGAGCGCGCCTGCGGGCGGCACCAAGTCGCTCTGGCAGCTCATCCCGCACGCCACGTACCTAGTCGCGGCTGAGCTGGCCGTTGCCGTCCTGCTCACCGCGCTCTGGCGGGGCCGCAGGCTGGGTCCGCTGGTCGCCGAGCGGCTGCCGGTGGTGGTCAGGGCGGCGGAGACAGCTGAAGGCCATGCCCGGCTGTATCAGGCCAGGCGCGCGCGTGACCAGGCGGCGATGGTGCTCAGGACCGCCGCCCTCGATCGCCTCAAGCCCGCGCTCGGCCTGCCGGTCGCGGCGACGCCCGAGGCGATTACGTCGGCACTGGCCGGGCGGTCGGCGCTGGCTCCGGCACAGCTCCACTCGCTGCTGTTCGGGCCACCGCCGGACAGCGACGGCGCGCTGGTCAGGCTCGCCAGTGACCTGGATGCCGTGGAGAGAGAGGTACGCAGCCGATGACCGCCGATTACCCCACTACGACAGCCGATGCGGTCCGCCCGGCCGACCAGGTGGATCAGCGCCTTGCGTTCGCGGCCGTGCGGGCCGAGGTCGGCAAGGCCGTGGTCGGCCAGGACGGGGTCATCACGGGCCTGCTGATCGCACTGCTCTGCGAGGGTCACGTCCTTCTGGAAGGCGTGCCGGGAGTCGCCAAGACACTGCTGGTCAGGTCGCTGGCCGCGTCACTGTCGCTCGAGAGCAAGCGCGTCCAGTTCACGCCCGACCTGATGCCCGGTGACGTCACCGGCTCGCTGATATATGACGCCAGGACCTCCAAGTTCGAGTTCAGGCCGGGCCCGGTCTTCACCAACCTGCTGCTGGCCGACGAAATCAACCGGACCCCGCCCAAGACGCAGGCCGCGCTTTTGGAAGCGATGGAAGAACGGCAAGTCTCGGTCGAAGGCGATCCACGGCCACTCCCCGTTCCCTTCCTGGTCGCGGCTACCCAGAACCCGGTTGAGTACGAGGGCACCTATCCGTTGCCAGAAGCCCAGCTCGACCGGTTCCTGCTCAAGCTCACGGTGGCGCTGCCGGAACGGCACGAGGAGATCGGCATCCTCGAGCGGCACGCGGCCGGCTTCAACCCGCGGGACCTGGCGGCGGCGGGCATCGGCCAGGTGGCAAGCGCATCCGACCTCGCCGCAGGCCGGCAGGCGGTCAGGCGCGTGCGGGTAACGCCAGAGATCACCGGCTACGTCGTCGACATCTGCCGCGCGACCAGGATGTCTCCATCGCTACGGCTCGGCGCCTCGCCCCGCGCCGCTACTGCCCTGCTGTCGAGCAGCCGCGCGTGGGCCTGGCTGTCCGGGCGGGACTACGTGACCCCGGACGACGTCAAGGCGCTGTCTGCTCCGTCACTGCGGCACCGGATCCAGCTGCGGCCAGAAGCGGAACTAGACGGCGCGACTCCCGAAGGCGTGCTCGACGGAGTGCTCGCCTCCGTCCAGGTCCCGCGGTGACCGCGCTCACTCGCCAGGCTGCGGAGGGCTTCGGGGGGTCGCCCGCCCAGGCCAGCACCGCTGGACCGCCGCGATGGCGCTGACCGGCCGGGCCGCGATTGCTGCCCTGGTTGGCGCGCTTGTGGTGCTCGCGGTCCGCGACGTCGCCGCCCTCGTCGCGGTGAACGTGCTGATCCTGGCTGCCATCGGGGCCGACCTCATGCTCGCGGCCAGGGTCGCGCAGCTGCGGCTCAGCCGGGAGGGTGACACCAGGCTCCTGCTCGGCAGCAGCGGCACCGTCATGCTCACGATGGCGAACCCGGGTCGCCGGCCACTGCACGGGGTCGTCAGGGATGCCTGGCGGCCGAGCGCGGGCGCCGCGCCGGGCCGGTCGCGGGTCACCGTCCCGGCTGGGGGCCGGATCACGCTGACCACCACGCTCACCCCGCGGCGCCGCGGGGATACCTCGCCCGACCGGGTCACAGTCAGGTCCCTCGGTCCGCTCGGGCTGGCCGGGCGCCAGGGGCACCACGAGGTGGCCTGGTCGGTTCGCGTGCTGCCGCCATTCCTGAGCCGCCGGCACCTGCCGGAGAAGCTGAGCATGCTGCGCCAGCTCGACGGCCAGCACCGGGCTCTCGTCCGGGGTGAGGGCAGCGAGTTCGACTCGCTGCGCGAATACGTACTCGGGGATGACGTCCGCTCCATCGACTGGAGGTCGACGGCCCGGCGCTCGGAGGTGATGGTCAGGACCTGGCGCCCAGAGCGGGACCGGCGCATCGTGCTCGTACTCGACACCAGTCGCACCGCGGCCGGCCGGGTGGCGGGCGTCCCCCGTCTCGACGCCTCCATGGACGCATCGCTCCTGCTCGCGGCCGTCGCAACGAAGGCGGGCGACCGCGTCGACCTGCTCGCCGTCGACCGCCGGGTAAGGGCCAGGGTGGTCGGCGCGAGCCGGTCTGGGACGCTCGCGGCCCTGAGCGACGCGATGGCTCCACTTGACGCCGAGCTGGTCGAGTCCGACGCTGGGGTGCTGGCCAGCTCGGTGCTTGATATCGCCAGGCAGCGCTGCCTGGTCGTGCTGTTCACCGATCTGAATCGGGCCGCCATCGAAGAGGGCCTCGTGCCGCGGCTGCCCGCGCTGGCCTCGCGGCACCGCATCCTGGTGGCGGCGGTCTCCGACCCGCGCTTGGTCGAGATGAGCGCCGGCCGCGGCGACCCGCCAGCGGTTTATGCCGCGGCGGCGTCGGAGCGAGCCAGCGCGGAGCGGAGATGGGCGTCGGCCCTGCTGCGCCGGCATGGCGTACAGGTTGTCGACGCAGTGCCGGAGAGCCTGCCGCCGGCACTCGCCGACGCCTACCTCGGGCTGAAGGCGGCGGGCCGACTCTAGCCGGACGCCGGCATCACGCGGTAACCGCCACCACGTCGGGCGCCTCGGCAATGTCGGCCGACAATCCAGCCCTGGCCGCGCGACCGCCCACGCCGGTCACGTAGCCGATGAACGCCGCCGCCACTACTCCGCCGATCAGGATCCTGGCCCACGGCGGCAGCGAGGACGGCGTAACGAAGGCCTCGATTGACCCCGACACCAGCAGCGTGACAATCAGCCCGAGCGCAATCGTGATCGCGGCCCGGCCCTCTTCGGCCATCGCCCGGCTCCGAGACCGGGGACCGGGATCGACGATGCACCAGCCCAGCCGTAGTCCGGCCGCGGCGGCCAGGAACACCGACGACAGCTCGAGCATCCCGTGCGGCAGGATCAGGACGAAGAACTCCGTCGTCTTCCCGTGAGTGATCATCACGGCTCCGGCCGAGCCGACGTCCAGCGCGTTGGCCAGCAGCAAGGCAAGCGTCGGGAGGCCGAGGAAAATACCGGAGATCAGCATCTCGGCCGCCAGGAGCGAGTTGTGCGTCCATACCTCGGAGCCGAAGGACTGCCCGCTGTACTGCGAGTAATACTGGCGGAACTCGTGGTTGACGTAAGCGGCCTGCTGCTTGGACGACCCGGCCAGGCTGGTCATCGCCGCCGGTGACCTGGCCAGCCACCACCCGATCAGTACTGCCAGCGCTAGCGACCCGCCCGCGGTTGCCAGCCACCACCAGCGAATGCGGTATGCCGCGAGCGGGAACGAGACGGCGAAGAACCGGGCCGCCGACCGCCAGGTCGAGGCGTGTGCACCTCCGACGGCGGCCGCTCGGGCCCTGGCCACGGTGGCCGACAGCCGCGCGATCAGCGCCGGGTCATGCCCGGCCGACCGCAGCTGCGACAGGTGGGTGGCCGTCCGCTGATACAGGGCAACCAGCTCATCGACCTCGGCGCCGGAAAGCACCCGGCGGCGCCGGACCAGCGCGTCGAGCCGGTCCCACTGAGCCCGGTGCGCGGCAACGAAAGCATCGACGTCCACGGCAGGAGACTACTGGCCCCGAGGTCGATACTCTTGCCCCTGAATGATTCCGAGCGGCCAGGCCGGGCGGAGGGCTAATCGTGACCGATGTCGTCACCGGCGACGCCGTGGTCCTCGACGTCTCGGCCGCCGCCTTCCCGAGCCGGATGGCGGCTCGGCTGATCGACATGGTCGTCCAGCTCATCGTGCTTGCCGTCGGCTTGTGGGTGACGTTCAAGGCGAACGGCATCGTGAGCGTTGACGCGACCCTGGCGATCCTGACCGTGGCCCTGGTCCTGGTGATTGTCGGTTACCCGACAATCTTCGAGACGCTCAGCCGCGGCAAGACCCTCGGCAAGATGGCGCTGGGCCTGCGCGTCGTCTCGGACGACGGAAGTGCCGTGCGATTCCGGCAGGCCCTGATCCGGGCGCTGGCCGGGATCTTCGAGATCTGGAGCGTGGTGCTGGCGCCGGTCGCCCTCATCACATCGATGATCTCGGAGAAGGGCAAGCGACTCGGCGACATGTTCGCTGGCACCTACGTCATCCAGGAACGTGTGCCGCAGCGGCGGAACCTGCCCCCGGAATTCGCGGTCGTACCGCCGCCGCTGGCCGGGTGGGCGACGCAGCTCGAGCTGTCGGGGATGTCCGACCGCGATGCGGAGGCGGCCGGGAGCTACCTGCGCCGGTTCTACGACCTGCAGCCGGGTGCGAGGAACGCGCTCGGCCTGCAGATTGCCGCGAACGTCGCCGCCCACGTAAGCCCGCCCCCGCCACCCGGCACCCCGCCGACCGCGTTCCTGGCCACCGTCCTCGCCGTCCGCCGGTACCGCGAATACGCGCGGCTGGCCAGCCAGCCTGGCGTATTCGCGCCGGGTAACCAGCAGCCCGCCGAAGGTGGCGCCGGGCCGGCCAGCCAGCCAGGCGATCAGCGACCTGGTGGTTTCGCACCACCGGCCTGAGGTCGCGCCGGGGCCGCGCTACGGGCGGCTGCCGTACAGGGCGAGAAGGCCCCGGAGGTCCCGCACTTTCTGCGCTTCGTTAGTGCCGACGGCCCACGCGCTGGCCGAGCCAGGAACCGCGGTGACGTCGGTCAGCGCGAACGTGATGGTAGGCCAAGACGGGCTGGTGCGGATCCAGCGCTTGCCGGTCCAGTGCACGTACGCGCCAAGCCATATGCCGTCGTGTCCGTCGAAGCAGAAGCCTTCACCTGAGCCGTAGGTGAGCTTCAGCTTCGCTGCCGGCACGTCCTGTTTGCTCCAGCGGCGCCCGTTCCAGTAATACAGGACATCTGGCCGGTGCGCCTGCGCGCCCCAGATCGCGACGAGCCACAACTGCCCGGACGGCGAGGCCGCGAGCTCAGGGAAGTCGCCGGTACCGCCGGGCGGCGAGGCCATCTTGTGCAGTCCGGTCGAGGTGCCGTAGTACACGTCGGTACCGCTCAGCACGTACACGTGCTTGCCGGCCCCGGCGATGCCGTCGACGCCACCGGGGGCCGGGTAGGAGACAAACGCGCTGCCGTTCCAGTGCCACACCGTCTGATAACAGACCACAGGCTGGCCCGTGCAGGTGTCCGCGCCGTTGAGCCCCCACGCGTCGGTGCTGCTGAGCACCGCGACGCCGCCGTACACCGTGCCCACGGGGAGCCGCAGTGTGTGCCAGCCGGCGGGCCCGGAGATCAGCGCCTCCGGCTGGTTGGCCGCCGTGGCCCCGAGTATCCAGACGTCGGCGGCGCCGATCGCGGTTACCTGGTTGGGCACGAAGCCGCGGCCGCCTGGCACCGTCACCCCCCGCCATCGCGACCCGTTCCAGCGCAAGGTGTACAGCCCGATGCTCGAGCTGCCGACCGCCCATGCCACCCGCGGCCCGTTCGCCGTGACCGCGATCAGCGATGCGCGGGTCGTGTACACGACCTGCCAGCGCGGCGTGCTGCTGGCCATGGCCGGTCCGGCCATTGCAACCGCGAGCGCGACACCGAGGCACGTCCCGAGAGCCAGAAGTCGTCTGGTGAGTTTCATCGCGACTCCCCGCGCGTGGTCCAGCGAACACCCGTAAGCACGTATCAGGGATACTAGACCGCAGCCGACATTTCCGGTAGCACCCGGACATGCCGCGCAGCGGGCGTCTTCAGGAGCCCTGGCGCCATGACTCGAGATAGGCCTGCTGGGCGGGTGTGACCTCGTCGATCCTGGCTCCCAGCGAGGCGAGCGTAAGCCTGGCGATCTCGGTGTCGATCGCGGCCGGCATGTCGTGGACGCCGGGCGCCAGCCTCGGCTCGGCCGCGATCCTGGCCAGCGCGAGCGCCTGGGCGGCGAACGACAGGTCCATGACCGCGGCCGGGTTTCCCTCACCCGCGACCAGGTTCACCACGCGCCCCTCGGCCAGCAGGATCAGCCGGCGCCCGCTGTCGAGCACGTACTCGTCCGCGTGCGGCCGGACCGAGGGGTTCACCTCGACCGCCATGTCGGCCAGGCCCCGCACATCGATCTCGATGTCGAAGTGGCCAGCGTTGGCCAGGAGCGTTCCGTCGCGCATCACCCTCAGGTGCTCGGCGGCGATGACGTCCCGTGAGCCGGTGGCGGTGATGAACAGCTCGCCGACGGCGGCGGCCTCGGCTATGGGCAGCACCCGGAAGCCCTGCATGATCGCGGCCAGGGCCCTGACCGGATCCACCTCGGTGACGATGACCTGCGCGCCAAGGCCGCGCGCGCGCTCGGCGATGCCCGAGCCGCACGGGCCGAATCCGGCCACCACCACGGTCTTGCCCGCGACCAGCGTGTTGGTAGCGCGCAGGATGCCATCAAGCACCGACTGGCTGGTGCCGTACTTGTGGTCGATCATGCGCCGGATCGCGGAGACGTCGGCCGCAGTCATCGCGAATCGCAGCGAACCAGCCGCCGCCATTCGCCGAAGCCGTGCCGCCCCGGTCGACGTCGCCTCGCAGCCACCGAGCACCGCCTCGGCCAGTTCTGGCCGCGCGTCGTGCAGCGTGTTGACCAGGTCGCCGCCGTCGTCGATGACGAGGTCAGGGCCGCAGTCCAAGACCCGGTGAATGTGCTGGTAGTACGTGCTACGGTCCACACCCGACCTGGCCTGGACCGTCACGCCCGGTTCGGCGGCGAGGGCCGCGGCGATGTCGTCCTGCGTGGACAGCGGGTTCGAGGCGGCCAGGAAGACTCGCGCACCGCCGGCGGTCAGCACCCGCACGAGCGCGGCGGTCTCCGCGGTCACGTGCAGGCAGGCCGCCATCCGCAGCCCGGAGAACGGCAGCTGCTCGGCGAACGACGCCCGCAGCATGCCGAGCACCGGCATCGACCGCTCGGCCCAGGCGATCCTAGGCTGCCCGGCCAGGGCCAGCCCAGGGTCGGCGACGTCGGATGACGGGCCGGGCGGCCGCTCGCGCGAGCCGCTCGGCCCGGCCGTCCCCCCGTCAGTACCGGTAGTGGTCGGGCTTGTACGGGCCATTGACGGGAACGCCGATGTAGGCGGCCTGCTCCTTGGTCAGCTCGGTCAGGCGCACGCCGAGCGCGTCCAGATGCAGCCTGGCCACCTTCTCGTCCAGGTGCTTGGGCAGCACGTGCACGCCGAGCGCGTACTCGCCGGTCTTGGTGAACAGTTCGATCTGGGCGATGACCTGGTTGGTGAAGCTGTTGGACATCACGAAGCTCGGGTGCCCGGTGGCGTTGCCGAGGTTCAGCAGCCGGCCCTCAGACAGGATGATCACGGCGTGACCGTCAGGAAAGGTCCACTCGTCGACCTGCGGCTTGATGTTCGTCTTCTTGATGCCGGGGAGCCTCGCTAGGCCAGCCATGTCGATCTCGTTGTCGAAGTGACCGATGTTGCCGACGATCGCCTGGTGCTTCATCCGGCTCATGTGCTCGGCGGTGATGATGTGAAAGTTGCCGGTGGCGCTGATGAAGATGTCCGCGGTCTCGACGACGTCCTCGAACCGCGCGACCTGAAAGCCATCCATAGCCGCCTGCAGCGCGCAGATAGGGTCGATTTCGGTGACGATCACCCGCGCGCCCTGTCCCCGCAGCGACTCCGTGCAGCCCTTGCCCACGTCCCCGTAGCCGCAGACCACAGCCGTTTTGCCGCCGATGAGCACGTCGGTCGCGCGGTTGATGCCGTCGACCAGCGAGTGCCTGCAGCCGTACTTGTTGTCGAACTTCGACTTCGTTACCGAGTCGTTGACGTTAATCGCGGGGAACCGGAGCGTCCCGGCGCCGGCCATCTCATACAGCCGGTGCACGCCCGTAGTGGTCTCCTCCGTGACGCCCTTGACGCCGGCTGCCATCGCGGTCCACTTGCCTGGCGTCTCTTTGAGGGAACGAGCCAGGACCGAGAGGATCACCTGCCATTCCTCCGGGTCGTCATCGCGAGCCGCGGGGACCTGGCCCGCGGCTTCGAACTCCGCGCCCTTGTGCACAATCAGGGTCGCGTCCCCCCCGTCGTCAAGCAGCATGTTCGGGCCTGACTGCCCCGGCCAGGTCAGTGCCTGCTCGGTGCACCACCAGTACTCAGTGAGGGTCTCGCCCTTCCAGGCGAAGACCGGGATGCCCTTGGGGGCGTCCGGCGTGCCGTCGGGACCGACGACCACGGCCGCCGCCGCGTGGTCCTGGGTGGAGAAGATGTTGCACGAGGCCCAGCGGACCTGCGCCCCGAGGGTGGCCAGCGTCTCGATCAGCACGGCGGTCTGGATCGTCATGTGCAGCGAGCCGGTGATCCGCGCTCCGGCCAGCGGCCTGGAGTCGGCGTATTCGGCGCGGACGGCCATCAGGCCCGGCATCTCGTGCTCGGCCAGCCGGATCTCCTTGCGGCCGAAGTCGGCCAGCGACAGGTCGGCGACCTTGAACTCAGTGCTGGCCAGGGGGACGACCCCCGGAACCCCCGAATGTGTCTCAGCGGGCATTCGCGCTCCTCAGCGTCGGTGGTATGGGCTCCAGCCGAGCCCCTCACACTGCGGCCAGGCACCGGGCCGCAGCACGACCGTATGCCAGCGACATGCCCGCGTGCACGCCGAGGACGCCGTTTCTAACACAAAAATGTTAGATTATGTCCCATGAGGATCGCAGCGGCGGCCGAACGCCTGGACATAACCCCGCGAATGCTGCGCTATCGCGAGTCCCTTGGCCTGCTGCCTGTGCTGCGGCACAGAGACCGCGGCCGGCGCACCGCGCGCGCCCGGCCGCCGGCGCTGACCAGCGTCGGCTCCGCCGGTACGCACCGGCAGTTCACCGAGGCCGACATGGCGGCCGTGGCCCTCGGCCTGTCGATCGAGCGGCGCTATGACATCAGCCCCGTCGCGCTCGCCTTCGGGATCCGGGTGCTGGCCGACCCGCGGGTGCGAGCGGAGATCACCGAGTTCGGGCGTCGCATCGGCCGGATCCAGCCGCCGTCCGCCCGCGCACTCGACTTCGAGCAGGAGCGCGCCCAGCGCCTGCTCAGCCTCGGGACCCGGCCGCCCACGCGCCGTGACTAGCCCGCCTCCTCATGGGCCGCAGCCTGGGCGCTCGAGTTTGATGTAGCGTTTGGGTACGTATAGCACCCAAAGTCTTCATGAAGACGCGGGTGCCACCTACAGCCGACGACATTACCTAATTGTCAGGATTCGCCGTCTGAGGCCGGACCTCGCAGACATTCCCGCTCAAGCGGCGAACTCCGCCCGGCCGGCTGCCCCGGCCGCGCGGCCGAAGCGGTCGCCGGCAACCATGCCCGGATGGCACGCGCACAGACACTGCCGAGCGCTGCGGCCGTCGTCGACTCCGCCGACGAGCACGACGCGAGCCTCATCGTGCTGGGCTCCCACCGCCGGGCCGGGCTCGGCGGCCGGGTCGCAGGAAAGATCGCCGCCGACGTCGCCACGAGGACTGACCGGCCGGTGCTGATCGTGCACCAAGATGGCGCGGCCGGCGCTACCGCTACGCAGCCGGCTTCATCGGCCGCGTACTAACAGCCGTCAGCCGGGTCCTGGCCGGGCGAACAATGACGCCGGCGTCCGCCCCGTCTCCCGCCGGAACGCCGCCACGAAGGAACTCGCCGACTCGTATCCAAGTCTGCGGGCCACGTTGCCAACCGGGTCACCGGCGGCCAGCGCCGGCAGCGCCGCCTGCAATCGCAACGTGGTCCGCCACCGCCCAAAGCTCATTCCCGTCTCGGCCAGGAAGGCTCTGGCCAGCGTTCGCTCGCTCGCGCCGACATGACGACCCCAGTCGCTGAGCGTGCGGCCGTCGGCCGGGTTGCTCGCGAGCGCGCCGGCCACCTCGCGGGCCCGTTCGTCACTGGGCATCCGCACGTCGATCGTGGTCATAGCCACCGGCTTCAGCAGGTCGACGAGCACGGCCTCGGCGTGCGCGCGCTGGTCGGCATCAAGGCCGGGGCTCTCCAGGTAACCGATGAGTTCGGCGAGGAACGAAGTCGCGGCCACCGGAGTCGGCTCCGTCCAGTCGATCGGACACGGGGCAGGCCGTAGGTAGAGCGAGCGCATGATGGCTGCGGAACCGGAGGTGAGCGTCTCATGCCGTACGCCCGCCGGGATCCAGAGCGCCCGCGTCGGCGGCAGGACCCAGGCGGTGGCTTGCGTCCGGACCGCGAGCACTCCGGTCGCGGCCCACGCAAGCTGATGGTCGTCGTGAGTGTGCCAGTCGAAGACCAGGCCGGCGGGCATCGGAAAGGTGGCCACGACGACGGCCCCGATGTCGTCCGACCTGGCTGCGGCACAATGTCCGTCCTGCGACATCACCTGGCAGGCTACGCCATTGGCTCGGGCCAGCAAGCCCCGTAGCGTCGCGACCATGAACGAGAACCACGCCCGAGTGTGCACCAGCCCCGAGTGGGCTCAGTACATCCAGACCGACGTACTGCCGCCCCTGACCAGGGATGCCGACCTCGGCGAGGAGATGCTGGAGATAGGGCCGGGGCCGGGAGCCGCGACGGAGTGGCTGCGGCACAAGGTCAAGCGACTGACCGCGGTCGAGATCAACGAGGAAGCGGCCGCGCTGCTCGCTGCGCGTTACGCGGGGACCAACGTGGAGATCGTGGTCGGCACGGGAACCGACCTGGAATACCCGGATGACAGCTTCGACTCGGTCGGGGCGTTCACGATGCTGCACCATGTCCCGACGCCGGCCAAGCAGAACAAGATTCTCTCCGAGGCATTCCGCGTGTTGCGGCCCGGCGGGGTCCTGATCTGCTCGGACAGCCTGGCCAGCAACGGCCTGCACCACTTCCACGCCGACGACACCTATAACCCGGTCGACCCGGCCTGGGTGCTCGGATGGCTCCAGGCCGTCGGCTTCGGCAAGATCACTGTAACTGTCGATGATGGGCTGACGTTCGCTGCGTGGAAACGGGATAGCGGCGAAGATTCCTGCGGGAACGAGGCGTGACCGTGGCTCGCGCCTCTCGCCAGTGCTCGGGCTCTGAGCCAGCCAGGGCGGCTCAGAGCCCAGCCAGGGCCGCTCAGAGCCGGGCCGAGCGGCCCCAGCTGCCGCGGGCCCGGAGTGCGGCCACGATGCACGCGGCCGCCGCGAACCCGACCAAGGCCCCCGAAGCCACCCACGTACGGCCGCCATCGCCGTGCAACGCCGCCTCGAGCGCCGAGACCGCCCAGTAACCCGGCGACACGGGCGCGACGTGGCGGATCCAGATCGGCATGGCCGCGAGCGGCACGAGCGCGCCGCCGAGGCTCGACAAGATCATGCTTCCGATGTCGTAGCAAGCGGACATCGCGCTGAAGCTGCGCACCAGCAGCCCGAGCGCCGCGCCCATGCCGATTATCGTCAGCGTCCAGGCGAACAGGACCAGAGCCAGCAACGGCAGGGCCGCGACCTTGAGTCCAAGCGCGACCACGCCGAACCCGAGCAGCACAGCCTGCTGGAGCAGCAGCGCGACCATCACCGGCACCGCCTTCCCGGCTAGCTGCTCGGCCGGGTGCGCGGCCGTTACCCGGATGCGCTCCCAGGTGTGCCAGATCCGCTCGGTCAGGATTGAGCTCCCGGCGATGCTCATCGCCATCAGGGAGAAGGTCACAAGCGCCGCGATGACGGCCTGGGTCACGCCGCGGCTGCCGGGCTGCGCCCGCTCGTACAGCGGGTGCAGCAGTATCAGGAAGACCAACGGCAGGATCATCCGGCTCAGCAGCGGGCCGGGCTCACGGAGCATCAGCAGCGTGTTGTGGCGCATCAGGGCGCCGGTTCGGTGCAGGGTCTCAGGCAGCATGAGGGGTCTCCGTCGCTAGTGCTCGGTACAGGTCGTCAAGGTCGGGCTTGCGCACGTCCACCGATGTCGGCGTGCAGCCCGCCGCCAGCACCGCGGCCAGGTCGGCCGGCGGGTTGGCGGTTGTAATCCTGAGCTCGTCTTCGACTGTCCTGGCCCGGTCCGCGAGGCCGGCCGGGATCGGCGCCCTCGCGCCGGCATCGTCGAAGCGCAGCCGCAACTCGCCCGGCAGGCCGCTGATCAGGCTGTCCTGGGAGCCCCTGGCTATCACCTGGCCGCAGCGCGCTACCGCCAGCGTCGCGCCAAGCTCGGCGAGTTCCGGCAGGTAGTGAGTCGTGTACACGACGGCCGCGCCCGCGTTCGCCCGGCGCCTGACCGCCGCCAGCAGCGCGGCGCGCGTCTCCGGGTCAGCGCCGGCCGTCGGCTCGTCGAGCAGCAGGACGGCCGGGCACGCGAGCATCGCGGTCGCCGCCTGCGTACGGCGGCGCTGGCCGCCCGACAGCAGGCCCACCCGCTGGCCGAGCACGTCGGTCAGTCGCAGCTCCTCGGCCACCGCGCCGATCGCGGCCTGCAGGCCGCCACCGCGCAGCCCGGCCAGCGAGCCGAACAGCCGCAGGTTGTCACGCACGGTCGCGGTGTTGTACAGCGCCAGCTCCTGCGGAGCCACGCCGAGCAGCTTGCGGGCGGCGCGGGGATCGCGCAGCGCGTTGACCCCGGCGATCCTGACCCGCCCGGCGTCCGGCTTGACCAGCCCGGTCACGACCTCGACGAACGTGGTCTTCCCCGCTCCGTTGTGGCCGACCAGGCCGGCGATCTCGCCCGGCCGCACCACTAGATCGAACCCGTCAAGCGCCCGGCAGTCGCCGTACCGCTTGGCGAGGCCCTCCGCTATCAACATCTCAGTCCGCCCTTCTAGCGATCTACACTGTAGAGAATCTACACTGTATATATGCGGGATCGCAAGCAGGAAATTCTGGACGCCGCCGTGGCGATCGCCGACGAGCTCGGCCTGGAGGCGGTGTCGATGCGCTCGGTGGCCGACCGGGTCGGCGTGACGCCGATGGCGCTTTACCCGCACATCGGCGGCAAGAGCGCCCTGCTCGACGCCATGGTCGGCCGGATGGGAACCGGACTGCTCCCGGCCGTGGCGACTGATCAGACATGGCGCGAACAGCTTTACGGGCTCGCGCGCGCTGCCCTTCAGCTGACGCAGCGGCACCCATGGTGGGCCACCCTGGCGTTCGAGCGCCCGTCGGTCGCTCCGGATGCGGTACGCGTGACCGACGCGATCTACCAGGCGCTGCTCGCGGCGGGCGTACCCGAGCCGGATGTTCCGCGGCTGGAACGGATGTTCAGCACCTTTGTCCTTGGCTACGGCCTGTCCATGGCCGGGGGCCGGTTCAAGGCCGGAGACGCCGACCCGCGTGGCACACGCTGGCAGCTGCCAGAGGGACCGCTGCCGGGCCACGCCCACCTGGTTGGCTGGCTGAGCAAGACGCCCGACTGGGAGGAGGAGTTCACGGCCGACCTGGCTGACATTGAGCGCCTCATCGAGGCGAAGGCGCATCCAACTGGCGGCAGTCCGCCCCGCGGCGAGTAGCTGGACGTCAGGCCGGCCGGCCGCGGCGCGGATCGCGGGCCGCGAGGCGGCTGATCAGGTGGCGCGTCCGTCGTCGCGCGGCCTTGACGGCGGGATCGGTTTGGTCGGCCCGGCCGGGCTGGTAGATGTCGGGTTCTATGTAGATCAGTTCGGCGATCGGCACCGCGGCCCTCACCCTGCGCTCCGCGGCATCGATGCCGGCCACGACGCTCGCAGCGGTCTGCCCCTGGCCGACGCCGACCTTGGCCGCGACGAGTAGCGTCTCCGGCCCGATGTGCAGGGTGCGCAGGTGAATCACGCGCTCGACGTCCGGCCCGCTCTCGATCGCGGCGACGATCGCGGCCTCGACGTCGAAGCTGGCCGACTCGCCGATCAGCAGGCTCTTCATCTCGATGGCAAGCACCGTCGCCACGCAGGCGAGGAGCACGCCGATCGCCAGCGACCCGGCGCCATCCCACCGGTCGTCGCCGGTGAGCCAGGCCAGGACGACGCCGGTCAGGGCCAGGCCGAGGCCGGTGAGAGCCGCGACGTCTTCGAGGAGCACGGCAGGCAGTTCCGGCGCCTTGGCGTGCCGGATGAAGCTGGGCCACCGCGCGCGGCCCCGGCTGCGGTTGGACTCCATGACACCGGTCCGCAGCGAGAATCCCTCAAGCCCGATCGCGATGACGAGCACCACGAGGGCGACCACCGGAGAGTCGAGCTTTCCCGGATGCACGATCCGGTCAATGCCCTCATATCCCGAGAACAGGGCGCCGATAGTGAACAGCACCAGGGCCACGATGAAGGCATAGAAGTAGCGCTCGGCCCCGAAGCCGAACTGATGCTCTTCGGTTTCGTCGCGCGCGGCCCGGTGCCGGCCGAGCAGCAGGAGCAACTGGTTACCCGAGTCGGCCACCGAGTGCACGGCCTCGGCCAGCAGGGACGCCGAGCCCGTGATCCCGAACGCCACGAACTTCGTGACTGCGATGCCCAGGTTCGCGCCGAGGGCAGCAATGACGGCACGCCCGTGGCCGTGCGCCCCCGTCCGTGCCCGCTCGCCGGTGCCAGCGGCGCCGTCACCCTCCGGGCTGATCGCGCTTCACTCCTGCCGGTCGGCCCCCGGCTGGCGGGCCTCGTCGATCAGCAGCACCGGGATGTCGTCACGCACCGGATACGCAAGTCCGCAGTCCGCGCTGGTACACACCAGCTCGCTGGCGGCATCATCGGCGCTTAGCGGCGCGTGGCACTTTGGGCAGGCAAGGATGTCAAGCAGCCACTCATCGATCTTCATCGCGTCTCCTGTCGCCCCGGCACTGCCCGCAAGCCGCCAGAAAGCCTCCATGTCTCTCGCTGCACCTTACGCCACGGCGCCGCGGCGCACGGGTGCCCGATGACCGCGCGAGCCTAACGGAGGTTGCCGCCGTCCGACGGCGCGGAGCGCAGCACCCGCAGATGCCCGCGCCGGCCTACCTCGATGCCCTGGCCGGTCGGCTCCTCCGGCGTCCGCGGGATCGTGGCCTCGCGTACGGCGTTGGCCAAGGCCTCCAGGTCGTCTGACTCCTCCTCGGCCACGACCGCGGGCAGGCGGACCACGTCCCAGCCGCGGGGTGCGGTCATGCGGTCGGCGTGCCTGGCGCACAGGTCGTAACAGTGCGGCTCGACGAAGGCGGCCAACGGCCCGAGCACCGCGGTCGAGTCGCGGTACACGTACGTCAGCGTGTATACCGCCACCTGCTGGCACCCTGGCCGGGAGCACTGCCGTGCACTCAACTGGCCACCTCGGCCCCGCCCCCGCGGTCGACGGTGGTCAGTCTCTGGCCGCCGACCCGGGCAGGCTGTCGATGAACCCTCACAACGGCTGACCGTATCGATCGGCGGCCGGTAACGCCACCACCCGGGGCACACTGCACGATCGTGTCTCCGGCTGCCAGAACGCAGCGGCCTGAGGGACGCCAGGCGGCTGGGATACGCTCGGTAACTGTGCATGAGGGCAGTGGTCAGCGCCGGTCAGCCGGCGGTCGCGTTCACCGTCGCGACCGGCATGGCCGCGGGATGCGGGGCTCGCTCGTCCCGCCGGATGTGCCGCTGTACCGAACGAGAGTCGAGAAATTCGACGACCTAGTTTTGCTCGCCGTCGCCCAACTCGAGCCCCGCTGGGAAACCGAGCTTTCCGGGGTAGAGTTCGCAGTCGAGGAAATTCCGCCGGTCGAGCCAGATCCTGACGACACGGACCCTGTCCCACTGGCCCGGCTTGAACCGGGGTCGGTCGTCTTCGGCGAGCCCGGTCGCCCGGCCAGGATCGTGCTGTACCGGCGGCCGCTGATGGCGCGCGCGGACGGGCAGGAGGAACTGGCCGAGCTTGTGCTTGACGTGATCGTCGAGCAGTTCGCGCGCTGGCTGGGCGTCGACCCGCAGACCGTCGATCCTAGCTACCCAGGCGACGAGTAGCCGCCCGCCTGCGTTGGCGTGGCCGGGGCTTCCGCCGTCGCCAGGTCAGGGTACGAGCGCGCCGAGCGAGCTGTGCACGGCGGGCTCAGGTACCCAGGTGAGCGAGCTGGGAACCGGCATGATCGACTGGATCACGCCGCCCGAGGTGATCACGCGGGCCGCGTAGAGCGGGCCAGAGCCGGCGAGCGGGCTGATCACGATCATGACCTGGGTGATGCGGCGCCCGTGCGGCACCTTGATCGGCACGACGGCCGTGTTCCCGGCCCTGACCTGGACGAGAGTCCCTGACTGGCCGGTGATCGGCACGCCGGCCGCCGATACCACGACGCGGGCCGTGGCGGCCTGCGCCGGCGCGGACAGCACCAGCTCGGTCGATCCGGCCGAACCGACCGGGCTGCCCACGAGCACGCCCTGCTCCTGGACCGGACCGGCACTGGCGGCCATCGCGCATGGCATACCGACTGGGCCGCCAGGCACGACCATCGCGGCCACGACCGGGACGGACGCGGACACCTTGATCGCGCCCGCGACGCCGCCAACCGACGGCAGGGAGATCTCGTCCGCGGTGCCCCCGAGTAGTTCGATGCCGGTCCCGCCGGTGGGCTCGTAGGAGCCCCTGGCCGTTACTGCTGTGATCTTGACCGCGGCCGCGGCATCGCCGGGCACGGCAATGTACAGATCGCGCGAGCCAGCGGTCGACGGCAGGCCGGGGATCACCTGGGTCGTGGCGGGCGCCGCAGCCTGCGGGAGCCAGCCGCCCCCCTCGGACTTGCTCTTGCTCACGCGCACGGCCGCCACCACACGGCCGACGCTGGTCGTGACGTTCAGCGCGACGATCTTCGAGGACTGCAGCAGGCCGCCGAGCGACTGGGTCACCATGCTGTGCGGTGGGACAGTGATGCCGTTATCGGCATTGCCCAGGACCGGCCCGCCCTTGGAGATGTCGGTGACGGCCGTGACCTGCGCGTCGGCCGCTTGGCCATCGGTGTTCATGAGGTACAGCTCGATGTCGGCGGCCGACGACTGGCCGGGCCCGACGAACCAGAAGCTGGTGCCAGGGCTGCCGCACTGGGCGGTCGTGATGCCGCCGGGCCCGGTCTGCTCGACCGCGAGGCCCTGGGCCATCGCCCCGGTGGCGTTGACCTCGACGCCGCCTCGCCCCGTCTGGGTGCTGACCCCGGGGCTAGAGCCAGGCTGACTCGCCTGCAGGCTCTTGGGCAGCCTCGGAGCGGTCTTCACGGCCGTAGTCTGCGACTCGTCCGGTTGACTGACGCTGGCCGCCATGGGCCCGAGCGTCGCGCTGCCGCCAGCCACGAGCCGGGTGACGACCGCAGTCCCCGCCGGGGCCGTGGCGGGCACCGCCGCGGTAACCAGCGAGCCGGCTGCCACGCCCGCCGAGCCGGGGGCCGGGCAGGCCCGGATGGCCGAGATCACCGGGGCGTGTCCGGCCTTAGCCTCCGCATAACCGGCTGCCGGCACGGGATGACGCAGGCCCGCGACCCCGTAGACCGCGGCCAGCGCCAGCACTATGAATGCCGCGAATAGCAGCCTCCAGCCGCGGATCCGGTCTACCACGTGTCCCCGTCCGTCTCATCGTCGGGCGTCAGCCAGCCGCGGCGGGTTGGCTCAGGCGACCCGTCCCAGTCGTGATGCCCCCCGGATATCGGGGGCAAGGCCTCGAGTGAGTCACCCTGTTCTGGCCAGCCGGCCGGGTCGGAAGCGGGCCAGGCCGGCGCTTCCCGCGGCGGCACCGGAGCGTCCTGGTCATCCGTGCGGTGCGCGCCGGGCTGGCGCCCCGGCCAGCCCGGCTGGCGACCGGACTCGGGCCAGCCTGATGCCCGGCTCGCTGGCCGCCACGACGGCTGCTGGTCGGCCTCCGTCCAGCCAGAGGCGGGCTGCGATTGCGCGCGGCTGCGGCCGGGCGGCTGCCCGCGCTCGGCGTCCTGCCAGTCCGTGTCACCGTAGGGCGTGCCCGACGGCGAGCGCGGCGCTGCGTGCTGGTCAGGGTAAGGCTGGCGCGGGCCGGTCGCGCCGCTTAGGAGATCGTCATGAGACGACCCCGACGGTGAGGGCGCGGCACGTCCGCGCCGGTCCTCACGGGGCATCGCCGGCGACGCCTCGGCCCGGTAAGCGGCGGAGGGCGGACCGCTCAGGAACCTGCTGTCGGGCTGTCCGGCCGGCCAGGCGGCGCGGGTCGCACCGGCCGCACCGGTAACGCTGCCAGCCTCACGGCCGGCGCCC
>JASHOL010000394.1 GCA_030041135.1 Streptosporangiaceae bacterium | reverse complement strand
AACCCCCATGCCCTTTTGGGGCACTAGCACCTCAAGCTAGCGCGTCTGCCTATTCCGCCACCCGGACGTGGGCTCCGGCTTCTTGCCGGGCCGGCCTCACGATAGCAAATCAGGACCCTTGTCTGCGACGGAGCTTTCTCCGCCTGGCTGCGGCGAGAGCTGCCGCCGGAGTTCGTTCAGCCGATCGATGACCTCCTTCCGGCCGCTGTGGTCGTCCGGGAACAGACGTTGGCTATAGAGCGTCGCGCAGATGACCGAACCGTCGGCCAGGGCAACGAGCAGGTCGATCTCGCGGCGGTAAAGAGGGTTGTCCCGGTAGACCGAGGGCGGAGGCGGTGGCGTCTCGAAGATCTCAGTTATCTGGGACCAGGGGATCCGGTGCGTGTTGCGCAGGTTGCGTATTACCAGGCGATCCGGCTTCGCCACGATTGCAACCAGCACGATCCTGGCCATTACCACGCCTGCGGCGAGCACGACCAGGCCCGCGATGAGGCGAGCCCACCAGAAGTGGCCAGGGTTCAGGGCCGCTACAAGCAGCAGCAGGGGGACGATGCCGATGGTCAGCAGGACAGTCGCCTTGGTTCCGGGCCGAGAGAAGGTCAACGGCAGCCGCTGTGGGGCAGACAGGTCGGGCTGAGGCAGCGGAGCGATCGCGTGCTCGCCCTGGTCAGGCTCGCGTCCGTGCCCAAGCTCGCGTCCGTGCGCAGGCAGAGCCTCGTCCCCAGGCTTCGTTCCTGTGCAGGGCTGGGTCTCCTTCCCGGCCGCGGACTCCATGCGCCACCACCTCCCCGGCATACCAAGCCGAGGCGCTGATAGTAACGATCGCTGGCCGCGGAGCGGAAGGCGCGGAGCGGAAGGCGCGGAGCGGGCTGGAAGAGCGGGCTGGAAGGGCGCGGGCTGGAGGGCGGACTGGAAGGCGCGGAGCGCCAGGCCGAGCGTAGGCAACAGCGAGCCAGGCCCCGACCGGCGAAGTCGGACAGAAGGTGCGACGATGGCAGGATGACGGACAGCCTGCAGACCCCAAGCACCGCGGCCCAGGATGAGGTTGCTGCCCTGGCCAGCGACCTGATCAGGATCGACACGACCAACCCAGGAGATCATTCGGGGCCGGGTGAACGTGCCGCTGCCGAGCAAGTGGCCGCCCTCCTGGCCGAGGTCGGGCTGGAGCCGAAGATCTACGAGTCCCATGAGCGGCGGGCCAGCGTCGTCGCCAGGGTCGAAGGCCGCGACACGACCAGGCCGGCTCTGCTGATCCACGGTCACCTCGACGTCGTGCCCGCCGACCCAAGCGACTGGCAGGTGCACCCGTTCTCCGGCGAAATCGAGGATGGCTGCGTCTGGGGCCGAGGCGCCGTGGACATGAAGGACTTCGACGCGATCACGCTCGCCGTGATCAGGCAGCGGATGGCCGAGGGCCGCAAGCCGCCAAGGGACATCGTGCTGGCATTCCTTGCCGACGAAGAGGCTGGCGGCACCTGGGGCGCGCGGTGGCTGGTGGACAACCACCCTGACCAGTTCGAGGGCGTCACCGAGGCGATCGGCGAGGTCGGCGGGTTCAGCGTCACGATCGGGGATAAGCGCCTTTATCTCCTGCAGACCGCGGAGAAGGGCATGGCCTGGATGCGCCTGACCGCCCGCGGCACCGCCGGACACGGCTCGATGCTCCAGCCGGACAACGCAGTCACCGAGGTTGCCGAGGCAGTCGCCAGGATCGGCCGGCACGAGTGGCCCATCAGGGAGACAGAGGCCGCCTTCGCCTTTGCCAGGGAGGCCTGCCTGGCCCTCGGTGTCGAATTCAGTCCGGACGACCCCGGCGCCACGCTGGCCAAGCTTGGGCCGATTTCGAAGATGGTCGGAGCGACGCTGACCAACACCGCTAACCCGACCATGCTGTCGGCCGGCTACAAGGTCAACGTCATCCCGCAGGTTGCCAGCGCGCAGGTCGATGGCCGGTTCCTACCGGGTCACGAGGAGGAGTTCTTCGGCGAGATCGACGCCCTGGCCGGGCCGGGTGTGCGGCGCGATTTCGTGCATCACGATGTCGCGGTCGAGACATCGTTCGACGGGGACCTGGTGGCGGCGATGGGCGAGGCCCTGCTGGCCGAGGATCCCGAGGGGCGGATGGTTCCGTACTGCCTGTCTGGCGGCACCGACGCTAAGTCCTTCTCGCGGCTTGACATCCGCTGCTTTGGCTTCACGCCGCTGCGTCTGCCCGCCGAGCTCGACTTCGCCGGCATGTTCCACGGCGTCGACGAGCGCGTACCGGTGTCGGCCCTGAAGTTCGGCACCAGGGTGCTCGACAATTTCCTCGACCGCTGCTAGCCGCTTTTGCAGGTTGTGGCGTATTTCCGGGCCTTATGGTCCGCAGCGTGGATGTGTCAGGACGGGTGCGTGTCTTTCGTTTATCACCGCATGCACGTTGAGTAGTGCTATCGTGACTCCTTGTGCGGGGCTGACCACCCGGTGCGTACCCCTTTCCCGACGCGCGCCGGCCAGCAGTCTCGCGCTACGGCGGACCATTCCTGGGCTGGGTTGCCCGCCCAGAATGGCTGCCGACAGCCGGCCGATGAGGAGGTCGCCTGTGTTGCCGGAACAGGGTCAGAGCCTAGGTTCGCTGGTCTGCAGCCGCGCCAGCTCGCGGCGGCACGGCGCCGCGACCAGCAGCGCGCGGGCCTGGCGCCTGGGTCGCTCAATCCTCTCGGTCGGCCGCGGGTACTCGCCCGCCCTGGTGGCCACGGTTGTTGGCGCTTCGACGCGCCAGGCCGTGGCCACCGCTAACGCGCCCGCTCGGCGTAGTCCCGGCACTACGGCCCGGGGGCAACGGACTCCGGCATTGGTGTCCCCAGGCGGCCGTCCGCCGCCGGCTCTTACCTGACTGAAACACTGCCCGTCCCCGCGGGCTCACCGCCGACCGCGCTAACTCCGGCCAGGTCCGGACAGTTCCCGAGAAGTAACGCTTGGTAAGCGATTTAGCACATAGAGCGCGTGTCAGCGGAATGGCACCCCGGCCAAAGCACCGCTGATGAGCAAGGTCGAAAGAAGAGGACAAGCTAATGATCACATTTGCCGCAGTCATGACTCGAGAGACCGCCCTCATGTCTGGCAGCGGCATACTGCACGGCATCGCGCCAGGAGCGATCGACGGCTTCGCTGCGGGCGCGCTGGCGGCCGGAGCTTGCTCCCTGGTTGTCGCCGCGCCCCGGCTGCTGCATCGAACGCGGCGGTCGGCGAGGGACGGGATGTGGGGTAACGGTTTGCGGCGCTCCAAGGTCCAGCGCGACAACTTCGCGACGCCGCTCGATGTCGACGTCGACGCTCCCCCGGCCGCGGTCAGCCCGGCCAGGGCCAACCGCGCCACAGCCAACCGCGCCAGGGCCAACCGCGCCCCGGCCAACCGCGCCCCGGCCAACCGCGCCACGTCCATCCCCGCCGTGACCAGCCCGCACGTGACGAGCGCCGACGAGCCCCGCGCGACCACGTTCACCGATCTCTTCGCGCCCGAGGCCGAGGTTCTTGGTGTCCGGCCCACAGCGACCAGCGAACTATGTGAGCTCTCGGCTGACCGATGCCCTTGCGGCCCCGAGGTCAGCCTTGACCGGTTGAGCGCCGTAGACGGTATCGATGTCCACTTGCCGGGAACGGGCGGCGACGGTGCTGGTCGTGGCCAGTCCGGCCGGTCTGGACATCACTGCAAGCACAGAGTGACTAACTGGCGGCCTGCCGGCCGCAGCCAGCCGAGGCACGCGGCTCCAGCAATGGGGCTCGCCACCCGCGTGTCGGGCAAATTCGCGGCCTTGCCGCTGCTGGCTCGAAACTGATCGTCCAGGTCGCCAGTCAGGCCCGCCCGCCGGTGCTTGCGCCGCGAGGTCTGGCCACCACGATGAGGCCCGCCGGCTCAGCCCGGCGGGCCTGACTGGTTAGGCTCGGAGATCCGGGTCGGTCCCGCGCTGGCCCACCCCGCGACTGATGTCAGCGACGCGCGACCCTGGCGGATGACCCTCCGCCGTAGCGTCGCCTTGCGGCTTCCGTCAGGATAAAGCCGGAGGCGGGACAGCTCCCAGTGCCCATACTCGGCATGATCGGTCAGCATTCGCCTGGCCGCGTCCCTTGAGGTGCCGCGCGGCATATAGAGCACCAGGTAGGAGTACTCCGCCATCAACTTATTGTGCGCGATGAGCGAGATGGTTCAATCACCTTGAGGGAATCCGCAGCGAAGGCTCAGGGAACACGCGGGTGTCGTCCGCAAGTTACCTTCCTTGTGAGGGAACGGGGTTGTACGCCGTCAGGTGATATGCCTGGCGGAAGCGGTATCCCTCACGGAACGGCCAGAGCGCCGGGTGGTTGCAGTACGACCTGCGATAGCCTCCTGGGCGGTTGGCGTAAGTAAAAGGTGGGAGACGTGGCAGCAGGAACCGAGGAATCCGCTGGCACCCGTAGGTCCGGGGCAAACGGGGGCAGCAAGCTGGTGATCGTCGAGTCGCCGGCCAAGGCCCGGACCATCGCTGGTTACCTGGGCAAAGGGTACGTAGTCGAGTCGAGCATCGGCCATATTCGTGACATGCCCGATAAGGCTGCCGAGATTCCTACTAAGTACCGCAACGAGGCCTGGGCTCGTCTCGGCGTCGACGTCGACCACGACTTCGAGCCCTTGTATGTGGTCAACTCGGATAAGAAGCAACAGGTCAGCAAGCTCAAGCAGCTGCTCAAGAACGCCGACGAGCTCTACCTGGCCACAGATGAGGACCGCGAGGGCGAGGCCATTGCCTGGCACCTGAAGGAAGAGCTGAAGCCGCGCGTGCCGACCCGGCGGATGGTCTTCCACGAGATCACGCCCGAGGCGATCGCCCGCGCCGTCGCGAATCCCGGCGAGATCGACCAGGGCCTGGTGGAGGCGTACCAGACCCGCCGCGTGCTCGATCGGCTGTACGGGTACGAGGTCTCGCCGGTGCTGTGGAAGAAGGTCATGCCGCAGCTGTCGGCTGGCCGGGTGCAGTCTGTCGCGGTCAGGCTGGTGGTCGATCGGGAGCGGGAGCGCATCGCGTTCCGCGCGGCGCAGTACTGGGACCTCGAGGCCGAGTTCGCGAAGATTCAGACCGAGACTCTGGCGGAGAACGACGTCGACCGGTTCACCGCCACGCTGGTCTCGGTGGACGGACGCCGGGTAGCGCAGGGCCGCGACTTCAGCTCGACCGGCGAGCTGCGATCATCCGAGGGCAATGGCAGCGCGCTGCTGCACCTCGATGGGAACGCCGCCGCGGCGCTGGCCGGCCGGCTCGCCGGGTCCTCCTTCGCGGTGAAGTCGGTCGAGCGCAAGCCGTACACGAGGAAGCCGTATGCCCCGTTCCGCACGACGACGCTGCAGCAGGAGGCGTCCCGCAAGCTCGGCTTCTCGGCGAAGTACACGATGTCGATCGCGCAGCGGCTGTACGAGAACGGCCACATCACCTATATGCGTACCGACTCCGTGACGCTGTCACAGACCGCGCTGAACGCGGCGCGCACGCAGGCGCGGCAGCTCTACGGCGCTGAGTACGTGCCGGACAAGCCGCGGATCTACGACAGCAAGGTCAAGAACGCGCAGGAGGCGCACGAGGCGATCAGGCCGGCTGGCGACTCGTTCAAGACGCCGGCCCAGGCCGGGCTGTCCGGCGACGAGCTGCGCCTCTACGACCTGGTCTGGAAGCGCACCGTGGCCTCGCAGATGAAAGACGCGACCGGCGAGTCGGTGTCGGTTCGAGTAGCTGGGCGATCCTCGTCGAACGAGGATGCTGAGTTCGGCGCCTCCGGTAAGATCATCAGTTTTTACGGCTTCCTCAAGGCATACGTCGAGGGCGCCGACGATGACGCCGAGCGCGACGACAGCCAGCGACGGCTGCCGCCGCTGGCCGAGCGCGAGCCACTGCGCGTGGTCGAGGACAGCCTCAGGCCTGCCGAGCACGCGACCAGGCCGCCGGCCAGGTACACCGAGGCGACGCTGATCAAGGAACTCGAAGACCGCGAGATCGGCAGGCCATCTACTTACGCCTCGATCATCGGCACGATCCTCGACCGCGGCTACGTCTTCAAGAAGGGCAGCGCGCTCGTCCCGTCGTTCGTCGCGTTCGCCGTGGTGACGCTGCTTGAGCGGCACTTTGCCCACCTGGTCGACTATGAGTTCACCGCGCGGATGGAGGATGCGCTCGACGACATAGCCAACGGTGAGGCCGAGCGGGTGCCGTGGCTGCGGAGGTTCTACTTCGGTGCCGACGGCGAAGAGGGCCTCAAGGAAATGGTCAGCGACCTCAGCGAGATCGACGCCCGCGACGTCAGTTCTTTCCCGCTGGCGGGCACCGACATCGTAGTGCGCGTCGGGAGGTACGGTCCGTACCTGGAGCGCGACGGACAGCGAGTGAACGTGCCCGAGGGCACCGCGCCGGACGAGCTGTCCCCGGAGTTCGCCGAGGAACTGCTGAACCGGCCGAGCGGGGACAAGATCCTCGGCACGGACCCGAACAGCGGCAAGACGATTGTCGCCAAGGCCGGGCGATTCGGCCCGTACGTGACCGAATTGGCGGACGGCGATGGTGCCGCTGCTGGCGCCAGCACAGGAGGCAAGCCGCGCACGGCCTCGCTGCTGAAGACCATGGATCTCGACAGCGTCAGCCTGGATGACGCGCTTCGGCTGCTGACCCTGCCGCGCACGCTCGGCGAGGTGGACGGCGAGGCGGTCACGGTGCAGAACGGCCGATACGGGCCCTACGTCAAGCGCGGCAATGAGAGCCGGTCACTGGAGTCGGAGGACCAGCTGTTCACCGTGACCCTGGACGAGGCGAAGGCACTGCTGGCACAGCCCAAGCCGCGGGGGCGGGCGGCCAGGGCAGCGGCCGCGCCGCCGCTGAAGGAGCTTGGCACGGACTCGGCCAGCGGAAAGCCGATCGTGCTGCGCGAGGGCAGGTTCGGGCCGTACGTGACCGATGGCGAGACCAACGCTTCCCTGCGCAAGGGCGACACGATCGAATCGATCACGCCGCAACGAGCGAATGAGTTGCTGGCCGATCGCCGCGCGGCCGCTCCGGCTAAGAAGCGCCGCGCCAGCAGCCCGAAGACGGGGCCGAAGTCAACGGCCAAGGCCAGGACGGGCAAGGCCGCGAGCTCGGCAAAGTCGGCAAAGACTCCATAACCGGGCGGAGTCGGCCCGCCAGGAGCGGGCCGCTCTGACCCTGCTCAGTCTCTGAGCGCGCCGAGCCCGCTACCGGTATCACCACCAGCAGCACGAGCACCACCGGCACCACCGTTACCGCTCTGAGCGCAGCGAGGCGGCTACCGGCATCACCACCAGCACCATGAGCACCACCGGCACCTCGGTGAAGCTATGAATGGCAAGTAGGTATCGCCGCAACGGGCCCACGGCAGTACCTACTTACCATTCATCCTCTAGGTGGGCGCTGGCGGCGTGGTCGGCCAGAGGTGGGCTGGCCTGGCGGCGGGTGGCCTGCCGGTGACTCGGTTGGTTGTGGGTCGGCGGGCTACGGGAACGCGGGGACACTCTCGCGTGGTTGAGTGAAGTAGGTGTCCTTGGGCGGCACATTCGCCGCTCAGCCAGAATTCGTCTGGACGATTTTGTGTGACTTGTCCGACAGAAGCTCGTGGTAGCGCACCGCACCCATATCGGGGTGATAATCAAGGCAACATTCTGGCTTCGCGGATCACAGTCTCCGGGACCCGAGCCCGTTCCGCTCTGAATCCGCCTGATCACGGACGGCAGCTTCGCGCAGTGACCATGCGTTCGGATGCTGGGCCTATACCCTGGCGCAGTGAACTTTAGATCCCCTTTGGGCGCACGTGGGTTCGGCGTGCTTTCGATCACGTCGTTCCGGCGCCTGTGGATCGCGCTCACGCTTGCGAGCCTCGGGGACTGGCTGAGCCTGCTGGCGCTGACGGCGCTGGCGGACAAGATCGGCGGCACGAAGAACGGCGCTTACGCGGTCAGTGGCGTGTGGCTGACGTCGCTACTGCCCTGGCTGCTGTTCGGGCCCCTGGCGGGCGCGGTGGCCGACAAGTTCGACCGCCGGATGAACATGATCATCGGCGACGTGATCAGGGCGGCGCTGTACATCACCATCCCCATCGACCTGTCGGTGGGCTTTGTCAACAAGCTGACCTGGATCTACGTGGT
The DNA here is from genome assembly GCA_030041135.1 of Streptosporangiaceae bacterium. Lineage (GTDB taxonomy): Bacteria > Actinomycetota > Actinomycetes > Streptosporangiales > Streptosporangiaceae > JAJYUU01. The sequence continues at coordinate 3,350 of JASHOL010000394.1, read as the reverse complement.
CCAGTTCCTGGCCTCGTGCGCATCGCTGTTCTGGACGCCGGCCAAGGACGCCTCGATGCCGAACCTCGTCCCGAAGGACCAGCTGGAACAGGCCAACCAGCTCAGCCTCGTCGCCACCTACGGCACGGCACCGCTGGCCGGACTGCTGTTCTGGCTGCTGGCCGTCCTCAGCACCGCTCTAGGGCATATCTCTCCGTATTTCTCTACCAACCAGGTCAATCTCTCGCTGTACTTCCGGACGGCCATGTACCTGGTGTCCGCCCTGACCATCTACATGCTGAAGGAACTGCGTCGCCGCCGAACCGACAAGATCTCCTCGCCGGCGGTTCTCAAATCGATCTGGGAGGGGTGGCGGTTCCTCGGCCAGACCCAGGTGGTGCGCGGCATCGTCTTCGGGATGATCGGCGCGTTCGCGGCCGGCGGCGCCGTCGTCGGCCTGGGACCCTCGTATATCGAGGACGTCCTGGCCGGCGGCAGCGCCGGGTGGGGCGCGGCGTGGGCTGCGATCTTCTTCGGCCTGGCCATCGGCATGTTCCTGGGCCTGCCCGCCATGCAGGGGTTCTCCCGCCGGCGGCTGTTCGGCGTGTCGATCATGTTCGCTGCGCTGCCGCTGGCCGCTACCGCATTGATCCCGAACCTGATCGTAACGATCATCCTGGTGATCGTGATCGGCGCGTGCGCCGGCGTCGCGTACGTGACGGGCTACACGGTGATCGGCCTGGAGGTCGACGACGCCACGAGGGGCCGCACGTTCGCGTTCCTGCAATCGGGGATCCGGGTGATCCTCTTTGCCGTGATCGCTATCGCGCCCCTACTCGCGGGCGCGTTCAACGCCCTGATCAGTTCGAGCGGGGCGGCGAGTTTCCGGTTCGCGGGCTTCTACTATGGCAACGTCGGCTACAACCTGGTCCTGCTGCTGGCCGCGGCATTCGCGCTGCTGCTCGGCCGGGTTGCCTACCGGCAAATGGATGATCGCAAGGGGGTGCCATTGCGCGCCGACCTAACTCGCGTTTTCCGGGCCAAGCGGCAGCAAGCCGCGCCGAACGGCGTCGGGGAGGTGCACCAGCCGCCCCGCCGGCCTGGCCTCTTCCTTGCCCTCGAAGGGGGCGAGGGAGCCGGCAAGTCAACGCAGGCCAGGCTGCTGGCCATCTGGCTGCGAGACCAGGGCTACGACGTTGTGGCCACCCATGAGCCAGGCGCCACGAAGATCGGCATGAGGCTGCGCGCCCTGCTGCTCGATACCGCGCACGCTGGGCTGGATGCCAGGGCCGAGGCACTGATGTATGCGGCCGACCGGGCCGAGCACGTGCACGCACTGATCATCCCGGCCCTCGAACGCGGTGCCGTTGTCGTCACCGACCGGTACGTCGATTCCTCGCTCGCCTACCAGGGCGCCGGAAGGCTGTTGCAGGTGTCCGAGATCGCCGAGATCAACAAGTGGGCGACCGGCGGCCTTATACCTGACCTGACGATCGTGCTCGACCTGCCGCCGGCCGCCGGCCTCGGGCGTCGGCGCAGCTCGGCCGACCGGCTGGAGGCCGAGCCGCCCGACTTCCACCAGCGGGTCAGGGCCGGGTTCCTCGCCCTAGCGGAGGCCGAGCCGGCCAGGTACCTCGTGCTCGACGCCACCCAGTCCGAGTTCGACATCAGCCGGGAGATTCAGGTACGGGTCCGCGGACTGCTGCCCGACCCGGTCCCGGTGACCGCCGAGGAGAACACCGGCAGCTTCCCGGCGGTACGCGAGTGACCGCAGGCGCGGTGTTCGGCGATCTGACCGGGCAGGACATCGTCGTCGACCAGCTGAAGCGCGCGGTAGCTTCCGCCGACGCAGGGTCCGGTGCCATGCACGCGTGGCTGTTCACTGGTCCGCCCGGTTCCGGTCGGTCGGTCGCCGCACGGGCATTCGCGGCCGCGTTGTTGTGCCAGTTCCAGGGCTGCGGCACGTGCCTGTCCTGCCATCAGGTTGCCGCTGGCACGCACGCCGACGTCCTGCTGGTCCGGCCCGACGGGCTGTCCTACGGCGTGAAGCAGACCAGGGACCTGGTGCTGAAGGCCGCCACCGCGCCGGTGCTTGGCCGGTGGCGCATCGTGCTGTTCGAGGATGCCGACCGGGCGACCGAGCAGGCCGCCAACGCGCTGCTCAAGGCCATCGAGGAGCCCGCGCCGCGAACGATCTGGCTGCTGTGCGCGCCGTACGCGGACGATCTGCCGACGACGATCAGGTCCCGGTGCCGGCTGGTCACGTTGCGGACACCGAGGACCGCCGCGGTCGCCGCGATGCTGGAGCGCGAGGGCGTCACGCCGGAGATGGCGTTGGCGGCGGCCCGCACGGCCCAGGGCCACATCGGCCGGGCCCGCCGTCTGGCGACCGATCCAGCCGCAGCCGGGCGGCGCGCGGACGTGCTGCGGGTTCCGACTCAGGCCGGGAGCATGGGGCAGGCATTCAGGGCGGCGGCCGCGCTGGTCAGGGCGGCCGAGTCGGAGGCCACCGCGGTAACGGAGGAACTGGACGCACCGGAGCGGGAGGCGCTACGGCGCGCGTTCGGCGAGGGTTCGTCGGGCAAGGGCGTGGCCAGCGCGATCCGCGGCGGCGCGGGCGCGATGAGCGACCTTGAGGCGCGGCAGAAGTCGCGCGCGACCAGGGTGAAGCGTGACTCGCTGGACCGGGCTCTGCTTGACCTGGCTGGTTACTACCGGGACGTGCTCACGTTGCAGTTCGGCGCCGAGGTGGAGCTGGCCAACGCCAACCGCGCGGACGAACTCAGGAAAATAGCGGCGGCGTCTGACCCAGGCCAGACCGTGCGGCGGATCGAGGCCATCATGAAGTGCCGGGAGCGGCTCGAGCTCAGCGTCGCTCCGCTGCTGGCGGTGGAAGAACTGACGCTGGCCCTCGTCGGTCAACTCGACGGCTAACGCGAGTGGCTGGCGGCGTCGGCCGCTGGGCGCGGCGGCCGCTGGGCCGCTGAGCCGCTGGGCCTGGGCTGGCCTCGGGGACCGGGCAACCTTTTCGCCCGCCGGGCGTGCATACAGATGTGAGTCATATGGAAGCCGTGCCGCACGCGGGCGACCGCCTCTGCGTCCGGCTGCCTGGTCACCATTGTCACGGGCAACGGGAGCTGGTGAGCCGCCTGAGGGTGCCGCTTTCTGTTATCGCACCGTAATCTGGTCGCGTGGGCATGATGATGGCGGTGAGCTTCCAGCGGAACGGACGGCTGTACTACCTGGATCCCGGTCCGTATCAGCCGGCGGTGGGAACGAAGGTTCTCGTGCCCACGGACTCGGGACCCGAAGTCGCCGAGTGCATCTGGGCTCCGCAGTGGGTCGATGACGAGATCACCGGGCTTCCCGTC
>JASHOL010000004.1 GCA_030041135.1 Streptosporangiaceae bacterium | reverse complement strand
GGCCGCCCGGCGGGCGGCCCGCGGCGTGCCCGGGTCGGCCGGCCGGGCGAGCCTAGGCCTGCTTGAGCTGCTCAGCCCGCCTGGCGATGGCCGACTTGCGGTTGGCAGCCTGATTCTTGTGAATGACGCCCTTGCTGACGGCCTTGTCCAGCTTGAGTGACGCGGTGCGCATCGCCAGCGTTGCCGCCTCCACGTCGCCGGAGTCGGCGGCCTCGCGGAACTTGCGGACCGACGTCTTCAGCTCGGACTTCACGGCCTTGTTCCGCATCCGGGCCTTCTCGTTCTGCTTGTTGCGCTTGATCTGCGACTTGATGTTTGCCACGCGAGTGCCTCGCTAGAGTTTCAGGTCCAGGTGGTAGGTGGGTGCCCGGCACGAGCCGAGCTGAGCCGGTCCGGCGTCGCGCCCCCTGCAGCTAAGACGGGTGCAGCTAACACAGCGGAAGGATCGCGGGCATGCAGGCAGCCAGCACGTAAGGATAGCCGAGATCGGCCAGCCGGCCCAAACGCAGCCCCTGGCCAGGGCCGGCCGCCGACCCAGTGACGCCCGAGCCTGCCCGGCGGACGCGGGGACGAGGGCGTCAGCAGACGTCGACGCAGATGACCTCGACCGCGTTGTTTCCGTAGCCGAGGCGATTCCAGACCGGGACATCGGGCTGGGTATTCCCGGCCACGTCGGTAGCGCGGGCGCGGATGGTGTGGCGCGCCACGCGAGTCGCCTGCCAGTCGCAGGACCACTCCTGCCAGTGATAGGGACCGGCCGGAGGGAAGAGCCTCGCGCGCTGCCAGTCGCCATCGCCGGCGAAGCTAACCTCCACCTTCGTCACCGGTCCGGTGCCGCTCCAGGCCTTGCCGCGGACGGTGTAAGGTCCGGCCGGGATCTTGGCGCTCGGGGCGGGATCGGTGACCCGCGCCCTTGGCCGCATCACGGTCACCGGCTCGGCGGGCCGGTCAGGCCACTCGTACATGTAGGCGCTGGTCTGGAACTCACCGGCATAGGGCTCGGTGAGGACAGCGATCCGCGTCAGCCACTTCACCGAGGCGAACCCGTAGTAGCGGGGCACGATCATACGGAACGGCGCGCCGTGGTCGGCGCTCAGTGGCTCGCCGTTCATCCCATAGGCGATCAGGATCCCAGACCCTGGATCGGCCGCGTACGGATACGGCAGCGCCCGGCCAAAGCTGATGTCCTGGTGGTGGCAGCGGCCACGGTCGGCACCCTCGAACAGGACCTCCGCGGCCTCATCGGCCGGCCTCGCCCGGGCCAGGACCTGATGCAACAGGGCGCCGGTCCACCTGGCTGCCGATACCGCGTACTGGCCCCACGGCTCGCCGCCCGGCAACGGCGCTTGTGCTAGCCGGCCGTTCCCTGCACACTCCATCGTCACTGCTTCCTCGGCCGCCGGCATAGCGCGCAGGTCATCCAGGGTCAGTCTCATCGGGTTGGCGACCGCGCCGCCGACCACCATGACCCCATCGTGCGCGGGGAGCGCGAAATTGCTCCGCACATAGTGCAGGTTGGTCGGCGTAATGTCCCCGGCCAGCGCCTCCGGTGGCGCCTCCGCGTTGAACGGGTCCGGCGATACCATCGCGAGCGCGGCCCGCGATCGCCGCAACCGGTCTTCCACTGCGTTGTCCTCGGCTGCCATGCGATCGGCCCCCTCACAGACGCGGTGACAGAAGACGGCAGCAGCAGGCCATCGAAGGCTCACCGGCCAGTTCAGCAATAACGGTGCCTGGCTGCCTCACCCCGTGTGGGTGAACATGCGTGCGGGACACCACGGAGCAGCGAACGCGGCGGGTCCGGCTCATGGCCAGGGCATCGGGTCCGGCATGCAACGATAGACGCGAGAAAGGTCCACCGGGCCGCGCAGGCGGGCTCCGGGCTAGCCGCGCTGCTCGCCACGGTGGCCCAGGCCGGAGCAAGCGGGAAGCGCAGTTCCGCCAGCCTGGCCCGGCCCATGAGCTACCCCTGGCGGATACCTGTGCCACCGACGCCCGAGCAGCCGACACGTCAGCTGTCCATGCCCGAGCCTGCTCACACCCCGCAGCCCGTAATCCGGAATTTCTGCATCATTGCCCATATTGATCACGGTAAGTCGACGCTAGCCGACCGGATGCTGCAGCTCACCGGCGTGGTCGACGCCCGGCAGATGCGAGCCCAGTACCTGGACCGGATGGACATCGAGCGTGAGCGCGGCATCACGATCAAGAGCCAGGCGGTCCGGCTGCCTTGGCGCGGCCCCGATGGCACCCACTACGTGCTCAACCTCATCGACACGCCGGGCCACGTCGACTTCACCTACGAGGTATCCAGGTCGCTGGCTGCCTGCGAGGGCGCAGTCTTGCTGGTGGACGCGGCTCAGGGGATCGAGGCGCAGACGCTGGCCAACCTGTACCTGGCACTGGATGCTGACCTGCAGCTGATCCCGGTGCTGAACAAGATCGACCTGCCCGCGGCGCAGCCAGAGAAATACGCCGCCGAGCTAGCGAACATCATCGGCTGCGACCCGTCCGAGGTGCTGAGGGTCTCGGCCAAGACCGGAGAGGGCGTTCCCGACCTGCTGAACGCGGTCGTCGAGCTGGTACCCGCGCCGAGCGGAGACCTGGAGGCCCCGGCCAGGGCCCTGATCTTCGACTCGGTCTACGACACCTATCGCGGCGTTGTTACCTACGTCCGGATGGTCGATGGCAAGCTGGGCAAGCGCGAGCGGACCCTGATGCTGTCGACCAAGGCCGTGCACGAGACGCTGGAGATCGGCGTGATCTCGCCAGAGCCGGTCCCGTCGCAGGGCCTGGCCGCAGGCGAGGTGGGCTACCTGATCACCGGCGTCAAGGACGTGCGGCATGCCAGGGTCGGCGACACGCTCACCAGCGCCAGCCATCCCGCGAGTCAGGCGCTCGCCGGTTACCGGGACCCCAGGCCGATGGTGTTCTCCGGCCTCTACCCGGTCGACGGCGATGACTACCCGGAACTGCGGGACGCCCTCGACAAGCTCCGGCTGAACGACGCCTCGCTGGTCTACGAGCCGGAGACCTCGACCGCCCTCGGCTTCGGGTTCCGGTGCGGTTTCCTTGGCCTGCTGCACATGGAGATCGTCAGGGAGCGGCTGGAGCGCGAGTTCGACCTCGTGCTGATCTCCACCGCGCCGAACGTGGTCTACCGGGTGGAACTTGAGTCTGGGGATGAAGTCATCGTTACCAACCCAAGCGAGTTTCCCGAGGGGAAGGTCAGCCGTATCTTCGAGCCGGTCGTCAGGGCGACGGTGCTGGCGCCGGCCGACTACGTTGGCGCGATCATGGAGCTGTGCCAGAGTCGGCGCGGCATCCTGCTTGGCATGGACTACCTGTCCGCCGACCGGGTCGAGATCAGGTACACGATGCCGCTAGCCGAGATCATCTTTGACTTCTTCGACCAGCTCAAGTCGCGCACCCGCGGGTACGCATCGCTCGACTACGAGCCTGCAGGGGAGCAGGAGGCCGACCTGGTGAAGGTCGACATCCTGCTGCAGGGCGTGCCGGTCGACGCGTTCAGCCAGGTCGTACACGCCGACAAGTCACGTGAGTACGGACTGACGATGACGGCCAAGCTCAAGGAACTTATCCCGCGCCAGCAGTTCGAGGTGCCGATCCAGGCTGCGATCGGGTCACGCGTCATTGCCAGGGAGAACATCCGCGCCATGCGCAAGGATGTGCTGGCCAAGTGCTACGGCGGTGACATCACCAGGAAGCGGAAGCTGCTCGAGAAGCAGAAAGAAGGCAAGCGCCGGATGAAGGTCATTGGCCGGGTGGAAGTCCCGCAGGAGGCCTTCGTGGCCGCGCTGGCCACCGACCAGTCGCCGGACAAGAAGCGGTAGCCGCCGGCCCCGAGCTCAGGTCACCCGTGGCCGCTGCGGGCCCCGCCCAGGATCGCCGGAAGCTGGTCGAGCCAGGTCAGCACCGCCTCCTCGTAGGCGATGCCGAACGTGACCGTAGCGCGCTGATATTCGTCAAGCCCGCCGTCGGCCAGGTAGGAGCGGTAGGTCGCGAGCCGGCGCTCATGGTCGGGCCGGTGGGCCGCGGCCATGTCGAGCAGCCGGTCAGGTCCGAGCCAGTCCCCGAAGGCGATGGTCAGCAGCAGCGGGTAGCGGATCTGCTCCGCTGGCGGCGGCGTGGCGATCCACTTCGCGAACTCCGCCCGCCCGGCCTCGGTCAGCCGGTAGGGCTGGCGTGCCCGCGCGGCGGGCTGGCCCGGCTCGACCAGGCCGCGCGCGGCCAGTTGGGCAAGCTCGCGGTAGACCTGGCTGCGGGTCACGTGCCAGAAGTCGCCGATGACCTCGGCAGCGGTCTGGGCGAGGTCGTAGCCGCTCAGTTCGCCCGCGTCCAGGAACCCCAGGATCGCGGCCGCCGTCGGATTCAGCTCGGTCACAGCGCCCCTCCTCAGCCCTCATCGCCCGCCCTCGCCCTGGCGCTGCCCGGCCCGCCCGCCACGCGCTGCCCGGCC
>JASHOL010000393.1 GCA_030041135.1 Streptosporangiaceae bacterium | reverse complement strand
GACCGCGGCGGCGGCGTCGCGGAGATCACGATCTACGGCCCCGGTCAGGATCCGCCCGCGAACCCGGCCGGCATCGCCGGTGAGGGCGCCGGGTTCTGGCCGCTGGCGATGGCGCGCGAGCTGGACGACCTGATCCTGGACCTGCGCACGAACGAGCCGGAGATCGGGACGTGGATCGTGCGCACCCAGGGCGACCCCGACCGGGTACTGGCCCACGACGACCTGCTGCTTGACCACCGCGGCGACTGGCTGGCAAACGAGATCATCCAGTACCTGAAGCGAACGCTCAAGCGGCTGGACGTGACGTCGCGGAGCATGATCGCGCTGATCGAGCCGGGCAGCTGCTTCGCCGGGTCGCTGTTCGAGGTGGCTCTCGCGGCCGACCGCTCCTACCAGCTGGCGGGTGTCTTCGAAGACGAGGACCCGGACGCCGAGCCGGCCACCGTCACGCTAGGCGGCATGAATTTCGGGCCGCTTCCGATGGGGAACGAGGTGTCGCGCCTGCAGACCCGGTTCGCCGGCGACGAGGAGTCCGTGGCGAAGGTAACTGAGCGGACCGGAGCGCGGTTGCTCGCCGCGGAAGCGGCGGAACTCGGCCTGGTCACCTTTGCCCCGGACGACATCGACTGGGCGGAGGAGGTCCGGATCGCGGTCGAGGAGCGGTCCAGCTTCAGCCCGGACGCGCTGACGGGCATGGAGGCGAATTACCGGTTCGCCGGCCCGGAGACGATGGAGACGAAGATCTTCGGCAGGCTCACCGCGTGGCAGAACTGGATCTTCAACCGGCCGAACGCGGCCGGACCCGCGGGGGCGCTGCGCAGATACGGCACCGGCCAGCGGGCCACTTTCGACAGGAAACGAGTGTGACCCATGACCACTGCTGCTGATTACAGCGAGAAGATCCCGAACAACGTCAGCCTGCACGAGGACCGGCGGCTGCAGCGGGCGCTGGAGTCGTGGCAGCCGAACTTCCTGTCCTGGTGGGACTCGATGGGCCCGGCGCTGCCGACCAGGGACGTGTACCTGCGCACCGCGATCAACGTCGGCCGGGACGGCTGGGCGCAGTTCGGGCACGTCCCGATGCGGGACTACCGGTGGGGCATCTTCCTGGCCGAGCGTGACCCGGGCCGGATGATCGGCTTCGGTGAGCACAAGGGCGAGCCGGCCTGGGACAAGGTGCCGGGGGAGTACCGGGCCGAGCTGCGGCGGCTGATCGTCGTGCAGGGTGACACCGAGCCGGCCTCGGTCGAGCAGCAGCGCAACCTGGGCGCCACCGCGCCCAGCCTGTACGACCTGCGCAACCTGTTCCAGGTGAACGTGGAGGAGGGCCGGCACCTGTGGGCGATGGTGTACCTGCTGCAGGCACACTTCGGGCGCGACGGCCGCGAGGAGGCCGATGAACTGCTCCGCCGGTCCTCGGGCAGCCTGGAGTCCCCGCGGATCCTCGGCGCGTTCAACGAGGAGACGCCGGACTGGCTGTCGTTCTACATGTTCACGTACTTCACCGACCGGGACGGCAAGTACCAGCTCGGCACGCTGAAGGAGTCGGCGTTCGACCCGCTGAGCCGGACGTGCGAGTTCATGCTGAAGGAAGAGGCTCACCACATGATGGTCGGCACGACCGGCATCGACCGGGTGGTCGAGCGCACGGCGCAGGTGATGGTGGAGAGCGACACCGACGACGTGGCCGGCCTCGGAGTGGTCCCGCTCCCGGTCATCCAGAAGTACCTGAACTTCCACTACAGCGTGTCGCTCGACCTGTTCGGCGGCGACACCTCGACGAACGTGGCGAACTACTACACGGCCGGCCTGAAGGGACGCTGGCTGGAGGACCGGCGCCGCGATGATCACAAGCTCACCGGCGACGGGATCATGGTGGATGCGCTGACCGAGGACGGGGAGATCGGGCAGGCCGAGGTCGGCGCGCTCATCGGGCTGAACACCGACCTGCGGCGGGAGTACATCGCCGACTGCCAGAGCGGCGTGAACCGGTGGAACAAGATCCTGGCTGATGCCGGCCTGCCGCAGCGGCTCGCCCTGCCGCACGTCGCGTTCAACCGGAAGGTCGGAGCTTTCTCCGGCATCGAGGCGAGCCCGCAGGGGGACAAGCTCGGCCCGCAGGAGTGGGAGCGGCGCAAGGGTGCCTGGCTGCCCACCGACGTGGACAAGACCTACGTTCGCTCGCTCATGCAGCCGGTCCACGAGCGCGGGAAGATCGCCGCCTGGATCGCGCCGCCCCGGCACGGCATCAACGGCAAGCCGTTCGACTACGACTACGTGCACCTGTCCTAGGCCGGAAACACGGACACGTTCATGGCCGGGGATCACGATGTCGGCCGGGTCGCGGTCATCACCGGTGCCTCATCGGGCATCGGCGCCGCCACCGCGCGGCGGCTCGCGGCCGACGGTTACCTGGTCGTGCTGCTGGCCCGCCGCGGGGACCAGATCCGGGCCCTGGCCGCAGAGCTAGGCAAGCGGGCCCTTGCCATCCGAGCTGACGTGACCGACCGGGACTCGCTCGTCGCGGCGGCTGAGCGCGTGCAGCAGGGGGGTATTCGTTGATCCCGGTCGGGCAGGTTGCCGAGATCATCTCCTTCTGCCTCAGCCGGCCGCGAACCGTCTCGATCAACGAGGTCCTCGTCCGCCCCGCCGGTCAGGTTCATTAGGTCAGGTAGGAGGCCGCTACATTGCACCGGAGAGGGAGCCGGAGACATGGATTTCAGTATCGCGACTAGCGCCGGCCATCCGGGCCGGCCCAATGAGGATTTCGCCGGGGCTGTGCCTGGTGCCGTTGTGCTGCTTGATGGTGCCGGCATTCCGGGGACCGAGTCGATTTGCTGCCATGGCACCGCCTGGTACACCCACCGTCTCGGCGGGATTCTGCTTGGCCAGCTATCGCGTGATCGCGGAGAAAGCCTGACCGCGATCCTGGCCGCGGCGATAAAGGAACTCGCGGCCGATCACGGTGGCACCTGCGATATCAAGAACCCAAGCAGCCCGCAGGCAACGGTGGCGTTAATGCGCGCCGCTGTGGACCGGCTTGACTATCTCGTGCTCGCCGACTGCTTCCTTGTCCTCGGCCCAGTCTCGGGCGAGCCACTGGTCATCACCGACGAGCGCGAAGTCAGCGCCCGGCGCATCTGCTCGGCGCCGCTGGCTGGCCTTGACCGCGGGACTGCGGAGTACGAGCGCGTGCTGGACTCCTGCATCGCGGAGCTGCAAGCGCGCCGGAACCAGCCGGGCGGGTACTGGATCGCCAAGGATGACCCGCAAGCAGCCGAGCAGGCGCTGACCGGGAGCCGACCGCTTCGGGACTTGGGCAGCGCCGCGCTGCTGAGCAACGGTGCCAGCCGAATTGTCAGCCCGTATGAACTGACGAGCTGGTCGGGGCTAATGGATCTGCTTGGCGCTAGCGGGCCAGACGAGATCATCCGCCGCGTTCGCCTGGCCGAATCTGACAGCTCCGATGACCCTCGTGGGAGGGTGCCCGATGACGCCACCGTTGCGTACTGGACTGGAATAGCGCCGTAACGCTGAGGTCAAGCGCGTCCCCGTGGTCACGCAGCGCCGCCGCCGCCTCACCGGTTGGTAAGCCGGTCAGAGAGCCAGGCGTGGACCTCGGGTACGCGGTACTGGTACGGCGTCCAGTGCCCGTCGTCTTCGCGGAGCCACGCCTCGGCGCCCGGGATGCGCGCGGCCAGCCACTGGCCGTGGGCGAACGGGACGAACTGGTCCTGCCTGCCCTGGACCACCAGAACCGGAACCGAAATGGAGGCAAGCTCGAATCCCCAGGGGCCGATCTCGGCGCACTGGTCCTCCCACCAGCCCTCGATGCCAGGCGCGAGCGCTTCCCGGAAGCTCAATATCACGTAATCGGCGAGTTCGCCGGTGAAGGCCGCGGCATCGGCGGGCGAGAACAGGGAGCTGAGCTCCTCGGCCACGTCGGCCGCCGAGGTGACGAGTACCATGTTCCGTTCCGCCTCGGCCTCGGCCCGGGCCGCGGCCGGGTCGGCCAGGCGCAGGCGAAAGCCGTTCGCGTTGTCCTGGCCCATGCCGCCGAACCAGTCCAGGCCGTCAGCGTCGTAGGGGGCAGGCCCGGCGACCGAGGCCGCGGCGGCCACGAGGTCAGGCAGCAAAGCCGCGGTTGCCAGGGCATGCGGGCCGCCGCCTGAGATACCCCAGACCGCGATCCGCGACAGGTCCAGCGACTCGCAGATCGCCCGGACATCGGCGGCGCAGTCGGCGGGGATGCGGCCGGGCTGCGGCGTGGATCCCCCGTATCCAGGACGGTCGTAGCTGATCAGCCGCAATCCGCGGCGGGCGGCGTCCGTCACGTGCGGGCCGTACAGGTGCCGGTTCATGGGCGTGCCATAGTGCACCACGACCGGCAGGCCGGACGGGTCGCCGGCTTCCTGCACGGCCAGGATCCGGCCATCGGGGGTGGTGACTGTGCGTTCGATCCGTTCCACGAGTCCTCCTGTAGGGCAGCAGCGTTAAAGGCATGGCGAGCATGCACAGGCCCGGCCATGGCGGCGAGCAGGCCATGCGCAGCTAAGAAGAAGAGCGTCAGTCCGGGGGGCGCAGCGGGTAGCCGAAGGTGAGCACCTCGACCGGCAGCGAGCCGGGCGGGCGTAGTGACGGGTCGGCGTTGCGGTCCCGGTAGCGGTCCAGGATGGCGGCGAGCTCGGCATCGACGGCTTTGAGTTCTGCCGGCGTGAGGTGGATCATCACTTCGTTGAAGCCGGCGGCTTCCCGCCAGGCCGCGGGGTAGCTGGCCCTGGACTCCTCGAACGCGGCCGCACGGGCGAAGTACCGCTCCCTGGCCAGGCCCTTGAGCGCCCGAGCGGCGACCGCCGTGTCCGAGGTATCGGACAGGTCAGGCAAGCGGACCTCCCAAGTCCTCAGCCGCCATGGCCGGGCATGACCTGGCCCCTGGCCGGCCTCTTCGATGAGCCCGTACTTGGCGAGCTGGCGGAAGTGGAACGAGCAGGTGTTAGGCGCCTCCCCGATCATCTCGCCGGCCTGGGTCGCGGTCAGCGGACCCTCCAGATCCAGTGCCTCCAGCAAGGCCAGCCGGACCGGGTGGGTCAGCGCTCGCAGCGCCCGCGGGTCGGTCAGCGCCCGACGGGAGCCCCGGGTCCGGCCGCTCTGGTCGCCCGACTCTGACTCTGCTGTGCGAGACATGTTGCGACAGTAACATTGCGCAAGAGTAGTTGCAACCAGCTAGCCTTGTCACGATCGCGGATGGCAGTGGTCGATCAGGTCTCAGCCGGCGGCCAGGTCGCGCTGATACCAGTTGCCTTGCTTACCGCCGATGTCGGCCGGGTCGGCTGGGCCAGCCGGGACAAAGCCGGCCTTGGTCAGTACCTTCTGAGAGGCCAAATTCTCGCGGGAGGCGGCCGCCCGGAGCTTGCGCAGCCCATGTCGCTCCGCGGCCAGCTGGCATACCTCCCGTACGGTCGCGGTCGCCACTCCGTGACCGGCGACGTCCTGCGCGACCCGGTAGCCGAGTTCGGCCGTGCCGTCTCCGGTGAAGACCAGGTTGAATCGGCCCAGTACCGAGCCATCCTCGGCGACGAGCACGTAGTAAGTGCCGACCCCGGCCTCTTGCCCGGCCAGCAAGGCGGCGAGCCGCTCGGCGAACTGGTCGAAGAAATCATCGCCGCGGTCGGAGATCGAGGCGGCGAAGTAGGCGCGGTTTGCTAGCTCGAAGGCCAGAAGCGCAGCGCCATGGTCTGCTCGCAGGGGCTGTAGCTCAGGCACCGCGCGAGGCTACCGGGTGGCGGACCTGCGGCCAAGTGAGTTTCCGCCGGGCTGCGCGCGGCCTGTTCAGCCAGGCGCCCGGTTCAGCCAGGCCCAACCGTGGTCCGCGGCTGGTCCAGGCGGGCGGCGGTGCGACGCGCGGTTTCCTGCGCCCAGCGCGTGGTCGTCAGGTGGCCGAGTGCCGCCACGGCGAGCCCAAGTGCAGCAACTACCCACCACCCCCGGTGGCTGGCGGCGGCGAATCTGGCTCCGAGTTCGTTCCCATATCCGGCACCGTCGCCAACGAGGATGCCGAATACTGCTACGCCCAGCGTGATGCCCGCCTGACGGCTGGTCGTGGCGACCGCGGAGGCTACGCCCGCCTGGGCCGGGGGCATTCCGGACACTGCGGTGTTGGCGATCGGCGGGCTGACGAGCGCGAAGCCGGCCCCGAATACCGCGTAGGCGCCAAGCAGGTACGCCAGGTTTGTGCCGGGGGCGAGGCTGGTTAGCAGCAGGCCGCTGGCCGTCACGATCAGGCCGCCTGCCACCATCGAGGGGCGAGCGCCGAAGCGCCCGGTCAGGTGTCCGGAGAGGGGCGCGAAGATGATCATCATCGCCGCGGTGGGCAGCATGCAGAGGCCGGCGTGCAGGGCGGAGAGCGTGCGCACGTCCTGGAGGTAGAGCGTGGTCAGGAACAGGAAGCCGCCGAGGGCAGCCGACACGCAGAGGGCGATAGCGCTGGCGCCGGCGAACGGGGCGCTGGCGAAGAACCGCACTTCCAGCAGTGGCTCGCGGCGGCGCAACTCGCAGCGCACGAGGGCGACCAGCGATCCGGCGGCGACGGCCAGCAGGATCACGATCCTGGCCGCGCCGAAGCCGGTCAGCCCGCCCTCGATGATCGCGTACGTGAGTGTGCCCAGGGCCGCGATGACGAGCAACTGGCCGACCGGGTCAACGCGGCGCGGGCTGGGCGCCCAGGATTCTGGCACGAACCGCGCGGCGAGCGCGATGGCGGCCAGCCCCACCGGCAGGTTGACGATGAAGACGGCACGCCAGGAGACCGCGGAGACGAGGAACCCGCCGAGGACCGGTCCGAGTGCCATCGAGATGCCGAACATGGCCGCGTACACGCCGATCGCCTGGGCCCGCTCACGCGGGTCGGTGAACGTGTTACGCACGATCGACAGGGTGGCCGGGCTGAGCATCGCGCCACCGACGGCCTGCAACGCCCGCGAAGCGACCAGCACATCGAGGCTGGGAGCCAGCGCGCACGACAGCGAGCCCAGCGAGAACAAGACCAGCCCGGCCTGGAATACGCGGCGCCGCCCGAGTCGGTCCGCGGAGGAGCCCGACAGCATCAGCAGGCTGGCCAGCACCAGCGTGTACGCGTCAACGGTCCACTGCAGGCCGGAGAGGGAGCAGTGAAACGAGCGCTGGATGGACGGCAGCGCGACGTTGACGATCGTCGCGTCCAGGCCGACGATCAGCAGGCTGGTCGAGCAGATGCCCAGGATCAGCCGTCGGCGCCGGCGGTCAGGTGTTCCGGCCAGCCGCGCCGTAACCGAAGTAGTTTGTGTGCTCACCGGCCTGACGCTAGGGTCTAGAGTGTGCTCTAGGTCAAGGTATTAGGATCGGAGTCATGGCCACCACCGAAGCGGAGATGGAGCTGAGCATCGGCGACGTCGCCGGGCGAACCGGGCTCAGCGTGCACGCGCTGCGGTATTACGAGCGCGAGGGCCTGCTCCTTTCGCCGCGGGTCCCGCGCGGCAGCGGAGGGCATCGGCGCTACACGCCTGAGGACGTCAGGTGGCTGGAGATCTGCCTCAGGCTCCGGGCATCAGGGATGCCGCTAGCCGAAATCCGCCGGTATGCAGAACTCGTGCGTGAGGGTCCCGGCAATGAGAAGGAGCGCCTCGAATTGCTGCGGGCCCAGCAACGGCGCGTGGAGGACCAACTCGCCGAGCTCAGCGAATGCCTGGAGATCATCGGCCACAAGGTCGTGGTCTACGAGCAGGCTGTCGCCGATGGCACCGCTCAGGACCTCTGGGACGTCACCGCGCCTCAACTGGCATCAGCCGATTGCGGAGCCGCTCACGACAGTGCACTTTCCTGATAATTCGGCGGCAGTGACAAGCGAAGCTTATTTTCGTGCGTCTGCGGTCAGCCGTTGTTTACGGCGGCCTGGGTCGCGCATTTCACCGACTTTGCTTTTAAGAATCAGAACGTACATCCACGGGTTCGCGACACTCACTCGGCGCCATTGCGGTGCCCGGAGCGCGGTATCTCGACCAGGGGCCGCCGTCGGACCGACGCCAGGAACGAGTCGCTGGGATCTGATTCCGCCCATGCCGCCGGGCTGACGCGCCGGACCCTGACTGGGCGCAGAAGCCGACCCTGGGCCGCGCGTGCTATCTCGTCGAGGTCATCACGATCTGATGTGCCGACTACCAACACGTCGATGTCATGCGGGACCGGGCCTGGTTCGCCCACGTATCGCGCGGTCCATGATCCATAGATAAAAGCGGCGCTGACTCCCGGCGCCTCAGCCAGGAGGTCAGCGAGAACTGGCAGCGGACCGTAGGTGACCGCGAGCAGGTCGGTGAGTGGCCGGCTGACCGGCGTCCCGGTCACGGCCCGCAGCATGCGCAGGTTGCCGCGCCGGCTATCGGCAACGAGCCCGGCTGCCACCAGCCGCGATGCCTCCGTGTGCACCGTCTTGACGCTGGCGCCGATGAGGTCGGCAGCCTCGGTCAGGCTGTAGTCCTGCTCGGGGTGCAGGAACAGCAGGGCCAGCAATTCACCCTGGGCCTGCGACCGCAGCAGGGGAAGTAGCGGAGGCGATTTAGTTCTCATAATCGGTAAACTATCTTACCTCATAGGTAATTTAGTACCCATTATGCCGGAAGTTTATGACAGCCTAATAACAATTTCGATGCGAATATGTTACCGAGCTCGTAGTGCTAATCATGTCGTAAGCCGATGACATTCAGATAACAGTTTCAACGCGATTCGTTACCATTGCTTGATACCTATCGTTAATGATTCCGGCGGCGTTCCCCGATAACAACTTGTGACATTTTCGCCATGACACCGGTACAAGAGCCCATCTAACGTAAGGACTCGCGTTCGCCGCGGGGCTGGATCATGGCGAGGCCACCTACGGGCACCCGGAGGCGAGCGGACAGGCGCGACCGGGCATCGGGCCCGGTGGCGGACGGCTCACGGCGTGCCGGGGGATCACGGCCCGGACGCCACGAGAGGCAGGGAGTTCATGAAGCGATTTGCTCGGACGGGCGTGCAGCTCGCCGTGGTCGGCCTCGGTGCCGCCATGACGCTGTCGGCCTGCGGCTCGTCCTCGCCCACCAAGGCCGTCGTGACTGGGGCGTTCGGCTCCATTCCGGCGGAGCACGGCACGGCCACCGGTACCGGCACGCTGAACCTGCCGGAGTTCGCGGGTGTCCCGCCGACCTGGATCTTCCCGGTCGTCAACTCGGCGAACAACTCGATCGGCTCGGTCACGCTGTTCGAGCAATTCATGTGGCGTCCGCTGTACTGGGCGCCCACAGGCAACCAGGAGGTCATCGACTACCCGCTGAGCATCGGCGAGCAGCCGGTCGTCTCCAACGGCGGCAAGACCTTCACGATCACCCTCAACACGGCCTACAAGTGGTCGAACGGCGCGCCGGTTACCGCCGATGACGTGCTGTTCGACTTCGACCTGATCAAGGCGGCCATCGCGGAGAACCCGGCCAACTACGCTCCTTATGCCCCCGGCCAGTTCCCGGCCAACGCGACGTTCAAGGTGATCGGCCCGGAGACGTTCTCGCTCACGTTCAACAGCGTCTACAACCAGGGCTGGCTCTTGTGGGACGAGATCGGCCAGCTGACTCCGCTCCCGTCGACGGAGTGGAATGTCACGTCGGCCACCAGCGCGCACGTCCCGATGAGCACGTGGGAGACGCTGAAGGGCGCCGAGAGCATCTACAACTACCTGTCCGGCCTGTCCGCGGACAAGGGCACCTACGCCACCAGCCCGATCTGGAAGACGGTCGACGGCCCGTTCACGCTGACGTCGTTCAACTCGACCACCGGCTCGTTCTCGATGGTGCCGAACCCGTCTTACGGCGGCCCGATCAAGGCCAAGTTCAGCACGCTGAACTTGAACTTCTACACCGACGAGACGGCCGAGTACGACGCGGCCCTGTCGGGCGCGCTGGACATCGCCTACCTGCCGTTCCAGAACCTGCCGCAGCTCAAGTCGCTGAAGGCCAAGGGCTTCGACATCTATGGCTACCCCGGTGACGGCTTCAACTACATCGCCTACAACTTCAAGGACACCACCGGCCACTGGAACGACATCATCTCCCAGCTGTACGTCCGGCAGGCGCTGGCGCACCTGCAGAACGAATCGGCTGAGATCAAGGGCATCTTCCTCGGCGCGGCGGTCCCGGCCTACACCACGATCCCGTCGCTGCCGAAGACCGACTACATCCCGACGGACGCGACGAGCGACCCGTATCCGTACTCGCCGTCGACGACGGTGTCGATCCTGAAGGCCCACGGCTGGAAGGTCGTCCCCGGCGGCCAGACCACCTGCGCGAAGGCGGGCACGGCCAGTGACGAGTGCGGCGCGGGCATCCCGGCCGGCACGCCGCTGGCGTTGAACCTGCCGTACTCGACCACGCCCCAGTGGATCGGCGAGGTCGTCGACAGCCTGGCGTCGACGGCCAAGACCTACGCCGGCATCACGATCACGCCCGAGTCCAAGACGTTCAGCTTCCTCACCGAGAACTACGATGACGAGGTTCCGAGCGACGCCAAGTACATCAACTCGTGGGACGCCATGCAGTTCGGCGGCTTCACCTCGAACGGGTACCCGACCGTTCAGACGATCTTCTACACCAACGCCGGCGGCAACTTCGGCGAGTTCAACAACTCGATCGCTAACACCGCGATGAATGCCTCGCTGAACAGCCCGAACCCGGACGCCCTGAAGAACGAGGGCAACGTCATGGCCACGCAGCTGCCTGGCATGTTCGAGGCGAACGACGACAACATCATCATGTTCAAGAACAACATCTCAGGACCGGCGGCGGCGTTCGAGACCTTCACTCAGTTCACCTATCTGCCGGAGGATTTCTACTTCGTCAAGTAAGTGTTCGTGACAGCGACCACCTAGTGACGACAATCAAATACTGGGCACGCCAATAGTGCCTCGGTGCGGGCCCTGCCTGCCGCTTGGCGGCGGGCAGGGCCCTAGCATGTTCGCCGCGCACCATGGGAACTTGCCGGGTGCGATTATGGACGGCGACGATCACATTGTTATTGCCAGGCCCAATACCGGCGGGGACGCCGATTAACCGGCTGCGAGCCGACCGGGATTCACTTTAGATCAGGTGCTTGCGGACCCAGTTGGTGATGATCTCGATGACGAGCACGACCGAGAACGTGAGGATGATGACCGCACCGGTGGTCCGGTAGTCCAGTATCTGCACGCTCTCGAACAGGATGAAGCCAAGGCCGCCGGCCCCCACAAGCCCCAGGATCGTCGAGGACCGGAAGTTCACGTCGAGCATGTAAAGGCCGTTGCCGACCAGGGCCGGCGCCGCGGGCAGCACGACCGACGTCGCGGTCTCCTGAAGCCTGCTGGCGCCGGCCGAGAGCACGGCTTCGCGCGGCATCGGCGGCACTTCCTCGATCCCGTCGGCCACCAGCTTGGACATGAACCCGACGGTGCCGACGATCAGCGCGAAGGTGCCTGCTACCAGGCCGAGGCCGACCGCCACGACGAAGATGATCGCCAGGATCAGCTCAGGCACCGCGCGGACTATCACCAGGAACGCGCGGGTACATCGGTAGACCCACTT
>JASHOL010000392.1 GCA_030041135.1 Streptosporangiaceae bacterium | reverse complement strand
CGCGGCGACGTAGCGGGCACCGGCAGTCGGCTCATCCTCGGCCGCGGCCAGGCCGTGCCTGGCCGACTCGACCAGCGCCAGCGCCGACGGCGCCACCCGGCACTGCCGCTGCCCACCCGGCCGTACCTCAACCATCGCGCTCATGATGTGCCTCCCGCTCGCCTCCGGCCCGCCTCAAGGCGGCGCCTTCCCTCGTCGCTCGTCCCTCGCTCCTCAGTCCAGGCACCACCGCGCCCCGTCGGCTCGCTCATGCCGTGCCTCCCGCTCGCCTCCGGCCCGCCTCAAGGCGGCGCCTTCCCTCGTCGCTCGTCCCTCGCTCCTCAGTCCAGGCACCACCGCGCCCCGTCGGCTCGCTCATGCCGTCCTTTGGAGATCGGCCGGGCGGGGCGCTTCCCCACGCCTCACCCGGCCGATCCGGCAACCGAGGGGGCCCGGTTGCGGCCTCGCACGAACTCATTCGAACATGTATTCGTGACCGTGTCCAGCTTTTTGGATCTGCTTTCGAAGGTACAGCGGGGGTCTGACATTCCGGCCGGACCCGCCATCGGCCGATCCTGCGCCGGCATTCCGGCGGAATTGGCCAACCCACCCGCCACGCCAGCCACGTCAGTCCCCTCGTTCCGCTGAGGCGCACATGCAGCACTACGCGCGCGGGCCCGGATACGCTTGCCGGGTGCCGACGGCAGTGAGCATCGCCGAACTCGGGCGGCCCGCGTTTCTCGCCAACATCGACGCGCAGCTGGACATCTACGCGGCGGCGATGGGGGCCAATCCCGGCGAGGTGCCGGGCAGGCGATCGATCATGGAGCGACATGCCGGGAACCCCGGGCTGCGCTCGTTGGTCGCGGTCGAGGACGGATCCGGCCAGGTCGTGGGGTTTGCTTACGGATTTCGGGGCGTTCCCGGACAGTGGTGGCACGACGTCGTCCGGTCTGAGATCGTAGCGACAGCCGGCCAGGCTTCGGCGGAGGCCTGGCTGGCCAGCGCGCTGGAGATCGCCGAGGTGCACGTCCACCCCGAGTTCCAGCAGCGGGGCATCGGGCGACAGATGATCTTGATGCTGACCGCCAACCGGACCGAGCGCACGGCGCTGCTGTCGACGCGCGACGCCAACACTCCGGCCAGGCACCTGTACCGCCAGCTGGGCTTTGCCGACCTGCTGACGGCGTTCCAGTTTCCGGGCGGCGGACCGCCCTACGCCGTCATGGGCGCACCGCTGCCGCTGCCGGGCGCGGCGGACCAGCCCGGCTAGACCGGCTAGACCGGCTAGCCGCGAGCGGCGCGGCCCTCCAGGCCGAGTACCTGGTAGATCTCCCGCGTGGCCCGCGACCCGTTCAGCGTGTAGAAGTGCAGGCCAGGAACGCCCTCGGCGAGCAGGCGCTCGCACATGGCCGCCGCGTACTCGACACCGATCTTGCGTACGGCGGACTTGTCGTCGGCGTGCCGCCGCAGGTCATCGGCGAGGGTCTCGGGGAACTTGCAGCCGGATAGCAAGATCGCGCGCTCGATCCCCGACACGCTGATGATCGGCATAATTCCTGGAATTATCGGAACGAGGCAGCCCCGCGCCGACACCTCGTCGCGCAGCCGCAGGTAGTCCTCAGGAAAGAAAAACATCTGCGTGATCGCGAAGTCGGCGCCGGCGTCGCACTTACGAATAAAAAAGTCGACATCTGACTCGCGGCTCGCAGACCGCATGTGGCCCTCGGGAAATGCCGCGACCCCGACGCAGAAGTCGCCAGA
This sequence comes from Streptosporangiaceae bacterium, assembly GCA_030041135.1. Classification (GTDB taxonomy): domain Bacteria; phylum Actinomycetota; class Actinomycetes; order Streptosporangiales; family Streptosporangiaceae; genus JAJYUU01. The sequence continues at coordinate 1,078 of JASHOL010000392.1, read as the reverse complement.
CGCGCGGACCAGCCGGACAAGCTCTTCGGCGTAGGTCAGGCCCTCCGGATGTGGGTGCCACTCCCCGGCCGGGTCGCCCGGCGGGTCGCCGCGCAGCGCCAGCACGTTGCGCACGCCGACCGCCGCGTACGATCCGATCACGTGCCGCAACTCGGCCACCGAGTGGTTCACCGCGGTCAGGTGGCCCATCGGCGTCAGCGTGGTTTCCTCCGCGATGCGCCCCGTCACCCGGACAGTGCGGTCCCTGGTGGAGCCGCCCGCCCCGTACGTGACCGACACGAAGGCCGGCCGCAGCGGCTCGAGCTGGCGGATCGCCAGCCAGAGGCGCTGCTCCTCGGCCTCGGTCTTCGGCGGCATGAACTCGAACGAGAACGACTGGCGACCGTCCGCCAGCAGGTCTCGGATCGCGGGAGCGGAGCGGAGCAGCATGTGGACAGCGTAACGGCACTCAGGCGAGCGGCCGGCGGTCAGGCGACTTCCTGGCCGGGTCTACCCTCGCGAACATGGCATCTGACCCAGCCAGGCTCGGCTTGATCCGGGCCGAGGTGGCGGCCGCTCTCGAGCGGTTCCTGCGCGGGCAGCACGATGTGCTGGCCGCGATCGGGGACGACCTGCTGCCCTGGCTCCAGGTCATGGCTGAGCTGCTGTCGGGCGGGAAGCGGCTGCGGCCCGCGTTCTGCTACTGGGGCTGGCGGGCCGCTAGCGGCCCTGACTGCGCTGAGATCCTCAGCGCCGCGGCGTGCCTGGAGCTGCTGCAGGCCAGCGCGCTCGTACACGATGACGTCATGGACGCCAGCGATACCAGGCGCGGCCGTCCCGCCGTGCACCGCCAGTTCGCCAGCGCGCACGAGGAAGCGGGCTACAGCGGCTCCGCCGAGGCGTTCGGCGTCGGCGCGGCCATCCTCATCGGAGATGCACTGCTGTCATGGACTGACGAGATGTACCACGGCAGCGGCCTGCCTCCCGAGACGCTGCAGCGGGGCCAGCCGATGCTCAACGCGATGCGAACCGAGGTCGCGGCCGGCCAGTACCTGGACCTCGTAAATCAGTTCAGCCGCAGCGAGAGCGTCCAGAGCGC
>JASHOL010000391.1 GCA_030041135.1 Streptosporangiaceae bacterium | reverse complement strand
CTGCGCGTCCCGCGGCCCGGCTTGTGCACGGACAACGGGGCCATGGTGGCGGCGCTCGGGGCCGAACTGTACGCGCGCGGGGTCGCCGCATCGGCCGCGGACTTTCCCGCCGACTCGTCCCTGCCGGTCACGGCGATCACGGCGATCACGGCGGGCTAAGGCCGCCCTTCGGCGCCGGGCCCCCGCCGTCCAGGTTTGACGCAGCCAGGCTTAGGGGCTACTGTGCGGGACTGGCACTCACTACGGTAGAGTGCTAATGCGACCGGTGGTCTGGCACCCGCGACGGCAGGCCGACGTGTCCGAACTCTCTAAATCAGCTAGCCCTTTCCGGAGGGGGAGGTCAGATCGTGACGACCGCCACCAAGGTTGTTCTGAAGCCGCTCGAAGACCGGATCGTGGTGCGCCCGCTCGAGGCCGAGCAGACCACCGCATCTGGCCTGGTGATCCCGGACACCGCCAAGGAGAAGCCCCAGGAGGGCGAAGTCCTTGCCGTGGGTCCTGGCCGTTTCGATGACGCCGGCGCCAAGCGCGTCCCCATGGACGTCAAGGTCGGCGATGTCGTGCTGTACAGCAAGTACGGCGGCACCGAGGTGAAGTACCACGGCGAGGAGTACCTGGTGCTCTCCGCCCGCGACGTACTCGCCATCATCGAGAAGTAGCAAGCAGATTTCGCGCGCGCGGGCCCGGCCCGCGCCGGGCGGGCACTGCCTGCCCGGCACCGCCCCGGCTCGGTTCGCCGCTCACGGAGGAGACTCCCGCAGGCAGCGGCCCGGTCCGGGGCGGTGGCGTGCGAGCGGCTTCCTTACCTAATCCGTACACATCAGACGTACAGCAAAATACCGAGGTAGTCACATGGCCAAGAGCCTGGAATACAACGAGGACGCGCGGCGCGCGCTGGAGCGCGGCGTGAACCGCCTCGCGGACGCCGTCAAAGTGACGCTCGGCCCCAAGGGCCGCAACGTCGTTATCGACAAGAAGTGGGGGGCCCCGACCATCACCAACGACGGCGTGACCGTCGCCCGTGAGATCGAGCTGGAGGACCCGACCGAGAACCTTGGCGCACAGCTAGCCAAGGAAGTCGCGACGAAGACCAACGACGTAGCCGGTGACGGCACCACCACCGCGACGGTGCTGGCGCAGGCCATGGTGGCCGAGGGGCTGCGCAGTGTCGCGGCCGGCGCTAACCCGATCGCGCTCAAGCGGGGCATCGACGCTGCCGCGCAGGCGGTGGCGGACGCGCTGGTCAAGTCGGCGCGCGAGGTAGAAGAGCGGAAAGAGGTCGCGAACGTGGCCACGATCTCCGCGCAGGACTCCAAGATCGGCGACGTTATCGCCGAGGCCTTCGACAAGGTCGGCAAGGACGGCGTCATCACCGTCGAGGAAGCGCCGACGATGGGCATCGAGCTGGAGTTCACCGAGGGCATGCAGTTCGACAAGGGCTACATCTCGGCGTACTTCGCCACCGACCCTGAGCGGATGGAGGCGGTCCTGGAGGACGCCTACGTCCTGCTCGACGGCGGCAAGATCTCCTCGATGCAGGAGTTCCTGCCGCTGCTGGAGAAGATCGCGCAGACCAAGAAGCCGCTGCTGGTCATCGCCGAGGACGTGGACGGCGAGGCGCTGTCCACCCTGGTGGTCAACAAGATTCGCGGCCTGCTGAACGTGGTCGCGGTCAAGGCTCCCGGCTTCGGCGACCGGCGCAAGGCGATGCTCGGCGACATGGCCGTGCTGACCGGCGCGCAGGTGGTCAGCGAGGAGGTCGGCCTGAAGCTGGACCTGGCCGGACTGGACGTGCTCGGCCAGGCCCGCCGCGTCGTGGTCACCAAGGACACGACCACGATCATTGATGGCGCGGGCGACCAGGCCGAGGTCGAGGACCGGATCCGGCAGCTGCGGACCGAGATCGAGAACACCGACTCCGACTGGGACAGGGAGAAGCTCCAGGAGCGGGTCGCGAAGCTGGCAGGCGGCGTGGCCGTGCTGCGCGCGGGCGCGGCGACCGAGGTCGAGCTGAAGGAGAAGAAGCACCGGCTTGAGGACGCCATCTCGGCGACCCGCGCCGCCATCGAGGAGGGCATCATTCCCGGCGGTGGCAGCGCGCTCGTGCAGGCGGCCACGCAGCTTGGCGACCTCGGCCTGACCGGCGACGAGGCCACAGGCGTGCGGATCGTCCGCCGGGCTCTGTACGCTCCGGCCCGCTGGATCGCCGAGAACGCCGGCGCCGAGGGCGGCGTGGTTACCGCCCGCATCGCCGAACTGCCGGCCGGCCAGGGCTACAACGCCCAGACCAATGAGTTCGGTGACCTGGTGGCGCAGGGCGTACTCGACCCGGTCAAGGTGACGCGCTCGGCGGTGCAGAACGCTGCCTCGATCGCGGGCATGCTGCTGACCACCGAGGCCCTGGTCACCGAGAAGCCGGAGCCGCCCGAGCCGGCCGCCAACGGTCACGGGCACGGCCACCAGCACTGATCACGCGCGGCTCACGCCGCTCGCCCCGCGGAGTCCCGCCGCCGCCGCCTTTCGCAGGCGCCGGCGGCGGGGCGACTGCGTTTCTGGGGTTCGGCCCGCAATACCAGGGCCGCTATCCGGCATACTGACGGCGTGGCGGTCGAGGCGGTGATATTCGACTTCGACGGCCTGTTGATGGACACCGAGAGCACGGCGCTGGCTAGCTGGCAGTACGAGTGGCGGAAGAACGGGCTCGAGCTCGATGTGACAAGCTACTTCGCCGATCATGGCGGTGACGTCTCCGCCGAGCGCTACGCGCAGCTGGCCGCCGCGGTCGGGCCGGGTTATGTGCAGGCCGACAGCCACGCGCGGCGGACGGCGTTTCGCGAGCGCCTGCACCTCACGCTCGGGCTGGCCCTGGGCATTCCTGAGTGGCTCGACGAGGCGGCCGCGCTTGGCCTCCGGCTGGCGATCGCCAGTAGTTCGCCCCGATCCTGGGTGCGCGGGCACCTGGACCGGGTCGGGGCTCTGGTTCGGTTTGACGTCATGGCGTGCGGTGACGAGGTCGGCGCGCCGAAGCCTGACCCTGGGGTATACGAGCTGGCCCTGCGCCGGCTGGGACTAGCCGCGGCGAACGCGGTTGCCGTGGAAGACACGCCGCACGGCGTGGGAGCTGCTCGCGCCGCCGGACTGCGCTGCATTGCGATCCCGAACCCACATGTCGACTGGTCCCGGTTCGCGGCGGCGGACCTGCTTCTGCCGAGCGCGGCTACCATTCCGCTGTGCGAGGCGCTCGCGCTCCCCTGACCTCGCACCTGGCCGTCGGTCTGGGCGGGGGAGCCTGCCAGCGGGCTCAGCACGCTCCGCAGCCACCAGCGCCGTCGCGGCCGGCCTGAGTGCTCGCGGCTGACCCGGCTCGGGCGCGCTCGC
>JASHOL010000390.1 GCA_030041135.1 Streptosporangiaceae bacterium | reverse complement strand
GACGCCGCCCTGGTCGCCAGCGCGGCCGCGGGCGACGACGCCGCGTTCGAGATGCTCATGCGCCGTCATTACGCGGCGGTGTGGAGGGTGGCGTTCCTTTCGGTCAGGGAGGAGATGGCCGCCGAGGAACTGACCCAGGACACGTTCCTGCGGGCCTATGGCGCTCTCGCCGGATGGCGGGGCGAGGCCTCGCTGCGGACATGGCTGGCCACGATTTGCCGCAGGCTGTGCATCGACCGGGCCAGGCTGAAGCGCCTGGATACAGTGATCCCGCCCGACCTCGCGGCCGTCGCCGGCAGCACATCGGAAACAGACGGGCTGGCCGACCGCTTCGACCTGCGCGCCGCCCTCGACCGGCTGCCCGCCGACGACCGCGAGGCATTCCTGCTCGTCCATCACTATGGCTACAGCAGCTTCGAGACCGCCACGTTGCTGGGCGTCCCCGCGTCCACCGTGCGGTCACGGGTGGCACGGGCCCGAGAGCGACTGGCTGCGGCACTCGTCGGGCAGCCGGTCACGGCGCGCGAACCTCAAGGGCCGGTCACGGTGCAGGAAGGGGGGTCGACATGATCAGCGAACCCCTGCCCGCCGAGTGCGCCGAGGTGCAACGGCGCCTGGCCGACGGTGACGCCGCAGGCGAGATGCTCGGCCACCTGGCCGACTGCCAGAGCTGCTCGGCGTTCGCCGCTGCCCTGCTCGAACTGGAGGCACGGCTCGCCCGGCTGCCGCAGCCCGAGCCTCCGGCCGGGGCGACCGACCGAGCGATCGCGCGGTTCCGCACCGAGGTCGCCGGCCACGCCCCGCCAGCCACAGCGCCACACGCCCGGGCCACGACTCCGCCGCTGACTGTTGTCCCTTCCCAGCCGGCCGACACCGGGCCGCCGGCGCAAGCACCCGCCGCCTCGCCAGTCCGCGCCGGCCAAACCCGTCGGCGCCGGTGGCGGCCACCCGCGCGAATAGCCGTCGCCGTGGCCGCAGCGGCGATCGTCGTCGTGGTGTCCTTGGTCGCCGTGCTCGGGCCCGCCAGCGCGCCGCCGGCCTACGCCGCGATCCTGCACGAGGCCGCTGCTCACACCGGGGCCGAGAAGTCCGCCCTGTTCGACCTCACCGGTTCCATTGGCCTGTCCTTGCGCGGACAGAGCGTGACAGCCGACTTGACCGGCACCGGGGCCACCGAATTCCCCGACCGCGGCGAGCTGACCGAAATAGGGACGATTCTCGGCAGGCCGCTGCTACGGCAAGACATCGTGAGCGTGGGGAACGAAGTCTGGACCCGCAGCAGCAGCGGTCAGTGGGTGCTGGTCCCCATCCCGCCGGATCACGCGAGTCCCATCGACCAGGCCCTGCAGTACCCGGCGCAGGCTCTGGACGATCTCGCCAGGGTCGGGTCCGGCTATCGCAGCCTGGGCATGACCACGGTCGACGGAACGCGAGTGCGGCAGATCCAGCTCACGATTCCCGGTAGCTCCTTCCAGGCGTTCGGGAACCTGCCGGAGCGCGCCAGCCGCTGGACCGTGGTAGTCGACGTCAGCCAGTCCAGCCTGATCCTTCAGCGACTAACGATCACTGGCCGCGGCTCGGTCACCATGCTGGGGTCCGGGGTGTCTTTTACCTACACCCTCCAACTGACGCTGCACGACTTCGGCGCCAGGGTCAGCATCCAGCCGCCGCCCGCTGGCCGGTCGTCACGATGAGCGCCATGATCGGCGCCGCGCCGCCGCTGCCTGCGGTCGCAGGCAGCCTAGTTCAATGCGGTGCCGACCACGCGGACGATGCTGGCGACAAAGCGGGGGAGCGCCTCTGGGTCGCCCGCGCAGCGGGTCGGGTTGAGTTCCCCGATCGACAGTGCTCGCGGCCGCCGCTCTCGCGCGGCCAGCGTGAGCGCCTCGACGACCTGGTCAAGGGTCGGTCCCGTGTTCCGGCAGTCCGTATTCTCCGCCAGCGGGGAGTCAATGAAGTCCAGGACATCAACGTCGATGTGGAGGGCAAGCGCACCAGCAGGAAGCTGGCTCAGCGCGGTTATGGCAGCCCCGGCTGGATCGGCGGTCAGTGCCTCGCTCGTGGTGACACTCAGGCCGAGCCGTTCCACCTGCTCGCGCTCCCACGGCGTTGTGACGAGTGGCTCGACCCCGAGCCAGGCCACCTGGTGCGGCTCAAGCAATGGTCGAGGTCCGAACGCGTCGGTAAGCGCGTCGACGCACCCGGGCAGGGCCAGCGCATGGGCCAGCCCCATCCAGTCCAGTGTGCCGTCCGCGGTGGTTTCCGGAGTGTTGAGATCGCAGTGGCGGTCGACGTACAGCAATCCAGGAGTGCCGTTGTCTACGCGCCGCAGCGCGGCCATGACCGCGAGCGCGATCGTGCAATTCCCGCCGAGGACCAGGGCAAAGTCGCCGCGGGTAAACAGCGGCTCGAGCCGGCCGGCAAGCTGCTGCAAAGACTCGGTTGCCGGGCCGACGTTCTGGGCTAGCGGGTTACTGCGGTCCGGGCTCCATACCTGGTGAGGCAGGTCCCCATCGTCGTGGACGTCCAAGCCTGAGGCAGTCAGCGCTTCAACCAGGCCTGCTGACCGCAGGGCCGCAGGAGCCAGATCCTGCCCGGCGGCATAGCTCGCGGCGCTGCTCGGAACCCCGACAATTGAGATCCTGGTCACCTGGCGACGATACCGTGACTCGAATTTCCGACACAGCGAGTTTTAGCGTCCGTCACTGCAGAGGCGGTCCGAACCAGGTGGTCAGCGCGTCGGTGAGTGCCGGGTCGGCGAGGTCCCCCACCCAGGCGACATATCCGTCCGGGCGGATCAGCACGGCGGCGGGGGCGGAGACCTCGCCGAACACGGGCAGCTCCCACGTGCCGGCATACTCGGCGTCGATCAACTGCACCCGCTCCGCCCATGGGGCGATGTCGAAGCCGCCCGGCTCACCGAGGTTCAGCAGCGCGGGCCGAGCCTCGTGCAGCAACTCGAAGACGCGGAGCGGGCCGTCGGCGGTGACCAGGTCGAGGTCGGGCATGCGGCGCCCGAGCAGCGGGTGCCCGTCCCCGAGGTCATAGTGGATGTCAAGACCGCAGGTCATGCCGGCGATCCGCTTGCGAGGCTCGTCCATGGCCAGCAGCTCGGTCATCGTGCCGCGCAGCGCTTCGGTACGCTCGTCGGTGCGACTGAGCGCGATCTGCGCCATGGTGTTCTGGAGCACGCGGGCGGCGACCGGATGCCGTTCCGCGTGGTAGGTGTCCAGGAGGTCGCGCGGTGATGTGCCGTTGACCACCTGGGCCAGCTTCCATCCAAGGTTGACGGCGTCTTGCACGCTGGTGCTCAGGCCCTGTCCACCTTGCGGAGGATGCACGTGCGCGGCGTCGCCGGCGAGCAGCACACGTCCCTTGCGGTAGGCCGCCGCCTGCCGGGTCGTGTCGCTGAAACGGGAAATCCAGGAGGGGCTGTGCACTCCGAAGTCCGTCCCGTAGACGGCGATGAGCGCCTCCCTCAGATCCGCCAGCGTGGGCTCGCGAGCGTGCTCCGCGTACTGCTCGGTCAGTACGACCCGTACGGTCCGCCCGTCCTCCATCCTGTGGAGGGCATGGACGCCGGCTCCCTCGCGGCGGATTCCTCGCGGCGTCTCCTGCTCCATCTCGACCTCGGCGATCAGCCAGCTGGTCGTCGGGTCCCACCCTGGAAACTCAATGCCGGCCGCCCTCCTGACCACACTGCGTCCTCCGTCGCACCCGACGAGGTACTCCGCGTGCAGCGAGGTGCCGTCCGACAGCTCAACGTCGACGCCGACGTCGTCCTGCGTGAAGCCCGTCACCTCACGTTCGCGAGCGACCGGTACTCCCAGCTCGTCGACCCAGGCAGCCAGGATGCGCTCGAAGTCTTTCTGCCACAAAGCGAGCCCGTAGTTGTGCCGGCTGGGAAAGTCGCTGATGTCCAGCGGGATCCCCGCAAACGCCTGGACCTGCATCGCCTTCCCCTCGGCGAGGAACCGGTCGGCGATGCCGCGCTGGTCGAGCACCTCGATGGTGCGCGCCTGCAGACCGCCGGAGCGCGAGCTTTCGATCTCGGTACTGGCGCGCCGCTCGATGACCGCAACGTCGATCTTCGCAAGCGCCAACTCGGCCGCCAGCATCATCCCGGCGGGACCCGCGCCGACGATCAAGACGGCCTGGCCGGTCATGCCGGCGCTCCGGTTGCCGCGCGCACCGCACATACCGCGACCTCCGTGCTGGTCACGTCCGACCGCCCCTGCTCCGGCCTATTTGTCACGTGCACTCCGCGCCCCCAGTTTCGGCTCGTTCTGTCCCGGCCAGCCATTCTGCGGCATGACCCGGGTCTTGCCGCAAGCCCGCCGGTGCGTTATAGCTTGAAACTGGAGGGGATGCTCGCTCTCGCCGTCGACGGGCCTGGTGGGCTTCGTGCGGTGGCGGGCTAGAGGCGGGCGAGCGCTTCGCGCAGCGGGTCCAGGCCCATGGGGCCCAGGCTGAGTGCCTCGGAGTGGAACTGCTTGAGGCTGAAGGCGTTTCCGGCCCGTTCCCTGGCCCCGGCCCTGGCCTGGAACCAGGCCCGCCCGCCTAGCATGCAGGACGGAGCCTGGCCGGGCCAGCCCAGGTTGCCGATCGGCGATGACGTCAACGGAGATCATGCGCCAGGACCGGACATCGACGGATGTCTGCCGGGTCTCTCAGCGTCTGGCCTCGATCACACCACCCTGGTGACCATGAGAACGAGCAGAATAATGACCACGGCCGCGAGCAGGCAGCCCGCCACCACGACGGTGGCATTGCTGGTGAACAGGCTAAGCAATTCCAGCTGAGCCTTCGTCGGCTCGGGTGCCGGCGCTTTGTGCGGCTTATCGTCCTTGTGCGCCTGCACTTCGAACTCGTAGAACGGGTCATAGGACCCGACGAGCGGTCCTCGCCGCACTGGTCGCGCCCCCGGCGATGGCCTTGAGGGCGGCGTCCACTCCGGCTGTGATCTCTTGGTCATAAACCCTCCGGTAGACCTCGAGAACCAGGCGCCGCCCAGTTCGCCGCGCCCAGTTCACTGCCGTAGACCAGTGCCTAGGTGCATTGATCGTATGCCCGAACCCGGGCCCGCGCCGACCATGGCTTCGGTGTCCAAACCGCCCCGTGCCCGCGGCAACGCGTGGACAAGCCTTGGTCGGAGCAGCGGGCACGTGTTGTCGTCCTGCTGGGCCCATAGGTTCTTACTCGGGCTCGTTCTCTGACGCCGATGTCAAGCCGACGTAGGGGAGCATGGGGCCCGGCACGCTGTATCGCTGCCGAGACTCGCGGCGGCGTAGTCGCCGCGGCCGGTCCAAGGTGGCGGCGGCGGTGAATGCGATACCGAACAGCGTCGGCGTGATCCAGCCGCTGGAACTGATGCGACGCCAGAGGATGAGATCAATCAGCAGCATTCTCAGGCCGAAACTGACGCCGGTCATGATCGCGTACTGCCAAGCCGGGAACCGGCTCAGATTGCCATCGCGGTCCTCCTTGCGCTCCTCGCAGCCCGAGGCTGTGGCGTCGCGGGGCATTGTTGTCGTGGAGCCTCCGATCTTGCTGTCGGGTGCTGTTCCGGATCATCGCCCGCATGCGGCCCGCGGGCTAGTGCTGGGCGGCGCCGGCTGCGGCGAGCGCTCGCCAGATCTCCCACAAGTTGGCCCGCGAGATCGCCAGCTGGGCCTGGCGGCCGCTGCCTAGCGGCGTGATGCCTCGCCCGCTGATGATGATCCAGTCGCGCCGCCTGAACCGGGACGACGGTGCCTGGCTGAGCGAGATAGAGCACTCGCACCCTCTGAACGCGAACTCCGAGAACTCCTTAGGCGCGGAGACGACAAAGGCGTCCGCGCCAACGATCAACTGAGTGGGTCCTCGCAGGGGAAACCACCATCGATCACTGCCCCAGAGGTTCCCATTTGGCTTGCACCACCGGGCCGCGTCGAGGGTCGCTTCGAACCGTATCTCGGCCGCGATCTCGCTGCGCAGCGAAGCAGTATTGGCGCGCTGCCGGTGAAGCACGACGCGCATGCCTACGGAGATCAGGGCCCAGGCAATGCCAACCGATGCAACCACCGCCAGCAGCCGGAGCAGGTCCATCCTCGGGTCCTAGTCGCTATCCCGATCAGACTTGCCCATTCTCCCTCGCGGGCGCCGAAACCGGACTACGTGCGGCGCGTACTTCAGCCGGCTGCGGGACAACTAAGAAGATTTAGTGCCCACGCTTTTATTACGGCTTTCGGGAAGAACTTGACGATCTGGCATTGCGGCGGATCGCCAGCCTGCTCCACCTCCCATGAACCGCCGTCAGTTCTAGTGAACAGCCCCTGATTGCCGCCATCCTGCATGCCAACTAGCTCGTTAAACATCGGGCTACCGGGCTTGCTGCGGAGAGCGGCCGCGCTGGGCTCGAAGGTAGCCATTGCCCAGTACACGTCCGTGGATGTGTCGTATGCGTAATAGACGCTGTTGGCGGCGGTTCCCGCGATGCCGGAAGGCTTGAATCGCATGAATGCCACGTACGCCGCAGTTAGCTCGCGGCGCACCGATGGAGAGACGAGCAGCTTCTCGACGCCGGCTGAAGTGACTGTCGGCGAACTGGCAGTGAGCGTGGGTGAGCTTGAGGCTGGGACATCCACACCCGTGCTGGTCGGCTGACTTGGTGACTGTGCTCCCGCCGGGCTCCCTCCCGTTGAGCATCCGGCAGCCATGAGGCAGGCCAGGACGCCGGCGACACCACCGGTCAGCCAGTCTCGGCTCGACGGCATGCGCATGCCCCTCCCGCGCCCGTGACTGAGCCTTAGAGACGCTAATTCGATCGTGACGTCTCGTCTGATGGCCCAATTCTGGACGTAGCATAGCGGGACGCACCGCCGACCAACGGCACCTAGCAGAAGTTCGAAGTCAGCGAAAGCTGTCCATCGCTAAGGATCTCTTGCGAGCATTCCGGGAACCCAGCTCAGGCGGAGCGGCACCTCCGGCGGCCCTGGCAAGCACCAGGCCGGGTCGCGCGGGTCCGGCCGCCGTGCAAGTTCTCCGGCATCGTGCAAGTTCTCGGGCATCGTGTAAGTTCTCGGGCATCGTGTAAGTTCTCGGCATTTTCGCGGTCGCTTTGACCTGGTATGCACCCGACAACTTGCACGATGCCCACAGCCTGCGGCAGTGCGGGCCCTCCGAGACCAGCCGACGGCCATACCGGGCGCCGCGTCACACCGCCGCCCGGCCCAGGTGGCTCTACAGTTTGTGCGGCGAGCGGCTTGGCAACGGCAGGGGAGCTGTGGGCATTGGCGCGCAGGGACGTGACTCGGGTTCACTTGGCCGGGGCGACCCAGGCGGCACTGGGCAGCGGACGGCAACTAGAGGGCGTTACGCGGTTGGCCGGTGGGACAACCAAAGGGGTGTACCGGCTGACGCTGGATGATGGCTCGACGGTGATCGCGTACCTGTGGGCGGAGTCGGAGAACTTCTGGCCGCCGACAGTACACGACGGCGACCTCGCCGATCAGTTCTCGTCTGGGAACAGCATGGACCTCTTTGTGGCCTCGCATCATCGGCTGGCTTCCTTGGGTCTTCGGGTTCCTGAGATCTATCTGCTCGACCATGACCGCACCTATTACCCAGCCGACCTGGCGATCCTGGAGGACTTTCCCGGCGAGGATCTCCTGGCTTTCTACGAGCGTGATCCGGTCGCCGCCGAACCGACGCTGGCGCAGCTGCGCCAGGGGCTGGCAGAGATGCGCAACTACCGGGCTCCTTCTCCCGGCAAGGTAGGCCACGTTGATGCCGGCGGAGTGTCCCACTGGCCATCGTGCGAGGAAGGCGCGCTAGCCTTTGCGCTGCGATGCTTGGCTGACGCCGCTGGGCGTGACCGCAGGATGACGGGTGCCCGCGAGCAGCTGGAGGAGAGGCTACGCGAGCTGGCCGGGGCGGTTAGGCCGCGGGCAGAGTACTCCGTCGTCCACGGTGAGCTGGGCCTGGATCACGTCCTGGTCGATTCGGACGGCAATCCGGTCATCATCGATATCGAGGATCTCATGTACTTCGATGTCGAGTGGGAGCACGCGCACATGCAGATCCGGCTGCACGACCACTGGGCGAAGACGGTCGGGGTCGAGGACCTTGATGAGGATCGGCTTGCGTTCTACACGTTGACCCAGCGCTTGTCACTGACAGCCGGACCACTGCGCGTGCTCGATGGCGACTTCCCGGATCGCGAACTCATGCAGGAGATTGCCGAATGGAACTTGAACAAGGCACTGGAGTTCCTTGATTGACGGCAGCTTCGCAGCCGCGTCCCGTGACCGTGCTACCTCGTACCCCGGAATTGGGTGTCCGCACGGTGGTTCTCCTGCCTAGGCGTGGCGAGCATTGAGAGGCAGGTGACCGGAATGACCGGTACCGCAGCTCACGGGAGGCGATTCCGATGAACACGCCCAACGACAACACCGCTCCGAAAGGCCTGCGCGGCTGGTGGCTAACGCCCCCGCGCCCCGGCCTGCAACGCGTGATCCACCCATGGGAGTACCGCCACCTCCGTGCGGTCGCGCGCCTCCGCATCGCCGCTGGTATCGTCCTGGTCGGCCTTGGCCTCGTTACGCTCTCCTTCGGCGGGAACGACTGGAAGACGTACGGGTGGACGATGGCGTTCCTGGCGGCCGGGGCAGCACAGTTCGCGTTCGCCGCCTGGGAGCTGACCATCGCTCGCTCCTCAGCTGAACCTGCTTGAGGCTGCGCTGCTCGGCTCGGCCTGGCGAAAGCCAACGTGAAACGACGTTCTGGCGGCGCTGTCTGGTTCCAGTGACCACGAGCTGGCCAATCGGGAGCGAGAAGATGGCTTCACCACAGGTCGCTGGAGGCGTCCCGATGCGTGCTTCTGATGACAACGCTCACCCTCAGCAGTCCGTCCTGGAAAGAATTCTGATCAGGTCATGGGAGTACCGCCACCTGCGCCTCTGGGCGCGCGTGCGCATTGGCGCTGGTGGCGTCCTGGTCGTCCTTGGCCTCGTTACGCTCTCCTTCGGTGGGAGGGACTGGAAGACGTACGGGTGGACGATGGCGTTCCTGGCGGCGGGGGCGGCAAACTTGGCGTTTGGCTACTGGGATACCGCTATCGCGAATCGCCCATTGTCGCGGCGGGTCCGCGAGCTGGAGCAGTCCCGAGCCCGTGTCGTGGACGACTCGGCCGCAAGGTTGCGCCGGATCGAGCGGGACCTGCACGACGGTGCGCAGGCGCAGATGGTCGCGGTCGCGATGAAGTTGGGGCTTGCTGCAAGGAAGCTCCGCGGCATGGTCGACGGGACCGGGCAGACTGACCTGGATAGAGTCCTGGAGCTGGTCGTCGCCGCCCACCGCGGGGCCAAGGGGGCCATCACCGACCTGCGTGACCTGGCCCGCGGCATCCATCCGCCCGTGCTCGACCAGGGCCTTGGCCCGGCGCTCACCAGTCTCGCCGCACGCGGCGATGTAACCGTCGAACTGGTCGTGGACCTGCCCAAGCGACCCTCCGCCGCCATCGAGACAATCGCGTACTTCTGCGCCGCCGAGCTGCTGGCCAACGTCGTCAAGCACAGCGGCGTCCAGCATGCCACGGTGGAAGTGGCCCACACGCCCGGGCTGTTGCGGCTGCGGGTCTGCGATGACGGCTCCGGTGGCGCCCGCGTCGAGGACCGCGGCGGACTGGCCGGCCTCGCCGAGCGGGTGGGGATCGTGGACGGCAGGCTGCAGGTCAGCAGTCCACTGGGTGGGCCCACGGTGGTCGCCGTCGAGTTGCCGTCGCACGCCTGAACAGACCGGAGCTCCCGATGCGGATCGTGATCGCCGAAGACTCGGCCGTGGTCCGGGCGGGCCTGGCCGAGATCCTGGCCGACAGTGGCCACGAGGTGGTCGCCGCCGTTGGTAACGCCGATGACCTGCGGGCTGCGGTAGGCGAGCACCACCCAGACGTCGCCGTGGTCGACGTGCGGATGCCGCCCGGCTACACCGACGAGGGCCTGCGCGCCGCGATCGCGATCCGCCTCGAGCACCCCACAACCGGGGTCCTGGTGTTCTCGCAGTACATCGAGACCCGCTACACGGCCGATCTGCTCGGTGCCGCGTCCGGGGGCAGTGCCGCGGGCGTCGGGTACCTGCTCAAGGACCGGGTCGCCGACGTCGAGGAGTTCGTCGAGGCGCTGAGCCGGGTGGCCGCCGGGGGTACCGCTCTCGATCCGGAGGTCGTCACGCAGCTTCTCGGCGCCAGCCGCCGCACCGACGGGCTCATTACGCTCACGGCCAGGGAACGGGAAGTACTCGCGCTGATGGCCGAGGGCCGCTCGAACGCCGCAATTGCTGGGATCCTGGTAGTTTCCGAGCGGTCGATCGAAAAACACGTCTCCAACATTTTCAGCAAACTCGGCCTGGCTCCCTCGGACGCCGACCACCGCAGGGTGCTCGCCGTCCTCCGCTACCTCGAGTCCTGACCGGGCGCCTGCCTCACGTGATCACTAGCAAGAAGACGCCGCCGTTCGGGCCGGCCACGCCCGCCGATGCGAATATGTGGCAGGCCGGGGTCGCACGTTGTATCCGTGATTGACTGCGACTCTCACCAGACGCCTTCCATCGGCCACGGGTCGCGCGCGCGCCTTTATGGTTGCAAGTCACCGGCACTGGGCGGCGAGATGATGGCTTTGCTGCTGGTATCGGACATATCCCAGCCGCGGGCTGGCCTGGCCAGTACCAGGGTTATCGCAGCGCCGAGTGCCAGCCACGCGGCACAGATTGCCAGCTCTCCCCAGCTCACGATCGCCGGGCCGTAATCATTCGCCACGCACCCGCCCTGACCGCACGCATAGGTCACTGGGTATTCAGACCAGACATAGGCCAAGTGCATAAGCTCGAAGCCGACCAGCCATGCACCGGCCCACGCGGCCGCACGGAGCCATCTGCCCGTCCGCCAGGCACGGATCCGGACAAACCCGGCAACCAGCACCGGGACAGGCAACACCAGCCATGCCAGCACCGCCAGCCACGCGACGATCAGGACCGCCCAGGGCTCTGTATTCCACTGAGGAATCCAGAAGTCGGAGTCGGTGTACGGTTTCGTGGTGATGAAAAAGGAGTAGCCGGCTCCGGCAGCTCCGATACCGACCCACAGCATCGACAGTGACCAGACCAGAGCGCCGCGGGCGCGCATCCCCCCGATGAGCAGCGCCCGCGCGTCGCGAGAAGATGGCCACCTACTCCCTGGCGGGCTGGCCTCCAGCAGGGTGCCAAGCATTTCCTCGGCGCGCTCGCGCCGGTACCAGGCGGGATAGGCGCGCAGCAGCAGCCGACAGCGCTGCTCCAGGGCGGTCACGCTGTGCTCTCCTTCCGGGCACTGCCGCCCGCCCTCAGTCGGCGGTCTCGGTCCGTCACCAGGCGAGCCGCCTCCGCCATGCGCGTCGCCTCGGCCCGCAGCGCGCCAGCGCCGGACGACGTCAACCCGTAAGAGCGGCGTGCCCGGCCGTTGACGATCTCCTCGCGCACTAGCTCCACGTGGCCCTCAGCAGTGAGGCGGTCCAGTGCCGTGTACAACGTCCCGGTGGCCAACCGGACCCGGCCGCCGGACAGCTCCGCGGTGCGCTTGATGATGGCGTAACCATGCAGTGGCCCATCGAGCAGGGACGCCAGGACGAAGTATGTCGGCTCCCGCAGCTGGGTTCTCGGCTTACCCACGCGGCCAGAATAAGTAGCTAGCCGTCATATAGCAAGTGGGCACGAAGCGGATTGCTGACCAGTCAGGCTTGGCGAGCGTCCGCCCCGGCCCAGGGCCTGAGCTGGGGCTTCGGATTGGAGCGGCCTGGGAGGACTTGGACCTCCGACCCATCCTCATCAGTTCAGCCCGAAAGCCGAGTCCGGCCTCCGAACTGCACGCCGGGTATGTGGCTGTCAGCCGGGAGCGGCTCGTGGTCGTCGGTGTTCCTGGCTTAATCGTTGTTGGCTAGGAGCGGTCCCGGAATGCTTGCTCCGCGAAACTGGTGCCACGTCTGGCTCACCCCGACTCTGGCGAGCCGACCGGCTGGAGACCGCAGTAACCATGCCGCTGCCCGTCAGCAACGTTCGGACAGGCCGGGATCGCTCGGTTCAGCATAACTAGTGGCCGCGGCTCCGGGCATGTTCCGGATCTTGACCAGGTGCCGGAGCGGTTTCACACGCCTATGTAGGTATGCAGTGCTCGCGCACTCGGACCGACCCGGACGGGCACGCAGTAACTGGTCCTCGGTCCACGGTGAGGCTGACCACCACCCAGGCGACGAGGAGAGCGACCACGATGACCCCAGCGATGACCCACTTCATCCAGGGCAATGCTGTCAGACTTGCTTTCAGGGTGCCAATCTGGCGAGGAGCGGCGAGGGCGGCAGCGGTCATGCCCTGGGTGTGGGTGGGCCTGGGAGCACTTGAGCCTCCGACCTCTTCCTTATCAGGTCTGCTTCGCAGTCCGACGTGCGTGCGTCATGCCTGGTTGCGATGCTCGCGCTGTTGTCCGGGAAGTGGCCGTGACAACCTTCGGTCGACCACCGCATCGGGCACGCGGCGGGCACGACCGGAAAGCTCGTGGACTCGCAACGCACCTGACTCGCCG
>JASHOL010000040.1 GCA_030041135.1 Streptosporangiaceae bacterium | reverse complement strand
CGACCACCAGGCCAGGGCGATCGGGCAGCTGCACCACTTGCTCGCCGACGTCGCCGCGCGCACGTCGGCGTTCGGGGCAGCCCGCACCGAAGTGGACCGGCTCACCGCGGAAGTCGATGCAGCCACTGACCGGGTCGCCGCGGCGGAGCGGGCCGCGGTCACCCGCGCCGCCGACCTGACCGCCGCCTACCGCGCCTATCAGGCCGGGCTCCTCGAACTGCGGGTAGATGAGCCGGACGAGCTGATCGAGCTGGTCACGGAGTGGGCGGCGGCCGGCGAAGGGGAGAACCCGGCCCGGCGGGTGATCGATGATGCGGCCCGTTCGGCCGTCGACGCCCTGGCCCGCCAGGACGCGCAGCTCTCCACCGGCCGGGACGCACTCACGACGAAGGCGGCCGAGCTGACGGCAGAGACCGCGCGCCTGGAGGCCGGTGGCCACGACGCACCGCCACCGCCGCACACCAGGAGCCCGCTGGTACGAGACACCCGGCCGGGAGCGCCGCTATGGAAGGTGACCGACTTCGCGCCCGGCGTGCCCGAACAAGACCGGGCGCGCCTGGAGGCCGCGCTGGAGGCGGCAGGGATCCTCGACGCGTGGCTCACTCCCGACGGTGACCTCATTGCCGGCGACGTCGTTCTGGTCAGCGGGCGTCACCCGGTCACCGGGCCGTCCTGTGACGCTGTGCTGATCCCGGCGGTCAACACCGACGACCCGCGAGCCGCCGCCCTGCCGGACACGGCCGTGCGCGCCGCGCTGTCAGCGATCGGCCTGGGCCAAAGCACAGGGACCACTTGGGTGACCACCGACGGGCGCTGGGCGAACGGGGTGCTGGCCGGAAACTGGCACAAGAACGCAGCGGGCTACATCGGGGAAGGCGCGAGAGAGACGGCACGCCGCGACCGGATTGCCCGGCTGAGCACCGAGCTGGCGGAGGTGAACGACGCGATCGCCGCGCTCGACGAGGCCCTAGCCGAGCTTGACAGGCGCAAGGACCGGCTGGCCGCCGAGCATCGCGCAGTGCCCCCGGATGCGGCAGTGCGCGAGGCGCACACCAGGGCCGCCGAGCAGCGCAAGCACCGCCAGGAGCTGCGGGACTCCCGCTCCGAGGCCGAACGGGTGCGCGCCATACGTCGGGAGGCGATGGAGGCCTCGGAGGTCGCGGCGGACGAGTTCGCCACCGACACCGGCCTGCCCGCGAACGCGGAGGAGCTAGCCGGTGTCAGGGAGGGACTAGGCGACTACCGGGTGGCGCTGGCTGCACTGTGGCCGGCCGCAGAGGCGTTCGAGACCGCGCGCCAGCGCGCAGCCGAAGCCACTGAGGAACTCGCCGAGGCAGAGCGACGCCTCGCTGAGGCCACCGAGCGGGCAGTGGCGGCCAGGGAGAGAGCGGCCGCCGCCCAGGCGTTCTATGCGGCTCTGCTAGAGACCGCAGGCGCTGCGGTCGAAGAACTGAACCGGAAACTCGACGAGCTCCGGGGCGACACCGAACGCCGCAGCGCCGACGAGAAGGCAGCTCGCAAGGTCGAGCAGCAGGCGATCAGCGACCGCGGCAACGCCCAGGGGACGCGGGACACGCTGCGCACCGAGATCGAGGAGGCGACCCGGGTGCGCCACGCGGCCGTCGCGGAGTTCCAGTCGTTCGCCGCGACCGGAGTGTTGCGGACAGCGCTGCCGGATCTGGAGGTTCCCGACCAGGCCGAGCCGTGGCCGCCGACTCCCGCCGTGATCCTGGCCCGGGCGGTCAATGCGGCGCTGGAGGATACCGACGATGCGGACGCTCCCTGGGATCGGGTGCAGCGCAGGGTCACAGAGGAACACAAGCTGCTGGCGGACGCGATGGCTCGGCACGGCCATTCGGCGGGCTTGACAGTGCGCGACGGGATCATGGTGGTGGACGTCGTCTTCCAAGGCCGCAGCCACGACATACCAGCGCTCGCCGAAGCGCTCCGCGAGGAGGTCGAGCAGCGGGCACGGCTGCTATCCGCCAGGGAACGGGAGATCCTCGAGAACCACCTACTCAACGAAGTAGCGGGGACGTTGCACGAGCTGATTAGTGCGGGCGAGGCCGAGGTCAGGGCGATGAACGACGAGCTCGAGTCCCGCCCGACGTCGACTGGCATGAAGCTGCGGCTCACCTGGCTGCAGGCGCGGGAAGCGCCGGACGGGCTGGACCAGGTCCGGCACAAGCTCCGGCAGACGGTCGACGCCTGGTCTGCAGATGACCGGGCCACCGTCGGGTCGTTCCTGCAGCAGCGCATCGCCACCGAGCACGCCAGCAACCCCGCGGCCGGGTGGGCGGAGGCGCTGACCGCCGCGCTGGACTATCGCAGGTGGCATGAGTTCGTGATCCAGCGGTATCAGGACGGGCAGTGGCGGCCCGCCACCGGTCCGGCGTCGGGCGGTGAGCGGGCTCTGGTCGCCTCCGTTCCGCTGTTCGCCGCGGCGTCGGCGTACTACAAGTCGGCGGGCAACCCGAATGCGCCGCGGCTCATTGCATTGGACGAGGCGTTCGCCGGAGTAGATGACGACGCGCGCGCGAAGTGCCTCGGGCTGCTCGCCACATTCGACATGGACGTGGTCATGACGAGCGAGCGGGAGTGGGGATGCTATCCGCAGGTGCCTGGCCTCGGCATCTGCCAGCTTGCGCGGCAAGACGGTGTCGATGCAGTCCTGGTCACACCTTGGCGCTGGGACGGCCGAGAACGTCGGCGGGCGCAGCAGGCGGCAGTGTGACCGATTCTGACGCGAAGCTGTGCCGCCTGCTCGGTGGCGAGCCGGTCGCCTGGCTGGTGCGGCGGGCACGGGACCGGCTGGAAGCCGGGCGTCCCCTCACCGGTTCGGTGACCCTGCTGGCCGCCACGGCGGCGCAACGGCGCGCAGTTGAGCGGCTGACCGGAAGAGCGGCCCGTTCAGGGTCGTCGCTGTCGGTGTCGCTGACCGAGGTCGACCGCATCCTGCGGGACAGCGGTGCGGCGCCTGGCGGACTGACCGAGGCGGTGACGCGACTGACAGGTCCGCTCCGGGACCGCAACCGGGAGAACGCCGAACTGGCGGCCGCCTGGGATACCGCGTTTGCGCCGCTGGACGCTGCCACCGACGGCCGCGACGAGCTGGCGCGGTGGCGCAGATGGCTGGACTCGACCGGCGTAGTGCGCCGTGTCGCATCAGAGCCTGACCAAGCGCGGCTGCTCCTGACCAAAGTGGCGGCGGTCCTGGCTCGGCTGCCTTCGCGCGGTGTGCCCATCGGCCGACTTGCCGCGGAATGCTGCGGCGATGCCCACGCTCTGGACGACGGACGCCCAGTCGGCACATTAATGCTGTCGGCGGTCCGTGCGCTCGCCGGCTTGCCGTTCGCAGCTGAGGGAACCGCCGACTCTCGCCGCGGCGCCTGGGCGGCGGTCGGGGTACACCTCGACGACCTCTCGTCGCTAGTGCTCTGCCTTGGCCTGACCGGCCACACGCGCACGGCACTGGGTAGGGCGCTGGCGCCCTACCGCGAGGCAGGGCAGCCGACCGTGCTCACCCTCCGTCAGCTTCGCTGCCATGACGAGCCACTGCGTGCTGGCTTGGTGCGGATATGCGAGAACCCGGTGGTGGTCGCGGCAGCCGCCGACGAACTGGGTGCACGGTGCCCGCCGCTGATTTGCGTCGGCGGCCAGCCTTCTGCCGCTGCGTGGCGCCTGCTCGAACTGCTCGCAGCCGGTGGTGCCGAGTTTGGTTATCACGGCGACTTCGATTGGGCCGGTGTCCGGATCGCCGGTGCGGTACATAACAGTCTGAAATGGCGGTCATGGCACTATGACCACGTGGCCTACCAAGCCGCATTGGCGGCGCATCCGCTCGCGGCGCTCGTCGGACTCACCGGCGAGCCGGCCTCGACGCCATGGGATCCAGAACTCGCCGCAACCATGCGGCATTACAACCTCCGTATAGAAGAGGAACTCGCCATTGACACCTTGCTCCAGGACCTCGGTTCTTAGGCGACACATCGATACCAAGAAGCTCGCAAGCGGAGCGATCGGCGAAGGGAGCCCGGCGTAACCTTCTTGCACGCCCGCAGGCCGAAGCTTCAGCGTTGTGGCCGCTGCTGCTGGGGTGCCAATGGTCTGCGTTCAGCTCGGTCGGGCGAGATGCCTCTACAGCGGCAAGCGCTGTCGGGTTGCTCATCGATTTCGAAGCCGGCCGAGCTGCGCCGAGATCTTCAGCACGCGACGACCGAAACTGGCACTCGCCGATTTGTTGACTTGCACATCAGCCGACACCACCGCGCAGCAGGAACGCTTGACCATGTTGTGCGATAACCATCACTAACTGACAAGCGCGGCCGTTACCGGCCAGCCGCTCAAGCTCATTAGCGACATCTGAGCTAGTCCGTCGTGCTCATCGCGTGTTTCGGATCCGGGCCACCGGCCCTGTTCACCACCCATCGACAGGCTCTCCGACCAGAACGTCCCACCCAACCCGGAGGCAACGGCGCTACGACTCCATCCCGCCGGGCCGGTGCCGGAGTGAGACTCAGCTGGACAAGATCCAGAACACTCAGCCGGCAACCGACACGCAAGCGTGCTGGCCCGCACCTTCGGTCCGAAGAGCGGAACGGCTCCAGCAAGCCGCGAGAGATCTGCGATAGAACCGGCGAGTAAGGGCGGCGTCAGAGCGCATTCGGGCAGGTCAGACCGGCAATGGTGGCTAAGCCGCGCACGGTCTCCGGAGCCCTGTGCGCAGGTTCGAATCCTGCTGGGGGCGCCTGTGCTGGGGGCGCCTGCTGGGGGCGCCAATCGAACTACCAGCCGAAATGCCCCCTGACCTGCAGGGACCGCTGCGGCCTCGCCTCTAGTCCCGTCCGGCTGAGTCCAGCGGAATCCAGCCGCTTGGCGTTGTTCGCGAGAGAATGACGAGAGAGTTTTCGGGCCGAGGCGTGGCCTCGGAGTCGGCAAAATCGGGCATGGACTGTCGCTAGATCTCCAGGGGCGAGGCAACCTCAGCGTCTAGCAGTGGCGACCAAAGCTAGATCAATGGCCCAGCTTCTCCGTTACGCGTGTGCGCAGGACGTAAACGCACAAGCGGTTAGATGTGTCTGTGGACGCCTTAGCTCAGTTCGACCACCTGGACGCCCGGATGACGTTGAGGCCTGCCCGCGTCGCGGTCGTGTTCGACGGCGGAGATGACTGGGGCTACTGGGCGCGGCTGGCGATCTACGCGGTCTCACAGGTTTGGGGCGGCGCCGGGTTCATCCTGATCCCTCACCGTGACGGCGAAGTTGAGTCGTCTCTGCTGCGAGCAGTCGCCGCCTACGACCCTGATTATGTGGTGCTGCTCCGCATCACACTTAGGCACGCTGAGGTTGCCCGGCCAAGGGCGCAGCGGCTGATCCTAGACGGCCAGCCAGCCTCTCCGACGCAGCGGCAGTGGCTCATCGACATGGCGGGCGCCACTGTTCGCGATGATCCATCCGGCGAGCAGGCGCGGGACGCGGTGGCCGCGATCTGCTCTGCCTATCGTCGCCGAATGGGCGAGGGATGGTTCGAGGAAGTGACGGCGCTCAACGCAGACGGTACAGGTGGCCGCCTGACGCCCATTTCCGGACTGGAGGGCCTGCCTGGAGGATCGCACCTGGCGGCGCCTGCCGACTGGCGTGGTCCCATGGGGCTAGCGCTCGCCGCACGGTGCGGCGCCCTCGTGGAGCCAGTGCCCGGCAGCGCGCCCCAGATCAGTGACGACGAGCGCCGAGACCTAATCATGTGGCTGCTGAGCGGCGGCAGGAGAGGAACACCGCCCTACAGCGCTGTGTGGCATCCCGCAGCATCTCGCGTCCGGCGGTGAGGCTACTGCTCAGACGAGATGCTCACGCAGCAGTTGCCCGGGAACGCGCGGCTCGCGCTCCCCGTCGCCAGCTCGGCGGATCAGCAATGCGCGTGCGGCCAGCGCCAGCGGCCGTTCATCAGATGCGCGGCAGTGCGAGCGCTGCCGCGGCAGCTGCCCCGGTGGGCCGTCCGGCAGGTTCACCAGCAGCCGAGCGCGCCGCTGGCTGTGCGCCCGGCGGGCCCTGGCCTCGCCGTGGCCGGGCCCCCACTTCAGGGTTGTTATCGAATCAGACTGCTAGCTATCGGATCGGATCGTTAGCTATACTTTTAGATCGTGGACCTGCGTGACCCGACAAGCGCCGTGACGGCTACGCTGGACGGCCCGGTGCTTGCTGTGCTGGCCAATGCCGGAAAGCCGCTGACGGTGGGCGAGGTGACTGCCCATATGCCCCGCGGCTCCGAGGTGGGTGTGCGGCGGAGTCTCGCCCGCCTGGTCGAGCAGGGAATCGTGAGCGCCACTGAGATGGGCCGCAACAGGGTACACGAGCTCAACCGGGATCACGTTGCCGCGCCGATTGCAGTGCAGCTGGGATCCTTGCGGCTTGAGGTGTGGCGGCGCCTGCGGGCCAAGCTGAGCAGCTGGAGGATCAAGCCCCTGTACGCGAGCGTCTTCGGGTCGGCGGCACGCGGAGACGGCGACTCAGAAAGCGACATTGACCTGCTGCTCGTGCACGCGCCGTTCCCCGGCGAATCTGATCCCCGGCGCCGGTCCGCTACCCTCGGGCACCAGCTCGCCGGGCTGGCTGCTGAGCTGGCGGCATTGCAGCTAACCGAGAAGGACGTCGCCAGGTGGCGCAGCCAGGTCGACCAGCTCCACCATGAGGTCCGTTCCTGGACGGGCAACCCCCTGCAGGTGATACAGACGTCGGGCTACGAATGGGGCGACCACAAGCGCCGCCGCACGTCGCTCTACACCGAGATCTCCCGCGATGGAATACAGGTCGCCGGCGAGACAGCTGACCCGCTGGCGGCTCTGCTCAGGGCGTCAGGCTGACGATGCCGAAGCCGGGCCGGACCGCACCGTGTACCAGGTCTGATGCCCGCGCACGTCTCGGCGCAGCGCAGGCCTACCTGGACGTCGCCCGCCAGGTGCTTGGTGAGCCGTTGCGAAGCGAGTACTTGAACGTGGCCGCCGGCCTGGCAGTCCTGGCGGGAATCGCGGCCTCCGACGCCATCTGCGGAGCCCGCCTTGGCCGGATTCACCGGGGCGAGGATCATCTCGGCGCCCAGGACATGCTGCGGGAGGCCACGCCCGACGGCGACAAGCTGGCGACCCAGCTCGGGCGCCTCCTGAGCCTTAAGGACGCTGCTCATTATGGCGTCCAGGTCGTCTCTTCCCGTAACGCCACCGACGCTACTAAATGGACGTCCCGGCTGGTAGAGCGTGCACGCGAGGAGACGGAACGCTGAACAAGATGGCGCATGCGGCGTCGAGTCCATGCGTACGCGTCAGTCATGTGAGTCAGCCACTGCCCGGCTCCGCCAGCCTGGATGCCGAACATGAGTCCGCCCTCTCGCTGGCTTAGCCAAGACCATCGGCAAGCTCAGTGACGGCCTAGCTCGGTGACCGTGCGCGTCCGTCGGCCAGTCGGCGAATGCGCTCATCGAGGCCTCGCATGACGTCAACATGGTCGTCATCCAAGACCGCGGCGGCTTTGCCCGCCTGCTGCCGGGCTCAGGGCGCGCTGTGGTAGTCAGTGACGCGGCATGCTCATTGGTCATCGCTTCAGGCCAGCGGCAACCCCTCAGCCCGGTGCGCGTCGCCGGGCGTTGCTTCTCGCGTGACGAGTTCTCATGCAGGTTGTTGAGAACCACCCGCGTTTCCAGTCTGCGAGACTCATGCCGTGCGCGATGACGATGGCGAGGCTGGACGGTCTGCGGCGTGGGGAGTGGTAGCTACTCTGTTCGGAGGCGGCGCTGTCGCACTGGCGATTGCTGCCGCTCCTGTCGGATCCACGATTCCTCTCTGGCCAGCCATTGCATGCGGCGTCACTTCGGCGGCCGGGCTATACATGTGTTTCGCGTCGTTGCATCACATGTGGCCTGTTGGCCGATCGGTGACTCAGGGCAGTGATATCTCCCGGGCGTCCTCGAGCGGCAGCGCCCGGCCGCCTGACTCGGGCCAGGCGGCGCAAAACATTGTGAGAAATCTGCCCCAAATCGCTCTTCCGGTGGACGGCGGCCTCGCCCCGTCGATGGCGATCTCCGCACGAGACGAAGAGAAAGCGCCGGAAGATGCCAGAGAGTCACTGCAGTCGGAAAAGATCACTCTTGAATTCGAGAACGGCACTGCGCTAGCGGCCCCGCGCCTGCTCGCGCTGCTCAACGACTACTACGCGGAGGTTGAAAAAGGAAGTCTATCAGGATTTAGCTTCTCGTCATCGCAGATTGTTCCTGAGTGGGATTCCCCATACCAACAGGCCAAAGAGCTCTATACGCAATACCTCGGACGCGAAGGGCTCCAGCTTCGGCGACTCGAAAGAGATCTTGTCGAGGGCGTACGGTTGCTTCTCGATATCACTTTCATTGGGGGAAAGCAGACAATCTTCTCGGTACTCGCGGTCTCGAATTTCACGCGGTTAATGCTTCATCGGTCGATTGGGCTTATTCGTTCACAGTACCCGGAAGCTCTGCGCGGAATTGAGTGTTTCCGGGGATTCTCTGGAAACCCGCTTAGTTCTAATTCGCAGGCTGCGCAGTTCTACGGACACGACGTAATACTGATAGATGTCTGGGACCCGAAAGACTCACGACACGTGCTGAAGCTTTGGTTTCCGCGAGATGGATATGCAGGCAGCTGGTTCTCCCAGGGTTACTTCGTCCCTGCTGATCCTTATGTGACCCATTACCATCCACCAGAACACTACGGATACGTGCTACCGCAGGCGGTCGCGCGATCCTTGTTCAATGGCGACCCGGTTCCTGTGAATTTCAATGAATATATGATAGGTCGAGCTTAGCAAAGAACGGTGCAGCGACGCCGACGGCCGCACCGTCTACGTCGCGAATGACAACTCGAACACTGTCGCCCCCATCAGCATTGCGACCGGCCGAGCCTCGGCCGCGGTCCCGGCCGGTCCGCATGGTGAGGCCTGAGCTCGCAGTGCTGATCGGCTCCGCCGACTCCGTGTCTCGGGTTTCGGATCTCCTCAGGCACGTCACAGCAGACTCAC
Source organism: Streptosporangiaceae bacterium (assembly GCA_030041135.1). GTDB lineage: Bacteria > Actinomycetota > Actinomycetes > Streptosporangiales > Streptosporangiaceae > JAJYUU01. The sequence goes on along the minus strand of JASHOL010000040.1, from coordinate 4,234 downwards.
CCGTCAGGACTATCAGGCGGCCCCGACTCGGCGGTGTCCAGAGGATCGCGCCTGTCGCCCGGTCGTGGTCAAAGCTGCTTGAGCCCAACGGGACGCAGCTGGACCAGATCCACAACCCGGCCCGGCCAGCCAGGCGCCGAGTGACCCGGTAAGCACCGCAATCACCGCGGTGCGCGTCGGACGCTGCGAGGTCGGCGAGAGAATCGCGAGAAGGACCACGCTCCGACTCAGTCCTCAGAACTGTTCTCGCAGGTCAAGGGGAGTGCGGCTAGTCCAGCGGCCACGGTCTCCGGAGCGTGTGCACAGGTTCGAGTCCTGCTGGGGGCGCTCTCTGCTGGGGGCGCTCTCTGCTGGCGGCGCTCTCTGCTGGCGGCGCTCTGTGCTGGGGGCGCTCTGGGGGCGCTCAGAACATGGGGCAACCGCCGGATCGGCGACCAGGATCTGCTGGTGCAGCCGCTTCAGGTCCGGGCCGGGTTCAGTCCCCAGTTCGTCGATCAGCACGGTGCGGGCATGCTGATAGGCCGCCAGCGCCTCGGCTCGCCGGCCGTCCTGGTACAAGGCCAGCATCAGCAGCCCTGCAGGCGTTCGCGCAGCGGATGCCCGGCGGCCAGCTGGCCACAGCGCGCCGACCACCTCGCTGGGCCGGCCCAGCTGCAGCTCAGCCTCGATCAGGGTTTCCAGCGCCTGCAGCCGCAACTCAGAAAGCCGTGCTCCCTCGCGTGCCGTTAGCAGGTCCGAGCCCAGGTCGGCCAGCGGGTCACCTAGCCACAGCGCCAACGCCGCCGCCGCTTGCCCGGCCGCATCCGGCTGCGGTAGGGCCGTGAGCAGCCGTCACGGATCTGGTCGGTCTGTGCTGTCACAGAAGCTTCTTCCGACGCTCGCGGCGGCGACATAGGACGAACGCCAGCCAAAAAGCTGGTTACCCGCGAACTAGCTACCGTTTGTTTGGCCGGTCACTTCATGCCATCTTTGACCTGTCTACGGGAAGGGGCCTTGGAATGGTCGCGGCATTGGCAGCGACGGCAGCGACGGCGCTTATGCAGGCGATGGTGACGGACGGGTGGGAGGGGGTCCGTCACAAGGTGGCCCGGCTGTTAGGCCGCGGACAGCAGGATCGGGCGATCGAACGGCGGCTCGACGTGACCACGGAGCAGCTGGCTGCGGTGCCGCCGGGAGAGCTGGATCGGGTGCAGGCGCAGCTGACGGGACAATGGGAGACCCGGTTCGCGGATTTTCTGGCTGATCATCCAGATGCCGCCGGTGAGCTTGAGGCCCTGGTCAGGGAGATGCAGGTCACCAGCGCGACAGCTTCGGATCACTCGTTTGCGGCACGCGATGTCCGGATGAGCGCTGACCGCGGTGGTGTGAACGCCGGCGTGATTCACGGGCCGGTGAGTACGGGCCCTACCATGCCGGGTCCGGTGTCCAGCTAACCGGATCCGGGATCGCCGGCCAGTTCGGGCCGGGAGCTGCGGTCGCATTCGGCGGTCCCGCGATCGGGACCTTTGTTGAGGGGCCGCGCGAGCAGGCTGCCCGGCTGCCGGTGTCACTGCCGCAACGCCCTGGGGTGCTGGCAGGCCGCGAAGAGCTGCTCGCCGAGGTACACGCGCTGCTTGCCGATGGTGATCAGCCGTCGCCGCGGCTGGTGGTGTTGTGCGGGCTGGGCGGTGTCGGCAAGACCAGCCTGGCGGCTGAGTACGCGTACCGGCACCTGGCCGAGGTCGGCGTCGCATGGCAGCTGGCAGCCGAGGAGCCAGCGGTGCTGGCGGTGGAGATGGCCGAGCTGGCCGCTCAGCTGGGCGGCCGGGACCTGGCCGTACCGCGGGATCCGGTCGCGTCCGTGCACGCGGTGCTGGCCGCCTGGCCGACCAGCTGGCTGCTGGTCTTCGACAACGCCCGGGATGAGGTGTCCGTGCGCCGGTTCCTGCCGCCGGCTGGCCGGGGCCGGGTGCTGGTGACCAGCCAGAGCCAGCACTGGCCCGGTCGGCCGAGGGTGGATGTGCCGGTGCTGGAGGTGAGTGTCGCGACCAAGTTCCTGATCAGCCGGACCCGCGACACCAACGAACAGGCGGCCGCGGCCCTGGCAGGGGACCTGGGCGGGCTGCCGCTGGCCCTCGATCAGTCCGCCGCCTACATCCAGGCGGCCGCCACCACAGTGTCTGGCTACCGGGCGCTGTTCGCCGAGCGCCGCGCCGACATGCTGGCCCGAGGGGAGGCATCCGGTCATCCCGCCGGTGTCAGCGCGACTCTGTCCCTGGCGCTGCAGCGGCTGGAAGCAGAAAGACCGACAGCGGCGGCGCTGCTGCGGCTGCTTGCCTGCCTGGCTGCCGAGCCGGTGCCACTGCGCCTGATCCTGGAAAGTACCGCTCCAGCCGACGACATGGATGCGGGCATCGCACTGGCCGTCCGGCCGCTGCTCGGCGATCGGCTGGCCGCCGCCGATGCCGTGGCCGCTCTGCGCCAGTACTCGCTGATCACCGCGGCCGGGGACGGCACGGTGCTGGTCCACCGGCTCGTCCAGGCCGTCACCATGGACCTGATGGCCGCCGATCGGGCCGCGTTGTGGCGACAGGCCGCCGCCGTACTGATCGAGGCGGCTACTCCCGCCGACACGTCCCGGCCGGCCAGCTGGCCGGCCTGCGCGGCTCTGCTACCGCACGCCAGCGTCGTGCTCGACCTGACCAGCGACGGCATCTCGGACCTCGCTACCTACCTCGGCGCGAGTGGCAGCTACAGTCTGGCCCGCGACACGTTCCGGCGGATCGCCGAGGCGCACGAGGCGGCGCCCGACTACGTTCCCGAGCACCCGGACACGCTGATCGCCCGCGCCAACCTCGCCTTCTTTACCGGGCAGGCGGGCGATCCGGCCGCGGCCCGCGACCAATACGCCGCCCTGCTACCGGTCATAGAGGAGGTCCTCGGTGCCGAGCACCCGGACACGCTGACCGCCCGCGCCAACCTCGCCTCCTTTGCTGGGCTGGCGGGCGATGAGGCCGCGGCCCGCGACCAGTACGCCGCGCTGCTACCGGTCATAGAGAAGATCCTGGGGGCCGAGCACCCCGACACCCTGACCGCTCGCGCCAACCTCGCCCGCTGGACCGGGCACGCGGGCGATGAGGCCGCGGCCCGCGACCAGTACGCCGCGCTGCTACCGGTCATAGAGAAGATCTCCGGAGCAGAGCACCCCGACACCCTGACCGCCCGGGCCAACCTCGCCCGCTGGACCGGGCACGCGGGCGATCCGGCCGCGGCCCGCGACCAATACGCCGCCCTGCTACCGGTCCGCGAGAAGATCTCCGGAGCAGAGCACCCCGACACCCTGACCGCCCGCGCCAACCTCGCCCGCTGGACCGGGCACGCGGGCGATCCGGCCGCGGCCCGCGACCAATACGCCGCGCTGCTACCGACCATGGAGAAGATCCTCGGTGCCGAGCACCCCGACACCCTCACTGACCGGGCCAACCTCGCCACTTTCACGGGGCTGGCGGGCGATCCGGCCGCGGCCCGCGACCAGTACGCCGCGCTGCTACCGGTCCGCGAGAAGGTCTCCGGTGCCCAGCACCCCGACACCCTGACCGCCCGCGTCAACCTCGCCCATTGGCGTCGGCAGATCGAGGCAGCTAGCTAGATCATGTTCTGCTACTGAGCAGCTGCCAGGATGACGCCGCTGACCTGCACTTGTGCTAGGACTTAGCCACGTGGCGACGCGCATGCCTATTTACTAGCCGCGGCAATCGTGAAGGCGGCGCGTGGCGCACCACGCGCAGCGCGGCCACTTCCACGACCAAGGGATGGCGGCGGGTGTTCTTCTTCAAGGCGCCGGACCGGACGATCTGCACCGAGGCGAACCTGATCATCAACGCGCCTACCCGGTGCGCATGGTCTGCGGTCCGGTTCACCTTCCATTCTCGCAACGACGCTCATCGATCACCGCTGGTAACGGCCACGGACCCGGCTCTCTCAGGGACCGTGCGACGGCGGTCCGGTGCGCCTGCGGAAAAGTGCTGTCACAAGCAAGGTCATGGACGTACTGAATCTCCCGGTCACCCCGCCCCGCAAGACTGTGGGACACCTGGAGCCGCGGTCGGGCAGCGTGATACGTGCCCGGCGTGGCCGGAGGTCACTGGCGCTCTGGACGTCTCCTGGTCGGCCCCGGCAGCGGTGACCGGGCTTCGGCTTGCTTGTCGAGGCAGCCCGCGTAGCGGCGCAGCAGGACCTCGGCGGAGTTCCCGGC
>JASHOL010000039.1 GCA_030041135.1 Streptosporangiaceae bacterium | reverse complement strand
CCGCCGACCACTCGCCGCGGCGCCAGGTGTCGCGGAGACTCGGATGAGCACGAGGCCATCGGACGGCCGGCCCAGGGCGCACACCGGCCAGGAGCCGGTGCTGCGCGTCAACCCGATTGCCTGCGAGGCGCACGGGGTGTGCATCGAGTTGCTGCCCGAGCTGATCAGGGCCGATCCCTGGGGTTACCCGATCGTGTCGCGCCGCCCGGTGCCTGACCAGTTGCTGCCGCTGGCCCGCCGCGCGGTGGCGTCCTGCCCAACCCTCGCACTCATCCTCGGCCGGCCGAACTAGCGGGCAGTGCAACCGCCGGGAGCCCAAGGAGTACGCCGGGCAGAGCGCCAAAGCGGACAAACCGCCGGGTGGCGCGGCGGCTGTGCGGCGTAGCTGCCGCCAGGACGACACCTGCGCCGCACAGCCACGCCATCGCTCTACGATTTGTCCGATTTATCGCCCGGCCGGCCCCGGCACCTGGCGAGAAACAGGCCGCCGGGAACGGCAACGGCCCGGCCCGCCTCTGGATTGACGGCGGACCGGGCCGACTTTGCGTTGTTGCTGACTAGCTGATGAATACCTTCGGGCTGTGCTTCACGCTCGAGTCCACGATCGGCCCGTAGGTCGCCGAGAAAGTGGCGGTGGTACCTGCGATTGAGCAGGTCGAATAGTTGCTACCCGTTAGAGCCTTGTTCAGCGTGAACGGCTGCTTGCTGAACGCGACCGTGTTGGTCTTGTTCGACGCGTGCCCAGTAACGGTCGCCGCGGTGAAGAAGCAGACGGTCGGTGGCGCTCCGGTGTCGACCGAGACCTCGAATCCCAGCGGCTTGGACTTCGAGGCCTCGCTCAGGGTGACCGGATCGCCCTTGGACGTCTTGATCGTCGCACTGGAGGGCAGGCCGATCGACTTAAGGCTGACCGAGAAGCCGAGGACCTTGCCGCATTTCGATACCGACACCGACGTGACCGAGAGCGTCGCCTCGCCGGCCTTGGCCGGGTTCTTCACGACCTTGGCTTCGATTGAGGAGGACGTGCACGTATCCGTGTTCTTGCCGATGGCGAGTTTGACATCGGTGCGCTTCGCCAGGCTGGCCTTGAGCACCGCCTTATCCTTGACCGGCGTCCCGCCAACCTTTCCGATGGTCAGAACCGCCTTGGGGGCACTGTGCGCGCTCGCAGCGACCGCGGCTCCAGCCGGCGCGGCCAGCACTAGCGCTGCGCCGGCCGCCATTGCCAGGTAGCAGTACTTACGCATGGGCTTTCACGTTCCTTTCCGTTTCATACCCGCGACCATCTCTCAACCTAACGGCACCGTCCGGTCGGCCAAAGCCCATAAGCCAATGGACTTACCTTTAAGTAACATTGTTTCCGTAGTCGAGCAAGCACTTGCTAATTGGGCCTCGACGTGCTAAGCGCGCAGCCTGGCGGGTTGGACCTCGACGACTGGACGAGCGGGAGACTGCTGGAGCGCCGTTGCCGGCTAGCTGATGAAGACCTTCGGGCTGTGCTTCACGCTCGAGTCCACGATCGGCCCATAGGTGGCCGTGACGGTGGCGCTGGTGATGTGGGCGGCGCTTGAGCAGAGGGGACTTGACCGGTCAGTGTCCAAGGTCAGCTCCTGCTTGCTGAAGCCGACGACGTTCCCCTTGTCCGAGGCGTGGACTTTCACGTCCCTCCCATTGGATCCCCTGAAGCCCCGCTCTACGTGAACATCACGTCTCGACCCGACGAGCCGGTTCAGTCCGTCGAGTGCCACTTTGTGCGGCGCTCTGGGTCTGTTCGCCTCACCGGACGAACTGCCCATTACGATCGCCGTAGGCCGGGCACACGCAGTTGCCGCGGCAGATCCCCGATCCCCGGAGGCGCTAGATGGGCCCACTGAGCGGCGTGCGCGTCATCGAGATCGCGAGCCTGGCGCCGGCGCCGTTTGGCTGCATGATCTTGGCCGACCTCGGCGCCGACGTACTGCGGGTGGACCGAGCCGAGCGGTGCGGGCCGCAGGCGCGAGTGCCGGCTGACCCGCTCAGCCGCGGCCGTCGGTCCATCGGCCTCAACCTCAAGGACCAGGGCGCGGTCGAAGTCCTGCTGCGGCTCACCGAAGAGGCCGACGTGCTGGTCGAAGGGTTCCGCCCGGGCGTGGCCGAGCGGCTCGGGTTCGGGCCGGAGGTTTGCGCGGCACGCAATCCGCGCCTGATCTTCGCGCGGATGACCGGCTGGGGACAGGAGGGGCCGCTGGCACCGACGGCGGGCCACGACATCGACTACATCGCGATCTCCGGCGCGCTCGGGCCGATCGGCCGGGCAGGCGAGCGCCCGGTGCCACCGCTGAATCTGGTCGGAGACTTCGGCGGCGGCGGCATGCTGCTGGCCATGGGCATCCTGGCGGCCCTGGTCGAGCGCGCGACGTCGGGCACCGGCCAGGTGGTCGATGCCGCGATGGTCGACGGTTCGGCGCTGCTCACCTCGTTCCTCTACGGAATGCTCGCGACCGGCGCCTGGCAGGACCGGCGCGGGAGCAACCTGCTCGACGGCGGCGCGCCCTTCTACGACACCTACGTCTGCGCCGACGGCGGCTACGTCGCGGTCGGCGCGCTGGAGCCGCAGTTCTACGCCGCGCTGCTGGCGGGGCTCGGCCTCACCGACGCCGGCCTGCCCTCTCAGCACGACCGGGCGGGCTGGCCCGTGCTGCGCGAGAGGCTCGCCGCCGCGTTCGCCTCCCGCACCAGGGACGCGTGGGCGCAGGTCTTCGCGGGGACCGACGCGTGCGTCTTCCCCGTGCTGAGCCTGACCGAGGCGCCGGTCCACCCGCACGCCGCGGCCCGCGGCGCATTCGTGGAGGTCGATGGCGTCGTGCAGCCGGCCCCGGCGCCCCGATTCAGCCGGTCGGCGGCCGGTCACCCGGCGGCACCGCCGCGGCCGGGAGCCGACACCGACGGCGTGCTCGCGAGCCTCGGGATGACCGAAGACGAGGTCGCCGATCTGCGGGCCAGGGGTGTGATTGGCTGACAGCCGCCAGGTCGCCGGCCGCCTCCGCGAGGCCGTCGGAGGGCTCCGCGGGCCCCAGAACGCCGAGATCCTGCGACTGGCCCTGCCGGCCTTCGGGGCTCTCGTCGCCGAACCACTGTTCTTGCTGGCCGACTCCGCGATCGTCGGCCGGCTCGGGACGGTACCGCTCGGCGGCCTGGGCGTGGCCAGCCAGGTACTGACCACGCTGGTCAATATCTCGATCTTCCTGGCCTACGGAACGACGGCCGCAGTGGCGCGCCAACTCGGCGCCGGTCACCGCGACGCGGCGATCCGGCTCGGCATCGACGGCTTGTGGCTGGCCGCGGCCATCGGGCTGGTCGTACTGGCGGCGGGCTGGCCGCTGTCGCCGCTGCTGGTCCGCGCGTTCGGCGGCACGGCCGGCGTCAGCCACGAGGCGATCACCTACCTGCGGATCAGCCTGCTCGGCGCGCCCGGCATGCTGATCGTGCTGGCCGGCACCGGTGTCCTGCGCGGCCTCCAGGACACCAGGACTCCGCTGGTCGTCGCGGTCGCGGCCAACGCGGTCAACGTGGTGCTGAACGCGACCTTCGTGCTCGGCCTGCACTGGGGCATCGCCGGGTCGGCGTGGGGCACGGTGATCGCCCAGGCCGGAACGTGCATCGCCTACCTGCTAGTCGTGTCTCGGGGCGCGAGGCGGGCAGGCGTGAGCCGCCGCCCCGACCTGGCCGGCGTGCGCTCGGCGGCGTTCGCCGGCGCGTCATTGGTGCTGCGCACGCTCGCGCTGCAGGCGGTCCTGGTCGTGATGACCGCGATCGCGGCCCGCCAGGGCGATGCGGCCCTGGCCGCCAACCAGGTCGCGATGCGGGTCTGGAACCTGTTCGTGCTCGCGCTCGACGCCATCGCCATCGCCGGCCAGGCCATCACCGGCCGCTACCTCGGCGCGGACGATGTTGCCGCGGCACGGGCGGCGACCCGCCGGATGATCGCCTGGGGCGCCGTCTACGGCGTCATCTTCTCGGTAGTGCTGCTGGCGATCAGGCCCGCCCTTCCGCCGGTGTTCGGCCTGGCGCCGGACGTTCGGCGGCTGCTGCTCGCCGTCTTGGTCGTCGTGATCGTGCAGCAGCCGGCCGCCGGCGTCGTGTTCGTGCTCGACGGGGTCCTCATCGGCGCGGGAGACCAGGACTACCTCGCGGTTGCCGGGCTGGTGACCCTGGCGGTCTTCCTGGCCGGCGCCTGGGCGGTGCTGACGTCCGGCGCCGGCCTGGTCGCGCTCTGGCTCGCGTACTGCGCATGGATGGCGGCAAGGTTCGCGACGCTGACGCTGCGCGTGCGGGGAACGAGGTGGCTCGTCACTGGGGCGGTCCGCCGCTGAGCCCGGTCCGCCGCTGAGCTTCGCGGCCGAGCCCCAAGCCCGCCGCCGAGCCCGCTCCGTGGCCGAGCCCAGTCAGTGTCCGAGGGCCAGCACCACCAGCCTGAACACGACCGCCACCATCGCGATCGCCAAGTACGCCCACATCCCGAGCATGCCGGCGCGGCGGCCGGTCGACATCGGTGCGGGGGCCAGCATCGCCAGCGCCGGCATCCGCCAGTACTCCTTGCCGGTCCTGCCTTCGGCGCCGGCCGCAGCCGGCCTGACGACAGCGCCGGCGGCTG
>JASHOL010000389.1 GCA_030041135.1 Streptosporangiaceae bacterium | reverse complement strand
CGGCCTGGTCGGCGCTGATCCGGTCGCCACCGGGCCGCACTGGAAGGCAAGCCGCGGATGACCGGACGGGCGCGCGGGGAACCGGCAACACTGCGCGGCGCGGCCGACGCCGCGGCGCTGCTGCCGGAGTTCAGGGTGACCCGGCCGAGCAGGCCGCTAACAAACCGGTGGGAGGAACTGCGGGTTCAGCCGTCCGGCGCGACCATGCTCGGGATCAGCTACCGGCCGCTGCAGGCAGCCGCGCTCGGGCTTGATCCGAAGCAGGCTCTGGCCGAGCTGCTGCAGTACCCGTTCGCCGTCATCCGGCTGGCCGCGTACTGGAATCAGCTTGAGCACGGTCCCGGTCACCTGGATGCCGGCATCCTTGACCGGCAGGTAGACGCTGCGGCTCAAGCCGGCAAGAAGATCATCGTGTGCGTCGGCGCGGTCAAGGCCTTCGGCTACCCCGAGTTCTTCGTGCCGGCGCACCACCTGCCGGCGCCGCTGCCCGAGGGCCGGCTTGTCAGTCCGCGGAGCCATCAGACGCTGGTGGCGGCGGCCACCTCGTTCGTGAGCCAGGTGGTCGAGCGCTACCGCGATCGCACGGAAATCATCGCGTGGCAGGTGGAGCACGAGCCGGTCGACCCGCTCGGGATGGAGCACTCCTGGCGGCTGTCCACGGCGTTCGTCTGCCAGGAGGTCGCCGCGGTGCGGGCCGCCGACTCCTCGCGCCCGGTGCTGCTGACCGGATTCCTGCCCACCTCGATGCCGGTCAGAATCCAGCAGCGCTGGCGCACCAGGGACCAGGGCGACTCACTGGCGGTCGCCGGGCAGCTAGCCGACATCGTCGGCATCAACTTCTATCCCAGGCACGCGATCGCCAGACTGGGCTCACGCACCGTCTACCTGGCCGGGAGCGAGAGCCCGTGGGAACGCCACCTGAATGCGCGCCTGTGCGCCGGCCTTGTCCGGTCCGGCCGCAGGCTGATGGTGACCGAGGGGCAGGCCGAGCCATGGGAGACCGTGACGACGCCGCCCAGCCGGGATGGCAGCGGCATGTTCAGCTGCCTGCCCGAGCACGTCATCGAGAACTACAACGCCGGGCTGCAACTGGGCCGCGCCGCGCCGGGCGGGCTATGGGCCTACCTGTTCTGGGGCGCCGAGTACTGGCTCAGGCGGCGCGAGCAGGGCGACAACCGCTACCTGGCCGCGTTCAGCCGGGTGCTGGCCGGATCGGCTACCTGATCCGCTCCCGGTAGCTGAACAGGGCCGCGCCCGCGGACAGCAGAGCGGCGGTCAGGACGGCGATCACGACAAGGTCGAGCACGGGCCCGCCGATCACGACCTTGGCGTAGCCGCCGCTGCCGGCGTAGAACGCTGCCCTGGTCAGGTCCACGCAGTAGCGCATCGGCATCAGCCAGGCAAGCGCGCCAAGCAGCCGCGGGGCGCCGGCCAGGGGCACGAGCACGCCCCCGAGAACGTACTGGGGGATGATCAGGAACTGGAAGATCTGCATCGCCGACCGCTGGTTGGGCAGCGCGGCGATAGTGGCCAGCCCGAACGCCGCGCCGAGCAGGCAGCACGCCAGCCCGGTACCCGCGAGCCCGAGCACCTGCAACCCGGTCATCCGGACGCCGAACGCGACCGCGAAGGCCACGATGCACACGCCCTGGCTGACCGCCACGGCACTCTCCCCGGCGATCTTGCCGGCCAGCAGGGTGAGCCGTGACACCGGGGCGATGAACAGCTCGCGGGAAAAGTCGTTCTCCCTGTCCTCGACGATCGAAATCATCCCGGCCGCGCTTGACTGGAACAGGCTGGCCGCCAGGACGCCGGTGAACGACAACGTGATCGTGGACAGGCCGGTGACCTTCCCGACCGTTGCCTGCAGCAGCCCGCCGAGGCCGGCGATCAGCAAGACCGGGAAGGCCAGGTTGACCGCGAGCCGGGGCCGGTCCCTGATCAGCTTGATGACGTCTCGCTGGGCGATGGCCAGCAGCGCGCTGGCCTCGGTGGCGGCGCGCTGCCGCAGCAGCCGCAGCCCCGGCGCGGCTGAGTCTTCAGGGACGGCGACGCGGCTGGCCGTCATTGCCTTCCGCCTTCCTCGGCGTGGCCGAGCAGGGCGAGGTACGCGTCCTCCAGCGACTGCCCGCCGTGGCGGCGCCTCAGCTCGGCGGGAGTGCCCCGGTCAACGATCTTGCCGTGGGCAAGCACGCAAGCCGCGTCCGCGGTCTCGGCTTCCTCTAGGTAGTGCGTGGTCAGCAGGATGGTGGTGCCGGACTGCGCGCGGACCTGGCTGAGGTGGTCCCACAGGCTGCGCCGGCTCTGCGGGTCAAGCCCGGCCGTCGGCTCGTCCAGGAACAGCACGCTCGGCTTGTGCATCAGGGCGCGGACGATCTCCAGGCGGCGCCGCTGGCCGCCGGACAGGGACCGGACCGGCCGGCCCAGCAGGTCCTCGATGCCCAGCACGGCCGCCGTCTGGAGCACCTGGGTCCGGTAGCCGGCCGGCATCCACCGGTAAAGCGGCCGCCACCGGTACAGTCCGTACAGCACGGCGTGCAGCCGGAGGTTCTCTTCGGCGGTGAGGTTCTGGTCAAGGGCGGGCTGCTGGAAGACGACGCCGATCTGCCGGCGTACGCCGGCCTGGTCGGCCAGCACGTCCCGGCCGGCGATCCGCACCTGGCCGGCGGTCTGCTCGAGCACGGTGGTGAGGATGGACACGGTCGTTGTCTTGCCTGCTCCGTTCGGCCCGAGCAGGCAGAAGAACTCGCCGCTGCGCACCTGGAAACTGATGCCATCCACCGCGTTGGTGGTGGCCCCGCGGTAGCGCTTCACGAGGTCGCTGACCTCAATTGCGCTCATCGACTCCTGCCAGAACGGGCCGGCGCAGCCGCTGGTAGCGCTCGTCCAGGCCACGCCGCCTGGCCAGCCCGGCCAGGCGGCGCGTGGCCAGGCGGACCAGCCCGAGCGGCAGGAACGGGGCGCGGACCTCCCGCTCGAAGTCGGCCATGAACAGCGCGAGGTCCACGGGCCGCGGCAGCGCGCGCCTGGCCGCGTGCTGTTCCCTGGCCATCGCGGCCGCGGTCTCCAGCAGTTCTTCCATCGCCAGAGCCGGCCGCGACTCGACCGATACCCGGGCCGGCACCGGGCCAGCGTTCGCAAAGTGGTGCACCGTGCCCGGCCGGACCCGCACGATCTGACCCGGGGTCGCGATCAGGCGCCGCCAGCCCACCCGGAACTTCATCCGCCCCTCGATGACGGTGAAGGTCTCGGTCTGCTCCGGATGGGCGTGGCTGCTCGGGACCCGGCCGCCGGGCGCGAGCAGGAGTTCCCAGTCGAGAACGGTTCCTGCCGTCTCGGCGGCCGTGCGCAGAATCGTGATCTGCTCGCCGCTGAGCGGGTTCACGATGACGTGCGTCTGGCCCATCGGTTCTCCCCGGCTAACTGATGTCCCTGACGACAGTAGTCCTGGCAGCTATCGCGGAGATCACGACGGCGACCACCGCCAGCAGCGCCGTCGCCGCCGCGAACGGCAGCGGGCTCGCGCTGCTCGGCTCCCCATGGTCGGGCCCGAAGGCGGCGCCGCCGAGAACGCTGCCCGCGAGCGTGGTCGCGGCCGTGTACGGCAGGTACGGCTGGACCGCGTTGTACAGGCCGCCGACGATGGACTCGATCACCACCGCCCAGACGAGCACGCCGATGATGCCGGCGAGCTCCGACCTGATCAGCGAGCCGACGCCGACTCCGATCGCCGCCAGCAGCGCTCCGGCCACGATGTGGCCGGCCGCGTACCTGGCCATGGTCGCGTCACCGATCTGCCCCCTGTAGCCCTGGGCCGCAACGAAGCCAAGGCCGACGCCGGTGGCAATGAGCCAGCCGGTGAAACCGAAGACCGCTCCGCCGCAGGCGCCCGCGATGCTCTTGGCCACCAGCACGCGGCTGCGCTTGGGCGTGCCCAGATAGGTCGTGGTCGCGGTCTCGTGCCGGAATTCGCCGCTTGATACGGTCACGCCGAGCACAGCGGCGAACAACAGGGCCAGCACGCCGCCGGTGATGACGGAGTTCTGCCCGGCCGCCGTCGACAGCGACGCGACGAAGCTGGAGCTAGCCCGGCTGGCCTCCAGCGTGCTGAACAGCACGGTCAGGCCAATGGCGGTGGCGAACAGCCCGTACGTCAGCCTGGTCGTGCGCAGCTTGAGCAGTTCAACTCGTATGAGCCTGGTCATGACGGTGCCTCCCTGATCCGTCTCAGATGCCATCGGAGCTTGAGGTCAGCCCGAGAAATACGTCCTCGAGGCGGGCCGTGGCCGTGAGCTCGGCGATCGGCGCCTGCATGACTACCCGGCCGTGATTGATGATGATGACCGAGTCCACGGTCTGCGCGACCTCGGCCAGGATGTGGCTGGAAACGAGCACCGCCGTGCCCGCTGCGGCCAGCCCGCGCACCAGATCACGCAGCCAGCGGACGCCTTCCGGGTCGAGTCCGTTGGTCGGCTCATCCAGGATGAGCACCGCGGGCTCGCCGAGCAGGGCGGTGGCCAGGCTAAGCCGCTGGCGCATGCCAAGCGAGAAGCCGCGGACGCGCCGGTCCGCGGCGTCGGTGAGACCGACGAGATCGAGCACGACGTCGACGCGAGCCGCGTCGATGCCCGCGACGAGGGCCTCGATGCGCAGGTGGTTGCGGGCGGTACGGCCAGGGTGGAAGCTCGACGCCTCGAGTACGGCGCCCACCTGACGCAACGGGTCCGGCAGCTCGGCGTAGGCACGGCCGTTGATGGTCGCGCTACCCGCCTCCGGCCGGACGAGCCCGAGCAGCATCCGCAGGGTTGTGGTCTTCCCGGCGCCGTTCGGGCCAAGGAATCCGGCCACGTGCCCGGCTTCCACGGTGAAACTGAGCCGGTCGACGGCCTGTACGTGGCCGAACCGCTTGGTGAGGCCCGTGGCCTCGATGATCGCCATGGAGGTGTCCCTTCTTGTCCCTGGCGCTGCTAGTTACAGACGGCAATGCTGCCCAGGGGTGCCCAGGGACGTCGCCGGCCAGCGAGACCGGCCTGCGTACGCCCCCAAGCCGGCCGGCGGCGGCCGGCGTAGACCGCAGGCGTAGGACGTGCGCCTGAAAGCCGGCCTCAGGGCGACGCGGCTCCCGCGCTGGCTGACGTACGGTCGGATTTAGCAATGACAGAGCACGCCCTACCCGATCGGCGACCACCAGGCCGAACCCGCCAGTGGGCGGTCGACGCTGGCATCGCGCTGGCGGTGACCGCCGCGCAACTGGGCGGCACGTACGCGAGCAACTCCTGGTCAGGACGTCACGGCCACGCGACGAATGCCTGGTACGTCTATGTGCTGCTGGCGATCGCCGGCCTGGCGCTGGTCGCCAGGCGGCGCTACCCGGTCGAGGTGCTAGCCGTCAGCCTGGCCGCCACCCTCGCGGCCGGCAAGCTCGGTGGCGGGTTCATCTGGCTCGCGCTGTGCGTCGCCTTCCTCAACGCAGCGATAGCGCGCAAGCGTGCGGCCGCGCTGGCGTCCGTGGTCATCGGGTACATCTCGAGTACCTGGCCGCCGTGGCTGATCGGCAGGCGCGGCCACGCGAGCGCCGCCGCGGCGGCCGGCATTGCCGCCTGGCTCATCGTCCTGGTGGCCATCACTGAGCTGGTCAGGATTCGCGGCCAGCGGGCCGCCGCGCTGCGGCGCAGCCAGGAGGAGGAGCTGCGCCGCCGGGCGAGCGAGGACCGCATGCGGATCGCGCGCGATCTGCACGACGTGCTTGCGCACAACATCTCGGTGATCAACGTGCAGGCGAATACGGCGTTGCACCTGATGGACCGGCAGCCGGACCGGGCCAAGGAGGCGCTGACGGCGATCCATGGGGTGTCCAAGCAGGCGCTGGCCGAGTTGCGGGCGGTGCTCGGCGTGCTGCGGGATGGGGGGCCGGATGGGGCGCCGCGCTCGCCGAGTCCGGGTCTGGCCGGGCTCGGTGACCTGCTGGCGTCGGTGCGGTCGGCGGAGCTGGACGTGGGGCTGACGGTCGAGGGGGAGCAGCGGCCGTTGCCGGCGGATGCGGATGGTGCGGTGTACCGGATCGTGCAGGAGTCGCTGACGAATGTGCGAAAGCACAGCGGTGCTGCGTCGGCCTCGGTGCGCGTGCGGTACGAAGCCGAGGGCGTGTCCGTCGATGTTGAGGACCCTGGATCGGCCCGGTCGGCTCCGGCCGAGCGGAGCACCGCCGCGGGGAACGGGATCCGGGGGATGGCCGAGCGGGTGCTGGAGCTGGGCGGCACCTTCGACGCCGGGCCCGGGCCTGCGGGCGGGTTCCGGGTGACGGCCTGGCTGCCCGCGCCGCAGCCAGACATGGCCGCGCGGGCCGACGCATGATCCGCGTTGGGCTGGCTGATGACCAGTCGCTGGTGCGCAGCGGTTTCGCCGCGCTGCTCGACGCCGAGGACGACATGACCGTCGTCGGGCAGGTGAGCAACGGCGAGGAGGCGGTCCAGCTCGCGGTCCAGGAGAAGCCGGACGTGCTGCTCATGGACATCCGGATGCCGGTGCTCGACGGCATCGAGGCAACGAGGCGGATCGCCGACCGGCCCGGCCTGGCCGGGGTGCACGTCATCATCGTGACCACGTTCGAGCTGGATGAGTACATATTCGACGCCCTGCGAGCCGGTGCCGCCGGGTTCCTGGTCAAGGACACAGACGCCGCGGAACTCATCCACGGCGTGCGCGTCGTGGCAGCCGGGGAGGCGCTGCTGTCCCCGGCCGTCACCAGGCGGCTGATCTCGGAGTTCGCTGCGCGGACGCGCACTCCGCGCCGGGTCGCCGGCATGAGCGAGCTGACCGCTCGCGAGCGCGAGGTGGTCACGCTGATCGCGGCCGGGCTGTCGAACGAGGAGATCGCCGGCCAGCTGTACGTGAGCAGCTCGACGGTCAAGACTCACGTCGGGCGGGCCATGATGAAACTGGCCGCCAGGGACCGCGCCCAGCTCGTTGTGTTCGCCTACGAGACCGGGCTGGCTCAGCCAGGTCGCTGACTAGTTGCCGCGTCAAGG
The DNA here is from genome assembly GCA_030041135.1 of Streptosporangiaceae bacterium. Lineage (GTDB taxonomy): Bacteria > Actinomycetota > Actinomycetes > Streptosporangiales > Streptosporangiaceae > JAJYUU01. Next base: position 10,466 of record JASHOL010000389.1, on the reverse strand, counting down.
GCACCTGGTTGCCATCGGTCATTTGCAATCGGACGAACCGGACGGCTCCTGGGGTTAGGCGCGCGGCAGGTTACGCCGCTGCTTCGCCCGGTTCGCGGTGAACTCGGCGGGCACGTCCCGGCGCGGGTGCAGGACGACGTTGCCGAACCTGCGGTGGCGGCCCTGGCCGGCGCAGCTTGGGCATTGCCGGCGGCTCCAGGTGAACAGCCAGCCGCGGTGCCTCCCCGTGCCCCGGCATGCCCGGCAGTCCCGGTCGGGGTGCAGGATCAGCGAGGCATAATACGCGGCGGCCACGATGCCGACGATGATGATGACCTCGACGGTCGTGTGAAACGCGGCCAGCAGAATGATTAGGCCAATCAGCCAGAAGATGGCGGTCGCGCGCTTGATCACCCTCGTATCGTGACATATGCCTGGCAGGCATGCGAGGACGTGCCAGGCCTCCAGCGCGCCGTGTGTCATGGTCGCTCAGGACCCAGATACCTGTTCTTAGCTGTAACATACAGATCTATGACAGGTCCGCGATTCGCGTCGCTGGCAGCCGAGCTGCGCGAGCGGATCGCGCTCGGCGACTACGGGCGGACCGGAGCGCTGGAGAGCGAGGCCGAGATCGGCCGCCGGTATGAGGTCAGCCGGGTCACGGTCCGCCGGGCGCTTGAGCAGCTGGCCGCCGAGGGCCTGGTCACCGCCCGGCGCGGCTCCGGCTGGTACGTGACATCCGGGGCGTCGTTCGGGCAGACCCTGGCCCTCGGCAGCTTCCGCCACGCGCGCTCGGCCGTGACCGAGGCCGGACTGCCGCTCACCAGGGCCGTGACCGGATACGAGTACCGGCCGGCTCCGCCCGACGTGGCCCACCAGCTGGATGTGCCGGAAGCCAGCGAGGTGCTCCACGTGCTCTCGGTCCGTCACGCGGGGGAGCATCCGCTGGATACGACGGCTGAGTGGGTGCCGCTGGCCTTCGCGGCGCCGGTCAGCCGCGCGGAGGCCGAGGATCCGGGCGTCTGGGAGACCCTGCGACGGCACGGGCACGACATCGAGCTCGTCCGCCAGACGATGACCGCGACGGCTGCCACCGCGCAGGTGGCGGCCCAGCTAGGGGCCAGGCCCGATACCCCGGTGCTGCTCATCCGGCGGGTGGCCGTGCTGACCGGAGGCCGGCCGCTGGCACTGTCCGAGCACCGCTACCTCGGCCACCGGTTCCGGCTGGAGGTCGAGTTCCGCGGCGGTCCCGCAACCGCCGGGGCCGAGCCAGCGGGAGTCGCCGCTTTCGCCCCGTTGGACTAGCGCCTGCGGGCGGCAGTCCGCGGAGCCCCGCCTCGTTCCCAGCAAAGACAGGAGGTAATCGTGCGCCTGCTCATAACCGGCGCGGCCGGCTTCATCGGCGCCAACTTCACCCGGTTCTGGCTCAGCCGCCATCCGGGCGATCACGTGGTCGCGCTCGACATGCTGACCTACGCGGGGAACGAGGCGAACCTCGCCGACATCGCCGACCGCATCGCATTCGTCCGGGCCGACATCGCCAACCAGCCCGAGGTCGGAGCGGTCCTGCGCGAGCACGCGATCGAGCTGGTCGTTAACTTCGCCGCCGAGTCGCACAACAGCCTGGCCGTCGTCGATCCCGGCCGGTTCTTCGAGACAAATGTGCTCGGCACCCAGCGGCTGCTCGAGGCGTGCCGACAGGCCGGAATTGCACGGTTCCACCACGTATCGACGTGTGAGGTCTATGGCGACCTGGCGCTCGACGATCCCGGCGCGTTCACTGAGTCGTCCTGCTACCGGCCGCGGACCCCGTACAACGCGAGCAAGGCTGGGTCCGACCACGCGGTGCGGGCCTACCACGAGACCTTCGGGCTGCCGGTCACGATCACCAACTGCTCGAACAACTACGGCCCTTACCAGTTCCCTGAGAAGGTGATCCCGCTCTTTACCACCAGGGCACTGACCGGGCGGCCGCTGCCGGTGTATGCGTCGAGCGAGTGCCGCCGGGAGTGGCTGCACGTGGACGACCACTGCCGCGCGATCGAGCTGGTGCTGCTAGCCGGCCGGGTCGGCGCGACCTACAACGTCGGCTCCGGCGTCGAGGCGAGCGTCGCCGACCTGGCCGGCGCGATCCTCGGCCGGCTGGGGCTGCCGTCGTCGATGATCGAGATCGTGCCGGACCGGCCCGGCCACGACCGGCGCTACCTGCTGGACTCGAGCCTGATCAGATCCGAGCTGGGCTGGGTCCCTGAGGTCGAGTTTTCCGCGGGCCTGGCCGCGACCGTCGACTGGTACGCCGGCCATCGGGAGTGGTGGGAGCCGCTCGTCGGGCAGGCCGTCGTCGACGAAGCCGGCTGGGATCAGGCCGTCGGCTGACATATCCGGTTCGTCATGATTCATGATGGACTGGGCGCGCGCAGTATCGACACGGCAAAGATTTCTGCTGTAACCAGTGGGACAGGAGGGTATGACGAGCACCAGGGGAGGAGGCAGACCGATGCCCGGATCAATTCTTTCCCAGTGGGTCATCCCGATAGTCGTGGCCTGTGCTCTCTTCGGCTGGATCAGCGCGGTCCTGTACGCCGACGCGCATCCTCGGCACAAGCACCACAGCAGGCTGCCGCGGTACGAGGTCACCGGCGGGGCATTCGAGGCGAATGACGGAGGTCGGCAGCTCATGCCCATCGCGGGCGCAAGGCCGTTCGCCGACCGGCCCGGCTATGCGGCCTCGGCGGCCTCGGCGGCCTCGGGGGCTTCGGGGGCTTCGGGGGCTTCGGCGGAGGTTCCCGCGCAGCGGACCGCGCCGAGTCCCGCCCCGGCCTCCGCGCCGGGTTCCGGGTCAGGGCAGGCGGCTGCCGGGCAGCCTGGGGTGCCCAGGCAGCGGTCGGCCGAACCCGGGCAGCGCGTGGGGCGCGAGTCGCGCCTGGTAGAGGGCAGCAGGCTTCGCTGAGCGCGGCTCGCGGGCCGACTCGGCTCGCTCGTTCAGGGCTCAGCCTCCCAGGCGAGCGCCGGGCGACGCAGCCACCCTGGCGTCCCCGGCCGCTGGCGGTTCTGCGGCCTGACTAGCCGCCGGGCGCCCGGCCTCGCTCACGTGGCCGAACGTCCCGGCTGCCGCGGTCACCAGCCAGATACCTATATCCGCGTAGAGCAGGACTTGGGCGAATATGGTCGTCCGGTGCACGCTCGTCTGCAGCCACCAGCGGATTGGGTCAGCGCCGAACACGTAGGTCGCGAAGATGACGGCGAGGGAGCCCAGGCACGCTATCCACAGCCACGCCGGGCTCGCGAGCTGGGCGCGCTCGCGGTGTCGGCGCAGGACCAGGGAACCGGCGACCAGCAAGAGGACCGCGACAGGCGCGATCTTCAGTTGCCCTCCCATGCCGTCGATCGTGGCGGCAGCGCGACCGGCCAGCGACTGTCCGGAGGACGACGCGAAGAACGCGTCACGAATCCCGGCGAGGTGTATCTGCCCGGCCCAGGCCAGGCCAGGAACGGCCGGCACCAGCACGAACGCGGCACGCTCTGTCCACTCCCGCGCCCTGCGCGCTAGCGGTGGCGGCCGGCTGCGCGGCCTCTCCGCCAGCCCGTCTTGGCCCTTTCGCCGCTGCCGCATGGCCTGAAGCCCGAGCGGCCGGTAGCGGAGGGCGATCAGCACGAGGACGATCAGGGCCGTGGTGAGGCCCTCGTTCTTGGTCAGGCTGGCCGCGATCGCGCAGATCCACGCGACGACGAGAGCCTGGGTGCTGCGCGGCAGGACCAGCCCCCAGACGATCGCCGCCACTGCGGCAGCCGCCCACATGAGGTCGGCGTGACCGTCTATGCCGTATTCGCCAGCTACGGCGAAACCGGCTATGCACACGGCCCCGCCCGTCGCGATCGCGACGGCGCGCGGCAGCGGGCCGGTGTGGCCGGCTGCTGCCGCGATGCCGACGCCGGCGACGCCGAGAGCGCACGCCGTCAAGAAGACCGTCGTGTCGGTGGCTACGAGCAGGGAGCTCATTCCGAAGAACTTGAATGCCAGGGCGCCGGAGGCGGGCACGAGCGGCGGGTAGTCCGGATTGGAGAACGCGTAGGCGGGATTCTGCAGGTCGGTCAGCAGCTCGTGATGGCCGCCCGAGATCATCAGGGCGTGGGTCAGCCAGATCGAGTTAGAGTCCCAGCCGATCAGTTGCGAGCGCAGTCCGATCAGCGGGACCGCCAGCGCCCCTAGCAGCGCGGCGACCGTGCCGAAGTACCAGGCCCACGCCGCAATATGCGCCCGCGACCACGCCCGGCTCGACTGGCGCGCCGCGCTCACGGCCCGCTCCGCTCGTGCCGGGGCTGCCCGCGCCCAGGCCGCAATCCACCACGCGATCACCGCGAGATTGACTACGAGCACGATCGCCAGGTACCAGCCGAACAGCGATCCCGCGATCCCCAGCTCGAGTTCGGCCGCCAGCGCCGCGCAGACGGCGCCGATGACCGGGGCTAGCAAGATCACGACGGGAGACCGGGGCGCTACCGCAAGCGCGGGCAGGAGACCGGGTACGCCCAGTCCGAGCAGCACGGTCATCAGGGCGGTCATGCGCGCCAGACCCTGAGCCCGATCCGAGCGCACTGACCCGGCACGACGGCGACCCGCCACCGGGCCGCGGCCGGAGTCTGCTCCGGCACAGCCCACAGGGTGGCGAGCTCGGCCAGCCGCTGGTAGTGGGCCACGTCGGCGCTGTCGTAGAAGGTTGCGCCCTTGGGCAGCTCCCGCCGGAAAGCCTGGAACAGGCACATGTCCTGCCTGTCAGCTGCGCTCGCCTGATTAACTGCGGCCGGCCTGAGCAGCCTCCCGTTGAGCTGAAGATCCTGACGCACCCCCAGGCCGACGGTCACCACCGCGATGGCGGCGATGAACGCGCAGCTGACCCGCTTATGGATGCCAGTCAAGCGGCGGTGCCCGGAGGCGCGGAAATCCCGGTATGGCGCTCGCTTAGAGCGCATGGCGTCTCATCCGGCCCCCGTTTGGCTTCAGAGAGTGTCCCGCTATAGAGGAGGCCGGCTTGTCTCGCCCGGCCTCTGTCGCCAGCGGATCCTCAGGCTGGTTAGCGACGTTTCCGGCGAGATGACGAGTATCCTAGGCCGACTGCCGAGGCTCTTCCGGCTCGCCTCGCAGACCGCAAGGCGGCGGCGAGATCTGCCGGTTATGACCGCTAACGGAGATTTCGCCATGCGTACCCCCCGAACTAGGCCTAATGTACACGCGTCGCCGAGCCGACCCGACGTGCACCCCGGCCACCGCCGTCGTGGCTGAGCAGGTAGCGCGGTTCACGACCGCAACGGCAGAACCTTCCGAGCGGGCCGCGCGTCCCGGCATCCGGCCGCGAGCGTGGCTTCGCCGCCTTACTCCCGAGCACCTGCTTGTTCTCGTGCTGAGCCTGGGTGTCCTGGCCGTCCACAATGTCGGCTACATGCTCAGCCAGCCGTTCTGGAATGACGAGGCATGGGTCGCGGTCACGACCAGGTTCCCGCTCAGCCAGCTGCCGGAGACGACCTCGAGCACGCCTATCGGCTGGTCCTTTCTGGTGCGGGTATTCACGTTCGGGGCCAGCGAGTCGTCCCGGATAGTGCCGCTGGCCTTCTCCGGCCTGGCGGTAGCCGCGGCCTACTGGCTCGCTCGCGGCCTTGGCTGGCGCGGGCGTGCCGACCAGGTGATGGCCGGGCTGCTGGCCGGCCTGGCCGTGCTGCTGGTCCCGGCGATGCTGCTACGCGATGACCTGAAGCAGTACACGGCCGATGCGTTCATCGCGCTGCTGATCCTGGTACTGACGTCCCGGCTGGAACGGAGCTGGTCCCGCCGCGGGCTGGTGGCCCTGTCGGTGGCGGTCTGGGGCGGCATGCTCATCAGCGACGTGGCGGCGTTCACCGGTGCGGCCGCGATCGGGGCGCTGTTCGTGGTCCAGGTCGGCAGGCGCGCCTGGCGCCGCCTGGCCGAGATTACGGTCGGCGGGGCCGTAACGCTGGTGCTGATGGCGGCCGTCTACGAGGCCTTTGACGCCAGGGCCGCAGACGCGCTTGGCGCGTCAAGCTACTGGGACGGCTATTACGTTCCCCTTGGCCGCGGCGTGCACGCGAGCTGGGCATTCATCACGAAGATGCTTGGCCATCTCCGGGTTGACTTCGGGCTGGGCCCGGCCTGGCTGGCGCTGCCGCTGGTGATCGTCGGCCTGGCAACCATATTCCGGCTGGGGCGGCCGGCTACTGCCCTGGCCGTGATCGTATTGCTGCCCGAAATGATCGTCGCGTCGGCGACTAAGGTCTATCCCTTCGGCGACCTGCGCACGTCGACCTGGCTGATCGCGGTGACCGTCGCGGTGGCGGCGATCGGCATCGCCGGTCTCTGCGCGCTGGTGCGCCAGTGGCTGCGCGGCGGCGCCGTGGCCTGGGTGACCGCCTTGATGATCGCCGCCGCCGCGGTCGCGGGATTCTCGGCCGCGGCCGCTCCCTACGTTCGCGGCCACCCGATCCCGAACGAGGACGTGCGCGACCAGGCTGACTACGTGGCGAAGCATGCGGCGGCCGACGATGTCATCCTCGTGAACCTCAACAGCAACTGGGGTTTCGCGTACTACTGGCCCTATGGCCAGCCCGCCCGGCGCCTGACCGACGTGGTCAGGCAGGGCTATGAGGCCTACTTCCCCGACCAGCCGCGCATCGTGGTCGCGCCCAACCGCAACCTCGCCGGGGTCACCACCGCCCTGCAGGAAGCCCTGAGCCGCGTCAGGCCAGGGTCTTGCGCCCGAATCTGGCTGATTCGCAGCCACGTCGACGCATCCGAGGCGGCAGCGTGGAAGGTAGCTCTCGCCGCTGACCACCTGACGCCGGTCGCGGTCGGCAGTCATGGGCTGTCCGTCTTGCAACCCGGCGGGCGCGCCTGCGGCTAAGTGGGTCGGCCCGTAAGTTCGTCGGGGCTGGGCGGCGCCAGGAGCCTGGCTCGGGGCCGAGCCCGCCAAGGTGGATGGTGCAGGCGGTGTCGAGGGCTTCTTGCGGTGTGCCGGTATGCAGACCTGTGCGCAGGACGGCGTCTTGGTAGCGGTCGTGGGCTGCGGAGTAGATCGCGAAGCCGAAGGAATGGGCTGAGCCGCCGTAGCGCAGGCGGCGTAGCGGGATATTCTGGCCGTCGCGGAGCACGCCGGTGACGTAGCCGAAGGCGCCGCGGTAGGTGACCTTTACCGGGGTGAGCTGGGGCCAGTGGGCTTCGGCGTGGTCCAGCAGCCGCACCGTGACCGAGTTGCGGTGGATTCGGGGATGGCGGCCATGGGCCTCATTGTGCCGCGCGGGACCCGCCCTGCCCGTTATGATCACCGACCCGGGGAGCAGGTCACGTCCAGGTGATGACCCCGGAGGCGGCTGCCGCAATGTCGCGCGGCGCCGGTGATGCTGAGCGCTGGCGAGCGCAGGGTCTTAAGTAAACGCGCCCGCGGGGCGAAAACGGCGTACCGGGATTGGCTGCGGGCGCGGATCGTGCTGGCTGCGGGCGCGGATCGTGCTGGCTGCGGCCCGGGGCCGGGCCAGCGCGCGCATTGCCGCGGACCTGCATGTCAGCGTGGACAGGGTACGCAAGTGGCGGGGCCGGTTCGCCGCCCGCGGCGTCGATGGGCTCAAGGATCTGCCCCGCCGCGGGCGGTCACTCTGCCCACGGCAGCCTGATCGGCCTCGGATGAACTTGCGGCGTCACACTAAGGTATTTACAGACCATCAATGCATTGATATACCTCAGGAGGTGAACACGGTCGCGGTAGTTACCGGCGCAACCCGCAACCTCGGGCTCGCGCTTGCCCAGGGCCTGGCTGGCCGGCTGGAACCAGGCGACGTCGTCTACCTGACCGGGCGGGATCCGAGGCGGGTCGGCGAGGCGGTGGAGAAGGTCACCGCGGCCAGCGCCGAGGTCCGCGGCGAGGTGCTCGATGTCTCCGACGGCGACATGGTCGCCCGTTTCGCGGCCTCGCTCGGCGGGCGGCACGGCGGCGCCGACATCATCTTCTCCAACCACTACTCCCGGGTCGAGCCCGGTGACGACCCGGCCGAGGTGGTCGATCGCTACGTCGCGGTGAACAACCTCGGCACCACTGCCGTGCTTCGTGCGTTCGCGCCGCTGCTGCGCGATGGCAGCCGGCTGCTGGTCGTCGCGAGCACGGCCGGCACCCTGCACACGCTCGCGCCCGTCCTGCACGCCCGCTTCACCGGCCTGCAATCACTCGACGACGTCGATGCTGCCGTGTGCACGTGGCGAGACGCGGTCCGCGAACGGCGTGCCGCAGGCCAGGCCTGGCCCGCCTGGATCAACATCCCCTCAAAGATCGGCCAGGTCGCAGCCGTCCGCGTGCTCGCGCGGCAGCGGCGCGCCAGCGACCTGCGTCGCGGCATCTTGATCGCGGCGGTCTGCCCCGGCCTGATCGACACCGGCGCGTCGCGCCCGTGGCTGGACATGACCCGCGCGCAGACCCCCGCCCAGGCTGCCGAAGCGCTGCTCGGCCTCGCCCTCGGCCCGCACCCCGATCCCGGCTGGTACGGCGAACTGGTGCGCTTCGGGAAGGTCCTGCCGTGGAGTCCCTGACATCGCCGGACATCCCGGCACCACCAGCTCAGCGGCCAGGCAGGATGCTCAAACGCGCCGAGCAGGCGCTGTTGCGCGCTAAGACCGCAGCGCTCAAGCCGGCTGGCCTGACGCTGGCGCAGTACGTCGCGCTGACCGAACTCCACCAGCAGCCCGGGATAACCGGCGCGTCACTGGCGCGGGCCTCCCTGGTCACGCCGCAGGCGATGATGGTCGTGCTCAAGTCGCTTGAGGAGCAAGGGCTCATCATCCGCTCGCCGCACCCGCGGCATCCCAACGTGCTCGAGCTGCACATCACCGATGCTGGCCGTGAAGCGCTGAACGAAGGCCGGCAACAGGTCGAACCAGTGGAACGCCGCGTCATCGACGCCTTCTCACCCGAAGAACTCGATACCCTGACTGCCCTGCTCACCCGGTGGATCGAAGCCATCGATGCTGACTGAGCCCAACGACAGTGCCGGAACCGAGGACCTCCGCCACCGGCCACTCCTTACCACGCCACCTGCACACCTGGCCGCCAACGGCCAATGACCAGCGCTCACACCGCAAACCAGATCACCAACCCCCCGACGAACTTACGGGCCGACCCACTAAGTCGCACGTCGCGGCCACGGTGCCGACGCTCCTCGGCAGGCCCGTCGCTCCGCGGTAAGGCCGTCGCTCCGCGGTAAGGCCCGACGCCCCGGCGCACGCCGCCGGGGCATCCGCTTGTAGATCTCGTGACTGCCTGACCTAGGTGGACCGGATCCAGGTGTTGCTGAAGGCTCCGGAACTGGAGATCGAGCTGGTCGAGTCCTCCTGGTTGCCGCTGCTGTCGACGATGATGATCTCGGTTGGGCTCTGCGTGCCCATCGAGGACCCGTTGTCGGTGGATGCGGTGTAGTCGACGGTGCCGAAGTCCGCCAGTGGCAGAATCCCGCCGCTGTTCGTACAGCACGGCGCCTCGGTGATCACCTCGGCCGAGGACCGGTCGAGCCCGGACTCGTTAAAGGCGGTCGTCTCGGTCCAGCCCTGAGTGGCGTCCGTCAGGGTCAGCGTGTACGTCTCACTGCCGGAGAAGGTGACCGATGCGCTCATGGCGTCTCCTGGCCTGACCGTGTTGGAGTACGTCGTCAGCGCGGCCGGATACATCTCGTACCAGCCGTAGTAGGACGCCGACGAGCCCACGCACTCGATCAGAGTTCCGGTCTGCTCGACGGAGTCGCTGCTGTAGCCATCGAGGCCGGCCCAGAACGCGGCGTAAGTATCTGAGCCGCCGCGCCCATGCCGGCCGCTGCTTGTGCACGTCGCGGTCGGCTGAGTCCAGCTGGCCGACACGCTGCTGTAGGCGCCGTTCGCGCCAGTCACCGCGTAACCGGACCAGTTCTCGCTCTCTACCTCCTGGGCGCGGACGCCGCGTCCTGTTTCGCGCAGCAGGCCGCGCCTGACCATGATGCCGCCAGGGTTCAGGCCGCGCATGCTGACCACGACTGGCCTGGCATGCGTGGTGGCTGAGTGCGCAGTGGCTGCGGAGGCGGTGCCCGCCAGTCCGAGCGCGCCGAACGCCAGTACAACGGTGATTAGGGGGATGCTCCAGCGACGTAACATGCGGTCTCCTTCGGCCGTCCTTCCGCCGCAGGGACGAGCTGGCTCAAACGCTAGGTAGCTGGTCAGCGTGGTCCAGCGGGCCTCGCCATCAGGCTACGGCGATGGTGTTGTAGCCGGTTCGTCGCTGCGTGCAACTGCGTCGCCGTGAACGTACAGTGCTCAATAGTTATGGTTAAACCAACCAAAACTAAAGGGTTGGTAGATCCTTTATCTCTGAATGGTCATCACCGGGTACCTGGACCGATCCGGAGTCGCGGCGAATCCGCGTTCTGGCGTCGGCAGCAGTCCGGCGCGGCCCGGCCCGGCGCGGCCCGGC
>JASHOL010000388.1 GCA_030041135.1 Streptosporangiaceae bacterium | reverse complement strand
TGTCGTTGGCCGACAGCGAACTGACCCCGCTGGCGAGCACGGGGACGGTGACTCGCTGCCAGTGCTGCCCGTTGTAGCGCGCCGCGTATGACTGAACCGCGCCGCGGCCGGAGTCGAGTTCCCCGAAAGCCCACGCATCGGCGGGGCCGTACGCCGTCGCCGCCAGGATCGTGGTGCCGGCAGGCAACTGCACCTCGCGCCAGCCGGAGCCGTTCCAGTGCCAGGCGACCGCATGCGGGCTGGCGGCCGCGGGCCGGGTGTAGGTGAAGATCCAGGCATTGGCCGCCGAACTGGCGGCTATGACGACGTTCTGGTCGGAGAACATGGCGCTCGGTGCGCGGACAAGACGCCAGCGCTTGCCGTTCCAGTGATGCACGACGACGGTCGAGTCGGGCCGCAGGTCGGCTATCCAGGCATCGCGCGAGCCAGGCGCGTCGATGTCGGCGACCTCGTTCGGATCGTAGGTCTGAGTCAGGCGCCAGCCACTAAGGGCGACGCCCTTAGTGTTTTTACTCGGGCTGGCCTTGCTCGCGAGCGCGCCGATCAACGCGAACGCCAAGACCACCACGACGACGGCGGCTAACGGTAGTCCAAACGTCGCCGCTGCACGCTTTAAGCGCGGCCGGTCCATGCGATCAGGCCCCCGCTCCGGTAAACGCATATGACGGAGAATTAGCATGGCAGCGACTTCGCCTAGCCGCAACCGGAGGCCAAGCTAGTCACGCAATTGTGACGACCGCGTGAAGGCCAGCCGACCTCTCGGCGCCACGCCCGGATGCGGAAGGTAACCTCGTCGTGGAAGATCTGCAGCGTCTGCACTCAAGCCTGGGACCTGGGAACTCTGCCGTGGTAAATGCGGTACGCACCGGACCGCGCGGCCTGCCCGGAGTGCCCTCACCTGCCCGTCCGCATGGCTAGTGTTGCTGGCGCGACTCCGCATAGCCGAGTGAAGGGCTGCCATGTCCCACGTGCCGCTGATGACCTACCCAGAGGCGATGGTCGTCGGTCTGATTCAGGGAGTCACCGAGCTCTTCCCGGTCTCCAGCCTGGGACACAACGTCCTCATCCCCGCCCTCGTGGGCGGGTCGTGGGCCCAGGCCCTGAACGTGGCCGCGCCGGAGTCGCCGTACCTGGCTTACATTGTCGGCCTGCACGTCGCCACCGCCATCGCGCTGATGATCTATTTCTGGCGCGACTGGATACGGATCATCAAGGGATTCTTCAGCTCGCTACGGGACCGGGACATCACCACCCCGGACCAGAAGCTCGCCTGGATGATCATTGTCGCGACCATCCCGGTGGGGATAGTGGGCCTGGCTTTCGAGCACGAGTTCCGAGTGCTATTCGGCAAGCCGGTCTTGGCCGCGGTCTTCCTGCTGGTCAATGGAGTGATCTTGTTCTGCGGCGAGAAGTTCAGGACCAAACGCTCGCTGCAGGCGGACCAGCTGGCGGCCAGGGAGCGCCAGGCCCAGGCGGTCCCGATCGTGGCGGAGCAGACCGCCCCGCGTGCGGGAGTCGCAGCCGTCGGCATGGCCGCGGCCGGGCAGGGCAGCGAGGCAGTAGTGACGGCGCGCCCGGCGGGGCATGGCAATCACGCCGCTGTCCGGCCAGACCCCGAGGCCGAGCGGGCCGCGGACATAGCGGCCGCGGTGCGGGCCGACGGGCGGCTGTCGCAGGTTGGCTATGCCCAGACGATCCTGATCGGCTCGGCCCAGATCCTGGCCCTGCTGGCCGGCATCAGCCGCGACGGGGTCACGATGGTGGCCGGCATGTTCCGCGGGCTGTCCCGCGAAGACGCCGCGCGCTTCGCGTTCCTGCTCGCCACCCCGGTCATCCTGGCTGCAGGAGTCCTCAAGACGAGCGACCTCATTAACCTGGGTCACGGAATCTACGGGCCGATCCTGGCCGGCAGCATCCTGTCGGGCGTCGGTGCGTACGTATCCGTCCGGTACCTGGTTCGCTATTTCCGGACCCGCACGCTCACGCCGTTCGCCATCTACTGCTTCCTGTTCGGCCTCGGCAGCATCATCTACCTGCAGGTCCGCTAGCCGAAGCGGCGCCAGAAGGACTGGCGCTCCGCAACGCTGCCCAAAGGGGCGAGGCTGGCCGGCAACCCAGCGGGCGAGGCAAAACCTCGACCAGGAAGACCAGCCGCCACTGACCAAGGAAGACCAGCCACCGCTGACCAGGAAGACCAGCCACCGCTGACCAGGAAGACCAGCCACCGCTGGAGGCGCCGAACCGGCTGTCGTCGCCGGCCGCACCACGGCGCGCGCAGTTCGCCGGATATTTATTGATATCTGGTATTATAGGAATATGCCTGATCCGCGCCCGTTGTCTGCTGTCGGCCTGCGGCTCGCGGGGGAAGTCGGCCAGGCCACGCTGAACCGGATAGCCGCTGACGGCCCAGCGGTTCAGGCCGACCTGGACCAGCACGCGGCCGCCGTGCGCGCGGCGATCAGCGAGTGCGAGTCGGCCCGCGGCCGCGAGGCCAGCGCGGCCGCGCTTCATGCCGCTGTCGATGCACGGGTCGGCCCCAGCGCCCGCGCCGGCCTGGGCGAGTTGCTGGCCGCCACTACCGGAGCCTGCCCGGATGTGCCGTTCGTCGCCGATGCCTGCAGCCGCGAGCCGACCCCGCCCCTGCCGCTGCTGATGCACTACCTCTGCGGCTTCGTCGAAGAGGCGGTTACCAGGGACTGGTGGCCCGCCAGCGACCGGGACAGCCTGCCCATCGACTGGGAGTCGATGCGCATCGCCGCCGTCTGCAAGCTGATCTCAGCGGCCGAGGCGGAGTCAGAACTCGGCCCGGACCTGCGTAAGCAGCCTTAGCGCCCGCGCACCGCCGCGGAGCCGAGCCGCGCTCTTGGACCTGAGGGCTGGTCCGGCGCCTTTACCTCGGCATGGACCTACTGGTCGTCGCGGGGCCGGCGAGCCCGCTGCCGACCTCGTTCCTTCGCATCCAAGATCGTCTTGCGCATCCGAACCGCCGTCGGAGTGACCTCGACGCACTCGTCGTCCGCGCAGAATTCGAGCGCCTGCTCGAGGCTGAGGAGCCGCGGCGGGATGAGCCGCTCCAATTCCTCTCCGGCGGACTGGCGGATGTTGGTGAGCTTCTTCTCCTTGGCGATGTTGACGTCGATGTCGTCGGACCTGGAGTTCTCGCCCACGATCATGCCCTCGTACACCTCGGTGCCTGGCTCGATGAAGAGGCTGCCGCGCTCCTGCAGCGCGAACATCGCGTAGGCGGTCGCGGTCCCGGTACGGTCGGCGACGAGCGAGCCTGACGGGCGGGCGCGCATCTCGCCGAACCACGGCTCGAACCCCTCGAATACGTGGTGCGCGATGCCGGTGCCGCGGGTCTCGGTGAGGAACTGGGTGCGGAACCCGATCAGTCCCCTGGCCGGCACCGTGAAGTCCAGCCTGACCCAGCCGGTGCCGTGGTTGGACATGTTCTCCATCCGGCCCTTGCGGACGGCCAGGAGCGAGGTGACCGTACCGAGGTACTCCTCGGGACAGTCGACGGTCAGGCGCTCGACCGGCTCGAACAGCTTGCCGTCGATCTCCCTGGTAACGACCTGCGGCCGGCCGACAGTCAGCTCGTAGCCCTCGCGGCGCATCTGCTCGACCAGCACGGCCAGCGCCAGCTCGCCCCGCCCCTGAACCTCCCACGTGTCGGGGCGCTGCGTCGGGTTGACAACCAGCGACACGTTGCCGACTAGCTCGCGGTCCAGCCGGTCCTTGACCATCCTGGCGGTGACCTTCGAGCCCTTGACCTGGCCGACGAGGGGCGAGGTGTTGACCCCGATCGTCATCGAGATCGCGGGCTCGTCGACGGTGATCAGGGGCAGCGGGCGGGGGTCGTCCGGGTCGGCCAGCGTCTCCCCGATCATGATGTCGCCGATCCCGGCCACGGCGACGATGTCGCCTGGGCCCGCGGATTGCGCCGGGACACGTTCTAGGGCCTCGGTCCGCAGCAGCTCGGTGATCTTCACCCGTTCGATCGAACCGTCGCGCCGACACCACGCGACCTGCTGCCCCTTCCTGATCTCACCGCTGAACACACGGCACAGCGCGATCCGGCCGAGGTAGGAGGAGGCATCGAGGTTGGTGACCTGCGCCCGCAACGGCGCGGCTGGATCATATGTCGGTGCCGGAACCGTCTCGCGCAGTACCTGGAACAGCGGCTCAAGGTCGGGCGAGTCAGGCAGGGAACCGTTGTCGGGGCGGCTGAGCGAGGCCCGGCCCGCCCGCGCGGAGGCGTACACGATCGGGAACTCGATCTGGTCCTCGGTCGCGTCCAGGTCCATGAAGAGCTCGTAGCAGGCGTCCACGACCTCGGCGATCCGCGCGTCCGGCCGGTCGACCTTGTTGATCACCACAATCACCGGCAGTTTGGCCTGCAGCGTCTTGCGGAGCACGAACCTGGTCTGGGGCAGCGGGCCCTCGCTGGCATCCACGAGCAGCAGGACGCCGTCGACCATCGACAGGCCGCGCTCAACCTCGCCGCCGAAGTCCGCGTGGCCGGGAGTGTCGATGATGTTGATCGTCAGCCCGCCATGGCGAACAGCGGTGTTCTTGGCCAGGATCGTGATGCCCTTCTCACGCTCCAGGTCACCAGAGTCCATCACTCGCTCGGCGATATGAGCGCCGGCCCGGAATGCCCCGGATTGCCAGAGCATCGCATCCACGAGCGTCGTCTTCCCGTGGTCCACATGCGCGACGATGGCCACGTTACGCAGGTCATCGCGCGTGGCGAGCTGGCCCGAGGTGGCTGACCCCATCGAGGGCGCGGTACTGGCAGGCATGCGAAAGGGCTCCGGCATAGCTTTGGGAGACGTCGCGAATCACGGCTGTTCCCATTGTATTCGGTTTGGGCAAGCTCACGGGCCGACCCAACCCTGCGGCTCGCAGGGTTGCACTTAGGCTTCGCCCCGACCTCGGGACGTGCCCGCCTATAGAGCGAATGACATTTATGTGTCCGCGCTCAGAGCGAAAGGCGTAACGCGCCTGCCCAGCTGGGGCGAAAAGTCGTCACGCGCCTCCCCGAGCGAAGGCGAACGTCACGCGCCC
>JASHOL010000387.1 GCA_030041135.1 Streptosporangiaceae bacterium | reverse complement strand
CGAGCGCAGCAAACCACGCCAACGCAGCAGCCCGGCGGCGCGCCGGCCACCTCTGGTGCCACCGGTGGCGCCTCCCTGCAGAACGGCGCCTACTTGTCGGCGCTGCAGCCGACTGTCGACAACGGGGATCTGAGCACCGGCTCGCAGGTCATGTCGGCCAAGCCATATCCCGACAGCGTCACTTTCCTGTGCCTGCCCGCGAGCGGCGGCCAGCCTACCGAGGCCTTCGACGTGGCCGGCCACACGCTCTTCACAGCGGTCGTCGGCATCCCGGATGACACGAGCAACGTGACAGGTGTCGCGGCTCAGCTTGCAATTTCTTGCACCGGGATCAACACGCAAACTCAGCAGAGCGCAAACGACAACGCGGTCACGCTCGGCAATGCCGAGATTGGCTGACGGCCAGGCTAGCCGGCCTCTGGCACGAGGGCTGGCAGGGCCCGGAGCCAGCTAAGTCACTTCACGGCAAGAAAGGATGTCAAAATGAACTCAGTCAAGCTGAGCCGAAGCGTCCAGATAACCGGAGTCTCCGGCATTCTGCTCCTGATTGGCCTGCTGGCGTTTCCCTGGTACTCGGTGAGCGTATTCGGCGTCACGGCGACGGGAACCGCCGTGCAGTACGACGGCGCCTGGGCCGCGATCTTGGGGCTGATCGTCCTGATTGCGCTGCTCGGCACTATCGCCGTCCGGACCTTCACCTCGGCCGACCTGCCCGACCTGCCGGTTTCCTGGCCGGCGGCCGAGCTGTATGCCGCAGTCGCGGTCGCGGTCCTCATCGCCATCAAGTTCCTGTCCCACATCGGCAACTTTGGCTGGGGCTTCTATATCGACGTCCTGCTGACCATCGGCCTGGTCTACGGCGCGGTGCAGCTCACCAGGGACGCACCGGCCAGCTCCGCCGCCAGCCAGTCCGGGGCCGAGCCGACAACCTGAGCACCGCTGGCCGCCACTGCATGCGCCAGCGCATGGGGGGAGAACCTAGCGGGTGGCGGCTGGGATGCGGGCCTGAGGAACGATTCCGAAATTCCAGCCGCCCGTGCTACCCGGTATTCCCGGCACGGACAGAACGATCAGGGCACCCGCGAGCCGCCGGGCCTAGCGCGGGACTCACTGGCTCTGCGCACCCGGCAGCTACAGGTGCCCGGTGTCGTTGAAGCTGACCAGGATTGGCGGTCGATCGGAGTCCCACTGCACGATGGTGATCGCGCAGTTGGACTGGTTGAGGCCGATCCAACGCCACGCCGGGGCGTCAAGCACGTGCCGGACGAACCAGCCGATCACGAAGTTGTGCGTGATCAGCAGTTCGTGACGGTCGTCGTCGCCGGTGACGCCGAAGTGTGCGACAGCGGCCTGCAGGGCCGTCGCGTCTTCGTCGCGCTCGTCGCCGGGTACGTCATCGAGCCAGGAATGCCACCGGGCCGGGTATCGGTGACGTTGGCCAGTCGAGGGCACCGGCGTTCGGTCCGCTATGAACTCGCAGGCGTGTCGCGGCACCCGCGGGAGGTAGCCCGTCACGATGTCGGCCGTCTGGGCCGCACGGGCCAACGGGCTGTGGTGGATCACCGAGAAAGGCACCGCATGCAGCCGGTCGCCGAGCCGGTCCGCCTGCTCGCGACCGAGTTGCGAAAGACCTCCGTCAGGAGCGTGACCGGCTGCCCGATCCTGTTCGCCGTGGCGGATCAGGTACAGCCGCGCACGAGCCATCAATGACCAACCTATCGTGCTCATCGTCGGACACAGACTGTCGACGGTAGCTCAGATGGCCGACGGGGCCGATATCGACCAGGCGCGCGCCGCCATGGTCGCGCGAACGACGCGGCCCGCGCGGGCGTCATCCACGGATCGTTGCTGCTGGCCGCCAGGATCGCCCGGAACGGCAGTGGCATACGCGGGATGGGGTCGAAGCCGCCGCGGATGTCCCGCTCGGGGTTGCGCTCAACGTCCGCTGGGGTTACGAGCAATGCGCCGCGCACTGTCCTGCCCCCGCCGACGGCCACCCAGTGCGCGAGCGTCGGGCAGCCTAGGCTGTGCGCGACCAGCGCTTACGGCAGAACCCCCCGAGGGCTGACTCCGCGAGTGGCGGCATGCCGCGAGTACTCTGCGTTCATGGCAGATTTCACGGACGAGACGGTGGAGCGTTACGACGAGTTCGCTGACGATCTCGACAACGAGGCGCTCGTCACGGTGGAGGCTTGCACGGCCATCGAAACCGGGACACAGCAGCGATTCAAGTACGTGAAAATACGAATTGGCGAGGCCGAGGCTAGGCTCCTCCAAGGCCGCGCGCTCGACCTCGCCCAGGTCATCGAGAATTACGGCTCGCTTGCTGAGCAGGCGATTCCGCGAAGCAATGAAACTGGGGACTAGCATCGCGGAACATTTCCAGGTCGATGGTCAATTCCGAGGTAACCTCGACCCGCCCGGTCATCGATCTAGGCGTGCATTAGGGCCTTCGACGGCGCGCTACGGCATGCGTCGGCGGGAGCCCTGGACGGGCATGTCTGCCAGCCCGGCGGCGGTTACCGAGGGATAGTCCTGCCGATGAATGTCCGTGTCGTCTTCGTCGACTGGTACAAGACCCTCTCGACGTCGCTGTTCTGGCAGCACCGCCCCGGTTGCCGCTTGTCAGGCGCCGACTTGGACAGGGTGCATAGCTACGTCTTCAGCCGTGCTGAACTCGTCCGGCAGTGGATGCTCGGGGCGGTGGCCGCGGAGGACGTGTGCACGTCGGCTGCCGGAAGCCTCGGTCTGACCGCTGCCGATCTGGCCGCCGACCTCGAGCGCAGCTGCCGCCACTTCGAGTTCGACGACCCGGCATCGGTCGACGCTCTTGACGCTATCCGCGAGCAGGGGATCAAGGTCGTCCTGGCCACCGACAACATGGACGCCTTCTACCGCTGGACGGTACCGGCGCTGTACCTCGACGGCATCTTCGACGCCATCCTGGACTCGGCTTCGCTCGGAGTCCTGAAGGGTGACCTGGTGGACGGGCATAGCCCTTTCTTCGGGCCGTGGCTCAGCGATCAGGGCATAGCGCCATCCGAAGCTGTCCTGGTTGATGACTCGCCGGCCGGATCGGCCGCCGCGATCGGCATGGTGACTCGGCTAGTCGAGCACCCGGCCAGGCTGGCGAGCGTCCTGACGCAGCTGAGACGCCGCCCGTAGGCCGGCAGCCGACCCCGCTGCTAGCAGCGGACGTACACAGACACGACTACACTCTGGGGGTGCCCACCCGCGCCGAGATTGTGTCGTTTGAAACCCCTCCGACACCGCCGGGAGCCTGTTCATGGGTGCCCGGCGCCGCTCCGGCTGTCGGCATCGAGGTGGCTGACCCGGATCCAGTCTGGCCCCAGCGATACGACGAACTCTCGGCCCGGATACGGGACGCCCTGGGCTGGCGGGCATTGCAGCTTGAGCATGTGGGCTCCACCTCGGTGGCGGGACTGCCGGCCAAGCCCGTGATCGACATCGACCTGACCGTGGCCGCCCCCGAGCGCGAGCAGGACTACCTGCCGGCGCTGGAGGCGATCGGATTCCGCCTGGTCATCCGCGAGCCCTGGCGGTACGCCCACAGGGCCCTGGTGTCAGACGATCCGCGCTGCAACCTCCACGTCTGGGGTTTCGACTGCGCCGAGCCGATCAGGCACCGGATCTTTCGCGACTGGCTGCGCGGCAATCCCGCCGACCGGGACCGATACGCCGCAGTCAAGTGGCAGGCCGCGGCCGAGGCCAACGCCGCCGGTGAGCACGTCACGCAGTACAACGCCCGCAAGGAGTGGGTCATCAGGCAGATCTACCACCAGGCATTCCTGGCGACCGGCCTGCTCCAGCGCTAAGGCCGCAACCGCGATGGAGCCCGGGCCAGCCGGCCGGCAGCGCCCGCGGCGATAACGGAGGGAGCTTTTCCATGGAAGCATTGCCGGCGACGATGCGGGCTCTGCGGTTCAGTCAGCACGGCACGCCAGACGTCCTGGAGGTGGCCGAACTCCCGGTACCTCGCCCCAGCCCTGGCGAGGTACTGCTTCGGGTAAGGGCGGCCGGGGTCAACCCGGTAGACGTGGGCATCGTGGCGATGCCGCTGCCGTTCGTGCCCGGGCTGCGGCTGCCCGCGGTGCCCGGCTGGGACGTCGCCGGGGCGGTGGTGATGCGCGGCCCGGACGTGACGGACCTCGGCGTGGGCGACGAGGTGTTCGGGCTGGTGCGGTTTCCGCGGCTCGGTCAGGGCACGTTCGCCGACTACGCCGCGGTCCCGGCCACCGACCTGGCCCGCAAGCCCGCGGGACTCCCTTGGGACCAGGCCGGGGCGCTGCCGCTGGTGAGCCTGACCGCGCTGCAGGCGTTCGAGGCCGTCGGCGGGATCAAGCCAGGGAGCCGAGTGCTCATCGAAGCGGCGGCTGGCGGAGTGGGCCATGTGGCGGCGCAGATCGCCAAAGCGGCCGGTGCCACCGTCGTCGGCACCGCGTCCGCTCGTCGGCACGAGTTCCTGCGTTCGGTCGGCGTGGACGAGCCGATTGATTACACCACTACCGAGAACGTGTTCGGTGTCTGCGGGCCGGTCCACGGCGCCTTGCTCAGCACCACCGCAGATGCGGTGCGCCAGGCCGCCGAAGCGGTCGAACCCGGCGGTTTCCTGGTATCCATCTCAACGGATATCCCCGAGGAGATCGCCGCGATCGCGGACCAGCGCGGCGTCCGCCACGCCGCGATCCTGGTGGCCGCCGACGGCGCCGGGATGCGCGAAGTCGCCAGGCTGGTCAGCGACCGAAAGCTACGGGCGGAAGTAGCCGGGGCGCACGCGCTCGGCCAGGCTGCGACGGCATTCGAACTGGTCAAGTCGCGGCGAACGGCCGGAAAGATCGTCCTGTCACCGTGACGCCGATCCCAGCGCACCGGCCGCTACGTCCAGGCGGGACCACCAGTTAGGTGCGCGGTTGGTGAGCCGCTGCGCACCGCCTGCTTGCATCCAGTGCCTGCGTCCAGTCCTCGTTCAGCAGCCTGAACGGGTCCTGGTTGCCTGGGCCCCCATGTAGCGCGGTCAGTGGCCGCGCAAGGTTTTGAGGAAACCGGTGCAGCGATCCGGCCCTCGACCGCATCTAAGTATTCATGAAGGGTCGTGAAATTCACCCTTCCAGCGGGGGCGCCGGGCTGACGGCTGAAAGCGGGGCGGCGGAAGCCTTAACCGGGACCGGCCAGGAGTCCGAGGCTCAGGCGGACGGGGATTCGAGGGACGGGCGCGGCATTTGTTACGCGCAGAACCGCCAGGCGGCCGCGTGGCCGCGCCGGGCGTTCAGGCTCGCGGCTTGGCGTGCTAGCACCTGGCTGCTCATCGGCTGGACCGTGACGGTCGGACTGTGGATTGTCGCCGAGATCTCGCGGCTCGACGCGTGTCCGTACTACGTCGAGAGCCGCACCGGCTGCGGCGTGAACCTGGCCGCCCCGGTCAGAGACAGCGGTGCCCTCGCGGGTCTGGTCGCGGTCTGGCTGGCCGGAATGGCCGCTCTGATGCTGCTGTGCCGGCTGGACTGGCCAAAGGCCAGGACCGCGACCGCCGCGGTCCCGCGCCGGTCCCGCTGGCTGGTCCTGATCACCGCCAGTCTCGCCGGGGTACTGGCCGGCGCGCACTTCCTGTTGCTGGCACCAATGATCAGCCATCCCTTCTGCGCGACCCCGGTGCGCGTAAACCGGTTCATGGCATATCCGCTGAACTGCGACTCCATCCTGTTTCTCAAGCTGGCCCATCATCCGGCTGACCTGCTGGTCAGGGCCAACTTCGGCCACGACTCGCCGGCTCAGCGAGCCGCGGCGGCCAGGCGCCTCAGGATGGATCACCTCCGGCAGTCGCGGCCGGGCTATGTCGCCCTGAGCGCACTTGCCACCCGAATGCTGGGCTCGGCGGCTGCCAAGCTGGGCCTGGACCGCGTATACGGCGAGTCCAATACCGCCTACATCCCGCTGATCCTGATCAACCTGATAGTGGTGGTGGCGGCCGTCGTGCTGTTGGCCTGGCTCCTTCGCCGATTCGGCGCGCCGAGCTCGGTCGCGGTCGCGTTGTGCTCGCTGCTCATAGTCAACGACCTCATGAAGGCGTTCTTCTGGACGCCGCACCAGCAGATGTTCGTACTCCTGACCCCGCTGGTGACGATCGCGGCCGGCCGGTGGCTGATCCTGGAGCGGCCGCGTGAGCTGGCCGTGGCGTCTGTCGGTTTCGGTCTCGGGCTGGGCGCGCTAATCTACGCGAACGTCATCATCTGCCTGGGCGTGCTAACCGTCATCCTGCTCGCCCGCGGGTGGCGGGGCCTCGTTCAGGCGCTGACGCTCTGCCTGGCGTTCGCGGTCGCGCCCGTTGGCTGGATCTTGATCTGCCTCAAGATCGCCGGCTCCTACCTCGACCGTGACATTACCTTCTACCGCGAGTTCATATGGCTGCCTCAGGCATTCGGTCAGGGGTGGCGGGTCTTCTCGGCCAGGCTGGAGCTGGCATCGATGTCGAGCATCAGGGAGCTGATGGGCGCCGACGGGCTTGTGCTGGGCGTCATCGCCGCCTGCATGGTGGCCGCGATCCTGGCGGGTGTGCAGCTCGGCGCCGCGACTAGGCAGGACAAGGCAATACTGACTGCCGCGGGCCTCACCGTCGCGTTCTCGCTCTGGTTCGGCTGGGGCATCGGGATCGTCGCCACCAGGGTCATGTTCGACGCCTTCCCGGCGCTCCTCGTGCTCGCGGGCTGGATGGCCACGCGTTTCGCGACCAGGTCGCGGGCCACCCTGCTGGTCGCGTCCTACGGTCTCGCGCTCATCGCCGTCGCCAATGCGCTGCAAGTGGTCCTCACGCACGGCCCGTACTCCTGACCCGCAGTCGGCCCGCGGCGGCGGTGCCGGGCGAGAGAAGATGCGTTCCCCGACCCTCCTGGCGGGTGACCAGACCAGACGCTCCGGCGGTTGCGATGGTCGTCGCGTCGCATGTACCATCTGGTTCATGTACCAGATGGTACACAGCGAGCATGGCGGGTGTTGACCAATGGGCAAACTGCATGTCGAAGCCGAGCAGATCGCCGCTGCGTCGTCCGAGGATGTCTGGGCGCTCGTCAGCGATGCCAGGACCTACCCCCGGTGGGGGCCGTGGTGCGAGGCCGACTACCGCACTCCTGGTGATGCCCCTCCGCGCGGCCCTGGCGCCGTGTACTGGCTGCGGTCCTCACGCCGCTTCGGGTTCCGCCGGCCTGTCTCGATCGAGAAGATCCTCGACATCGAAGCGGGGCGGCGCCTGTCTTACACGGTGATCGGGGGAATCCCGGTCCGCAACTATCGGGCCGAGATCACCCTGACGCCCGCAGCAGGCGGTACGCAAATCCGCTGGGCAGCGTCCTTCGACCAGACCGTGGCAGGTCGCCTGGTGTATTACTCGCTCCGCCGGCTGTATCCGCAAATCGTCGCCGGCCTCGCGACCGCCGCCGAGCGCCGGGGGCGAGGCGAGGCAGCCTAGCCGCGAGCGACTCCGGTCAACAGCGGGGCAGACGCCAGCCGCGGCCCGGGCGAGGAGCCCCGGCGAGCCAGGTCTCGCGACGCCGGGCTCGACACTAGTCCCGTGACGCTCTACCTGGTCCGGCACGCGATGCCGCTCGTCGACCCGGCCACCGACCCGGCTACCTGGCCGCTCGGCCCCGACGGGCGCGCAGCCGCCCGGCGGCTAGGTCGCGGGCTACCGTCCGGAGCGTTCCTGGTCGCCAGCGATGAAGCCAAGGCCTGGCAGACTCTTGCTTCGGCAGGGGAACGAGGTGTGCTCCGCGATCCTCGTCTCCGTGAAGTGCGGCGGACCGAGCAGTTCAACGACGACTTCCGGCGCCTGCGCCGCTCGTACGTCAGCGGCGCGGACATTCCCGGATGGGAGCCCCGGCTCGATGTGGTCCGCAGGTTCGCCGCCGCGATCCGCGCGGCCATGGAGCGGGCCGTCCGGCGCGACGTCGTCGTTGCGAGCCACGGCATGGCGATGACAGTTTGGCTGGCCGCGACGTTGTCCCTAGCCGACCCCGCCGCATTCTGGGCAGACCTCAGGTTCCCCGACATTCTGGTCGTTGACCTCGAGGCGGGGACCGTTATCAGGCCGGACGCTGACCGCCCGTGAAAGATGCGAGTCTGGTTAGCCGACGGGTGGTTCGCCCGCCGGGTCGTGCCAGGTCTCGCCGTACGGGACCAGCGCCGTGGCCGCGGTCGGGCCCCAGCTGGCGCGGGCGTAGGTCTGGACCGGCACGACATCGCCGAGTACCGGCTGCACCACGCGCCAGGCCGCCTCGACCGTGTCCTGCCTCGCGAACAGGTAGCGCTCTCCGTTGAGCGCCGCGCCGATCAGCCGGTCGTACGGCCGCATCATCTGCGCGCCGGCCTGCCCGGTGTAGGCGAGCTCGCGAAGCTGCGGCGCGAGGTCGGGGCCTGGCTTCTTGCCGACCACGGTGATGCCGACCTGGTCGTCGGGGTAGACGCGGACGCGCAACTGGTTTGCGCCCGACTCGGTGCCGATCCCGAAAGTGTCGTGCGGCGGCTTGCGGAACCTGAACACGACCTCGGTCGCGGTCACCGGCAGGCACTTGCCCGCCCTGATCAGGATCGGCACGTCCGCCCACCGCCAGGACTGAGCGCTGAGCCGGACTGCCACGTATGTCTCGGTCGTGCTGCCGCGAGCGACGCCGGCGACGTCGAGATAGCCGTCGTACTGACCGCGCACCGTCGTCTCCTTGCTCATCGGGGTGAGCGCGCCGATGATCTGCGACTTCACATCGCGCCAGTCCGACAGCCCGTTGCCGTCCGGCGGCTCGGCCAGCACCGTCGCGAGCACCTGCAGCATGTGGTTCTGCAGCACGTCCCTGATCGCCCCGGTCTTGTCGTAGAAGCTGCCCCGGTCGGCCACGTCGAACGCCTCGGCCATCGTGATCTGGATGCTAGCCACGTGCTCGCGCCGCAGCAGCGGCTCGATGATCGAGTTGGCGAACCGGACGAACAGCAGGTCCTCCACCGGCTCGAGCCCGAGCCAGTGGTCGACCCGGTACACCGACTCCTCGGGGAAGTGCTGGTGGATCGTGGCGTTTAGCTGCTGCGCGCTCACCAGGTCGGTTCCGAACGGCTTTTCCACCATGACCCGTGCGTTCTGGGACCGCCCCGCGGCCGCGATGCCGTCCGCGATCCGGCCGAACAGCGACGGCGGGACCTCGAGGTAATAGAGCGCCCGCTGCGCCTCGCCCAGTTCCTTCGACATCGCCTCGTAGGTCGCCGGGTCGTCCAGGTCGCCATCCACGTACTTGAGCAGCCCGAGCATTTTCGTCGCCGCCGGGCTGGCCGGATCCATGTTGTTCAGCCGCAGCGAGTCCTGCGCGTACTGGCGGAACTGGTCTAGTCCCCAGCCGCTCTTGGCCACGCCGATCACCGGGACGTTAAGGACGCCGCGGTCAACCAGCCCGACAAGAGCCGGAAATGTCTCTAGCTTGGCCAGATCGCCGGTCGCACCGAAGATAACGAGCGCATCCATCTGGTCAGTCACGACGTTCTCCTCCCAAGGCTGGTGGCATCGGGTAACAGCCTCGCATCACCGGCGGGGCTACCGCATGCCGGCGAGAAACCCGGCGCCCTAGTAGGCTCGGCCGCGATGATCCTGATAGTCGCGGGTGTGGCCGGCAGCGGCAAGACAACGCTCGGCGAGCTGCTTGCCAGGAAGCTGGGCTGGGAATTCGTCGACGGCGACTCGTTCCACTCGGCCACCAACATCGCCAAGATGCGGTCGGGCCGGCCGCTCGACGACAGCGATCGGTGGCCCTGGCTCGCTGCGATCGGCGCGTGGATGGACGAGCGCATCGCCGTCGGCCAGTCAGCCGTGGTGGCGTGTTCCGCGCTGGCTCGGCGGTACCGTCAGGCGCTGCTGGCTAGCCGGCCGCAGGCCACGATGGTGTTCCTGGAACTCAGCCGGGAAGAGGCGCATACACGGTGTTATGCCCGGCACGGGCATTTCTTCGGGGCGGCGATGGTGGCCAGCCAGTTCGCCGAGCTTGAACCTCCGGAGCCGGACGAGCAGCGGGTGCTGGTGTTGCAGTCGACCCGCCCGCCCGACGAACTGGCCGGCACCGTCATGAAGGAACTGGGACTGTCTTGAGCGGCTTCTCGCCGCCGGGCCCGAGATTCGCGAGGACACCCCTCGTTCCCTTCTTGAAAGGGTGAAACGGGAGCCAGGTCAGGCGCGTGCCACAATCGGCGAATGCGGGCTCAGCTAGGGCGCGGCGTCCGGTGACCGATCACCGGCAACTCTGGCAAGCTGCGGGCACGGCCGTTCTCGCCGCGATCATAACGGTCATCTATTACGTACTGCCCGTGCCCGGCCACATGCACACGGACTCCTGGTCGTTGCTGTTCGGGGTCGGGCTGGGAGTGCTGGGCGTGCTCATCCTGGTCAGCATCGCCCGGCTGCTGCGGGCCGGTGAGAATACGCGCGTGCGGGCGCTGGTCTTGCTGCTGTGCGTCACGGTGTTGTTCTTCTCCTATGCTGATGTCGCGCTCGCCCAGATACCCGGTCAATTCGTGAGCTTGCATACCAAGACCGACGGCCTCTACTTCTCCGTGAGCACGCTGGCGACCGTGGGATTCGGCGACGTGCACGCC
This sequence comes from Streptosporangiaceae bacterium, assembly GCA_030041135.1. Classification (GTDB taxonomy): domain Bacteria; phylum Actinomycetota; class Actinomycetes; order Streptosporangiales; family Streptosporangiaceae; genus JAJYUU01. The sequence goes on along the minus strand of JASHOL010000387.1, from coordinate 15,502 downwards.
GCGGGCCAGCTTGCGCGCATCGCGGTGACCTTGCAGATCGTCTTCAACCTGGTGTTTCTCGGAGCCGCGATCGCCACGATCTCTGGCATGTGGCGGGAGCGTGCGCGTCGCCGTGCAACCGGCCACGTCAGCCCTGGGCAGGCGAGCGGGCCGCAGCCATAAGGAAAGTCCGGCGCTGCGCTCGCCGAGCAGCGGTTCGGTGGCCTCCCGGCGTGCTATCTCGTCCTCGACGATCGCGAGTACCTCCCGCTGGCGCGCCAGCACGCGATCGCGCTGCGGTCCCGGCCGCGCTCGGAGCAGGTCGCGCCGGCGGGAGCGCCTGCTGATCGCCGATGCTGCCTCGGCCGGGCTAATCGTGCCGGACGCCGCGCAGGCAGCCGCCACCTCGCGCGCGCTGGCCACGTAGGAGTCGCGCAGCAGGAGATACGCCGCGCCGACGACGAGCAAGTTCACGATGACCTTGATGAGGAGCGCGGGGTGCGGCGCGTCGAACAGCGCGTGCATCGCCATCGCCGCCAGCAGGCAGATGCTGGCAAACGCCACGCCTTCTCGTCTGCGCTCGCGGATCACGAGGAAGCCAATCCCGGCGCCGGCCACCGCGGTCATGGTCCAGTGCGAGCCGATGCCCGTCGTTCCCACGCGCAGCACGGCCGAGTTCGTGACGGCTTGATCCGGGTCGGTCGCGCCGGACTGCACGATGTTGTCGAGTCCGTAGGTGACGTTCTCCGCCACCTGGAAACCGAGGCCGGTCAGCGCACCGTAGATCATCCCGTCGAGCGGTCCCCTGATCGCCTGCGGCGCGGCGAGCACGACCATGATGACCCCGCAGAGTTTGAGTACCTCTTCGTTCAGCGGCGCCGACAGCGAGGCCGACCAGTTCGATGCGAACCCAACGCCCTCGGTCTTGGCCCACAGCGAGATCAGGCCCTGGTTGGCGAGCAGCGCGCAGCCGGCTGCGGCGGTCGCGCCCCATATCAGCGCGGCGCCGGACCAGACCAGAGCCGGGGCGCGGATCGGGCGCAGCCGCCTGATTACGGAGAAGCCGACCACCAGCAGCGGGACCTCCAGCACCACGGCCAGCGTTACCTGACCGGGAAACACGGACAGGTAATGGGCGAACTCGACGCCCAGGATCACGGCTCCGAGCGCGCAGAGAGCGCCCGCGGTTACGCGGACCGCCCTGATCGTTGGATCCCCGGGATCAGCGGCGGTCGGTGCGCTCCTCAGCCGGCCGATCATTGCGGCGGCGCCGGGATCTGGAGCGAGCGCATTACCCGGTGGGCGGCTGCGAGGTTCGCCCGGAAGGAGTGCCGCGGGCCGATGAGGATCATCGCGACTGCGAATGTGCCAGAAGGGCTACGGACGACCGAGGCGCTGCCGGTGTCCGCCCGGCTCGCCAGGGTGCCCTGTACGCCCCTGCGGCCCTGGGCGGTCGTGTAGGCGGAGGGCTGGCCGAGGCGAACTCCAGGATCGCTGATCCTGACTATGGTCCGAAGTCCTGCCCACAATTGCGCGGGATGGGCGCCGTTGATGACCGCGACATAGGAGACGGTCATGTCGACAGCGCCGCGGCGCAGCGAGTAGTCCTGCTGGGGATTGGTCTCGGACGGCACCATCGACCAGCCCGGTCCGACCGTGAACTCGGCCATGTCGGTCTTGTCCGGCCCGACTCGCAGCATCGTGCCGGCGGCGAGCGTGCGCCGGTCGGATACAGCGCGGTTAACCAGCGGCCAGCCGACCGTCAGGACGGCCATGACGATCAGGACGGCGGTCAGCCAGCGCAGGCGGACGGTGTCGGCGCGGGCTACAGCCGGATCGCTGCTCCGCATGAACACCCCCGATGATTCACGTGCAGGGCAAGGCATTCCCTGGCAGGGGCGCTCTACAAACGCCGCCCCGGTCAGATGAGCCGCCGTGCACCGCCACCGAGCAATGTTCACGGCCGCTCGGTCTGGTGTTCATCTGCATGTATGCACTACGCACTTGCGTCACGCAACAATGCTTGCGTTTCGCGAACTTTTATCCGACAATCAGTGATGGATCGACCACGTTCAGTTTAAAATTCCACCAGCTACTTGGATCCCCGCCCAGGAGCCGCGCAGGGCCACAGGCACCTCGGCACTGCCATTCCCGCTGGCGGTGGAGTCCGCTCGAGGAACGAAGGATGGGACGACGGCGACTACCTAACCTGTTTGAACCCGGCAACATTGACTACACGCCATACAGGCCACGGCATGCAGCGCCGCCGAAGCTGGTGCGGCCGCTGTTAAGGACGTGGCTGGCGCGAGTCTTCCTCCCGCCCGCACCGATGAGGACCCGGGTGGCGTCCGCGTGGCCGTCCGGTGCCACGCGGACCTGGGTGACGTCGGCATGGCCACCCGGCGCGACGCACCTGACGTCGGCCTGGTCGCCCGGCGGGCCGTTTGATGTGGGCCTGGTCGCCCGGGCCGGGCCGTTTGATGTCGGCCTGATCGCCCGGCGCGGCCACGGGAACTGCTAGCGAGGGCGTTCGCCCAGGCCCGAATAGCCCGCTGCGGGTGACGCCGGCATCCGCCGGGACGGGAATGTTCCTCCGTGCAGGGCACGACTTGATCGTGCCGGCCCAGGACATGCCGCTCGGGCCAGGGAGTGCGCCAGGGCGCGAATGGCAGCGGCAGGCCGGGTTCGGATGGGCCTGGGGGAGGCAGGAGCACTGGCCAGGGCGAAGCAGCCCTGAGCCCGAGACCACCGAGCCCAACACGGGGAGGTCTGCCGCCGCCTTTCGCGTCGGTGCGCGGGTACCCGGAGTCGCCTGTGGCTTGAAGGGCGCGCATCGAGCCACCCCGGCGTCTCTAGCCCGTGGCGCCGGGGTCCACCAGACACCACCGCGTTCCCGGCAGGTCACGACAGGCCTGTTATTGCCCTCCCAAGCTGCGAAACCCCGATGACCAGGAGCAAGACAGCCAGTACCGCGGCGTTGTTGGTCGCCAGCCAGGACCGCCAGGACTGCAGCGTGACCCTGGCCGTGGCCGAGCTGACCAGGTAGTACACGACCGGGCCGGCAATCGTGGTGCTGGCCAGTATCACGAAGATCGCGACCGCGGTGACCTGGCCGGCCACGGACAGCGCGCGCGTGCCGATGGCGAGACCCGCGGAGATCGACAGCAGCAGGTTTTTCGGGTTCGCCGCGCCCATGAGCAAGCCCAGGCCCGCGGCCTTGGCCGAGTCGACCCGCTCAAGCGCGGTCATCCACCGGGGTTGCGCGCCGCCGGTGGCGCGCTTGCGCCACTGCAACACGGCCAGGGCCACGAGCGCGGTGCCCAGGATCAACTGGGCCACGGCCGCTCCGGTTGAACTCGAACTGGCTCTGCCTGCGGAACTCTCGCTCGTGACCACCAGCGCGACGACCGCCACGAGCGTGACTCCGGTGGTCCACCCCAGTGCAAAGGCGAGCCCGTTCGAGGCCGCGCGGCGCGACACCAGCATCAGGATGACGGCCGTGATCGGGATCGGGCTGATGGCAACTCCCACGCCAAGCGGCAGAAGCTGCCCGATGGCGGAGGCCACGCTAGCCCGGTTGTCGCAGCACGCAGCGGCCGATGTCGCTCGTCGATGTGTCGGTAACCTCGCCCAGGCGAGCAGCAGAGCAGTCGCGCCACCGGCTCACACCGAATCACCACGCTCTAGGCTGACCGTCTCCCAGGCAATCTCCAGGGACTGCTCATACCCGCGATCCGGGCGACACAACAGCACCGGTCGCCGCGGTCTTGCCCGTGACCCTGGCCGGCCAGGCGGACGCGGGTCGCTAGGGGCGACTTCGTTCCCTTATGAGTGAGCCCCGCCACGGCACACCGCGGCGGGGCTCGTGCTGCTCGTCGTCGTCGCTATATCCTGCGCGAGGCTCTGTCCTCGCGCCGGCCGCGACGCATCAGAGCCCAGACGGCGAGCGCACTCAGGGCAACGACGAGGATGCCCCAGACGGGAATGTACGGCAGCACCATGAACGCCGCTATCGCCGTCAGCACGGCGAACGCCACCGCGACCACACGGCTGAACGGCAGGTCGAGCAGGTGACTCGACCCAGCGGCGAACAGCAGGATGCCAAGGCCGATCAGGACCCAGCCCCAGTGATCGACGCTGAGCCGGTAGGCGTAGCCGGGCAGGACCGGGTAGAAGTGATTCCGCACTACCATGGCCAGGCCGGCGAGGAAGGACAGCAGCCCGGCGAGCATCGAGATGACCCCGCCGAGGCCGGTGCCCTCGGTCGTCTCGGCGCGGCCAGCCGGGGCGTAAGCCGTCTGCGGTCCCGTTTCCCGCCCGTACGAGGTCGAGGTGGTGGTGTCGGTCCGGCTAGCCGGCTGATCACGCACGCCGGTGCTCGTCGCTCCAACGTTCGTCCCGGTGCTCGAGACGTTCGTGCCGGTGTCGGAGACGTTTCCGCTGCTGCTCTGCGTGGGCTGGGCTCCGGACTGGGTACCCGTGGATCGATTCCGTGCTCTGCGCATCAGATGCACTCCCCTCTGACCTGACCGGTGGGGCAGGCGCCGCCTGGCGAGCCAGAGCAGCAACAGCCCACGCGCTGGCCGGTTGTCCGGGTTGTTCTCTTCGAACGCTACGGACGGGTCGCCAGGGGCTGCATCACCCAGCCTGGGTGAACACCGGCCGGGGTTCGGGCGCTGGATCGCCTGCCGTGAGCCCAAAGGCGAAGGTCCGGTCGAGCCTGGTGTCCAGTGAGTTGCATGACCGTACCCTCCTATATACGGGCATAATCTCTGGGCAGGTTGACTCGCCTCACCCGCGGGTACGCCTGTTACGAGGCTTTGAGCTGGTATTTCGCCGCGCCGGGTGAATCTTGTGGCGAGGAGCGCCAGGCCGGCGGATCGGCCGCTGCGAGGGGGCGGCGGGCCGGGGAATCAGCCGGCGCGAGAGGGTGGCAGATAGTGGCATCGGCCGCCGCAACAGGGCGGCAAACGGCAGCATCGGCCGCCGCAACAGGGCGGCAAACGGGAGCATCGGCCGCCGCCAGGAGGCGGCAAGTCGGGGGGGCGATGGCGACAACGGTCGCTGGTCTTGTCACATCCGCTGATCGCGGTCCTGGCCTGCTCGAAGACAAGCTGCAGATACCCGACCTAGGGCTCGCCATCGTGCGGCGGCCGCGGGTCGACGAGCTGATGAAGCAGGCGACGCGGCACCGGGTAACGCTGGTGACCGGGCCTGCGGGAGCCGGGAAGACCGTGGCGTGCGCATGCTGGGCGGCGGCCCGCCCGGCCGGCAGCTCTTTCGCCTGGCTGACCGCGGATGCCGGTGACCGCGAGCCTGCCCGGTTCTGGCGATACCTGATCACCGCGCTCGCGCGGGCCGACGCACTCACGGCGGCCGAAGCCGAGCAGCTCAGCGATGGCGCGGTCGCGGATCCGGCCGGCCTGCCGCAGCAGATCGTCGGCCGCATCGCCGCCGCGGGCACCTCGGCCGCGCTCGTCATCGACGATGTCCATGAGCTGGCTGGCTCGCCGGTGCTGGCAGGCCTCGACGAACTCGTGCACCACGCTCCGGCCGAACTTCGGCTAGTGCTGGCCGGACGGCACGTGCCCGGCCTCACGCTGGCCAAGCTGAGGGTCTCTGGCCAGCTCGGTGATGTCGGACCAGCCGACCTCGCGTGCACGAGTCAGGAGGCCGACGCCTACCTGGCCAGCCTGGACGAGCCGCCGGATCCGCCGCTGCGGGCGATGATCATGAAGCACAGCGAAGGATGGATGGCGGGCCTGCGGTTGCTGTCGATGTCGCTGCGTTCCGGCCAGACCGCGGATGCGGGCCGGGCGGCAGACGCCGGCCAAAACGCGGGTGCAAGCCGGGCGGGGGGTTCGGACCTGCCCCCGACGACCGAGCTGATCGCCGATTACATCTGCGACGAGATACTCAGTCCGCTGCCGTCAGAGACCAGGCAGTTCTTGGTGCGAACATGCCTGACCGAACTCGTCCCGCCCGACCTCGCGCACGTGCTGACCGGCGACAGCGGCGCGACCGCAAGGCTCGAGCAGCTCAGCCGGGAGAACGGCCTGATCCAGACGGCCGGCCCGACCCTGGCTGAATATCGGTATCACCCCATGCTCAGGGACGTGCTTGAAATCGTGCTGCGCCGTGAGCATCCCGACGACGTGCCTGCGCTGCTCGGGCAGATCGCGCGCTGGCACGCCGGCCGCGCGGAGGTGATGGCAGCAATCCGGGCGGCGGCGCGCGCGGGCGACTGGGACTTCGCCGCGCGTGTCCTGGCCGATGCCAGTCCCGTCGCGCCGCCGGAGGTCGGCTGGACCGAACTCGAGAGCGTGCTCAGCACCTGTCCGCCCGACCGCCGCAGTAATGACTTCGCGCTGGCGTCGGCGCTCGCGGCTGCGCGGCTGTGGCACGGCGACCCTGACGGGGCGCTGCCGCATCTCGACTGCGCCGAGAACACGCTGGCCGGCAGGCCGGGCGCGGCCAGCACGGCGCGTACGGCCAGCCGGCTCTGGCTGGCGGCGCTGCAGGTCATGCGCCTGGCCGGCACCGACGCGGACCTGACCGCGCAGTGGGAGCTGGCCGGCCGCGCGCACGAAGAGTCCAAAAGCGCGCCCGAGCACCGCGGAACTGGGTTGCTGTGGCTCGCGCTCGGCTGCGCCGGGCTGCGCCGGCTTGAGGTGCAGCAGGCCAGGTCGGCGCTGCAGCACGCCGGTTCGCAACTGGCGGCGGGCGGATTGCTCGCACTGCGGGAACGGGCCAGGTCCTGGGAAGCTGTCGCCCATGCCTGGTACGGGGACCTGGCCGCCGCCACGAGAATTGCCGCCGAAGTCGCCGAGGGGCTGACCGCCGGATCCGGTGATCTCGCCCCGATCCTGGCCGTCAGTCAGGCCCGCGCCCATGTCGCGCGGGATGAGCCAGAAGCCGCGGCGATGCTGCTCGATCAGGCCGACCAAGCCGCGGCCACCTCGGTTCAGCCGGCCGGGGAGCCGGCCATTGGCATGCTGACCGGCATGGTGCGGACTCGCATCGCGATCGATGACGGCAACCCCGCCGGGGCGCGAGGCCTGGTCCGGCTGCTGACGGAGACGGCGGCCGGCGAGCCGGGCGCCGCTGCGGCCATAGCGGTGCTCGACGCCGAGATAAGCCTCGTGGCGGGCGAGCCCGACCGAGCCAAGTCGGTCATCGCCACGGCCCACGGCGAGGAGGAACTGGGCGGACAGGACGCCGCAATCTGCCTGGCCAAGCTGCTCCTGGCCGATCACGACGACAAGGGCGCACTCAAGCTGCTTGACCCGATCATGTCGGGCCCGCCTAGCGGTCCGGTTTCGGCGCGTTTGTCGGCGCTGCTGACCGCCGTTATCGCTCACCGTCGGCTGAACCAGGCCGGGGAGGCAGCCGAGCGACTCGAGGAGGCGCTTGCCGTGGCCGAGCCCGACGACCAGTCGGGTGCCTTCATCGCGGCGGGCACGCCGATCAGGTCGGCGCTGACGGTGCTGATCACGCCTGCTAGCAGGTGCGCTGGGTTCGCCGGCCGCATCCTCGACCGCTTTGATGGCCGGCTGCCGCACACGGCCGGTCAGCCATCAGGCACGCCGCTGACCGAAAGCGAACTTGCGGTGTTGCGCTTCCTGCCCTCGCACATGACGAACCAGGAAATCGCCGAGTCGCTGTTCCTGTCGATCAACACGATCAAGACGCACCTCAGCTCGGTGTACCGCAAGCTCGGCGTGAGCAGCAGGCGGCAGGCGATCGCTGCGGGCCGCCGACTCGACCTGCTCTGATCTCCTGGCCCAGGGCTGCCGGCACGCGCGCCGTGGCCTGCTCCAAACGTGCCGTGGCCTGCGCCTAACGTGCCGTGGCCTGCGCGAAGCGCGCCGTGGCCCGCACCGAACTGGCGGTGCGGGCCACTCCTCTGGCCATCCGCGAGGCCGTTGCCTGGCGGCCCCTGGTCAGGCGGCCGTTCCTGGCCGGTTGTATCTAGCTAGCACGAGGCTCCGGCCGGGGCCGATGGCGCCCAATCTCAGGCTGTTCGCGGTTCTGCCATCGACCTTCTTGCATCCCTGTCTCTATCCCTGTCCTTCATCTCCTTGTGCTGCTTGCGCACGCCGAAGGCCAGGGCGGCGAGCACGCACCCGTAGAACAGCAGCCATGCGCCCGCGATCAGGGTCAGCAACGTCAGCGAGATGCCGGGCCAGATCACCAGGACCAGGCCAGCCCCGATGCTGAAGATGCCGAGGAGGGCGCGCAGTCCGCGGCCTGGCAAGTCAGGCGAGAAGGAGGCACCCAGGTCGGCGATCCCGTGGACGACGAAGTAGACGCCCGCCACGAATGCGATCAGGAAGACCGACAACGCGTGGTGACGCAGGCAGTACATGCCCGCAAGGATCGCCAGCACGCCTATCACGACATAACCGGAGCGCGAGCCGCCAGCCCGGTCACGGGCGGTGAAGCCCTCCCAGAGCTTCGCGATTCCCGTCACGACCAGCGCCGCACCGATCAGGATCGATACCACGAACAGCGTTACGTGCGGCCACGCCAGCAGCATGATCCCCACTGCGATCAAACCGAGGGCGCCGAGTAGCAGCAGCCCCCAGGAGACGCCCGCTGCCTTGGCGACCAGGGCCCCGCCCGGCATACCGGACCGGTAATCCTCGTCGTCCCGCCGCCTGCCGTAGTCCTCTCGGTCATCTCGCCTGTAGTCCTGCCGCTCCGGTGACGCCTGGCCGGCCTGCTGCGGGACCGTAGTGCCGGTTGACGTCGGCTGCCGGGTGGCCGTGGCCGTGCTCCCGCTGGCACCCGAACTCGAGCTCTGATTAGAAGTCCCGCGGTGGAACAGACCGCGACGAGCCTGCGGCTTGCCGCTTGGCGCCGGCTGGCTCGTGCCGCTGTCCGGCCCCGGCGAGCCCGCCGGGTTATTGCGCGGATCGGTCATTAGGAGACCTCCTCACGACTAGGTGCCTGGCACCGCTGGCCGGATGCCCTGGCGGTACCGCCCCGCAAGCAACACTCGAGGTCCCCCCGAGTGCACCTCACGATCCATCGTGCGGTCGCCGAGTTCCCGTGATCATCACCCGTGGCGGGTGAACCCGCGAATGGCTGGCCTAGACTTGGCCCCCAGTAGCCGTGAGCGACACGTCACGCTGGCCCTGGCGGTTATCAGGTCCGCGAGGCCAGACGCAGGCCCACGCCAATGACCATCTCCAGGAGCGACTCCCAGGTGAAGACCGACGTCGAAGAGCTGAGCCCGACGAGGGTGAAGCTGACCATCGAAGTTCCGTTCGAGGAACTCAAGCCAAGCCTTGACAAGGCCTACCGGGAGGTCGCTCGGCAGGTTCGGGTGCCGGGCTTCCGGCCGGGCAAGGTACCGCCGCGGATCATTGATCAGCGTATCGGCCGCGGCGTGGTACTGGAGCAGGCGGTCAACGACGCGGTGCCCGAGCTTTACACCAAGGCCGTCACCGACAACGAGGTCATACCGCTCAGCCAGCCCGAGCTGGAGATCACCAAGCTCGACGACGGCAAGGAGCTGCAGTTCACGGCCGAGGTCGACGTCCGGCCGCAGTTCGATCTGCCGTCACTTGAGTCTGTCTCGGTCACGGTGGAGAACGCCGAGGTATCGCCTGACCAGGTCGAGGAGTACCTGACCGGGCTGCGGGAGCGCTTTGCCTCGCTGAAGACCGTGGATCGTGCTGCCGAGAACGGCGACTACGTCACGATCGACCTGGCTGCCTCGGTGGACGGCGCGCCGGTCGAGGACGCCCAGGCCACTGGCGTCTCGTACGAGGTTGGCAGTGAGTCCATGCTCGAGGGGCTGGACGAGGCGCTGATCGGGATGTCCGCGGGGGAGTCGAAGACCTTCACCGCCGAGCTCGCGGGTGGCAACCGCGCCGGCGAGGAGGCCCAGGTTCTGGTGACCGTTAGCACCGTGAAGGTCAAGGAGCTGCCCCCGCTGGACGATGACTTTGCCCAGGCTGCCAGTGAGTACGACACCGTTGGCGAGCTCCGCGCCGGGACCCGCAAGCAGCTCGAGGCCGTGCGGAAGGCGGGCCAGGGCGGCCAGGCGAGGGAGCGGGCGCTGGACGCGCTGCTCGAGCAGGTCGACATGCCGCTGCCCGAGCGCATCGTCGAGCAGGAGATCGAGCATCGCAGGGAGAGCTTGAAGAGCCAGCTCGATCGGGCGGGCCTGACCATGAAGAACTACCTCGAGTCCAGCGGGCAGACCGCGGCTCAGCTCAGCGCCTCGTTCGAGGAGGACGCCCGCAGGTCGCTCAAGGCTCAGTTCATCCTGGACAAGCTCGCGACCGACGAGGAGCTGAAGGTCACGCCTGAGCAGCTCAGCGCCTACGTGGCCGAGCAGGCCTACCGGATGGGCGTCGCGCCCGACCGGCTGGCCAAGCAGCTCAGCGACAACGGCCAGCTCGGCGCCGTGGCCGGCGACGTGCTGCGGTCCAATGCCCTCACGATGCTGGCCGAGAGGGCCAGGATCGTCGATGAGGCCGGGCGGCCGGTGTTCATCACGCCAGCCGATGGAGCGGCCGAGGACGGCGAGGAGACCGGCGAGGAGACCGACGACGGCGACGAGGACGAGGACGATAGCTAGGGTCGCCCTGGGCGTTGCGGCCAGCAAAGGTAAGCCTGCTGTTACGGAATGGCCTGCCCTGCCTGCGCCGGTAGCGAACAGTGGGGATCGGCGGACTTGGCGCTGGTGTGCTCGGGTTATGGTCACTGTCAACGACTGGCGCGGACTACCACAATGAGGAGGGCACCCGTGACCACGCCTCCCGACAACCAGGGGCAGATTGCCCGGGTGCTGGCGCAGGCAGCAGAGGCCCCGATGTTCCCGATGGGCGACATGCTGTTTCAGCGGCTGCTGCGGTACCGGATCATCTTCCTCGGCCAGCAGGTCGATGACGATCTTGCTAACCGCATCTGCGCCGAGTTGATTCTGCTGTCCGCCGAGGACCGCAAACGGGATATTAGTCTCTATATCAACTCACCCGGCGGATCGGTATATGCCGGAATGGCGATCTACGACGTGATGCAGTTCGTGCCTAATGACGTCGCGACCTATGCGATGGGCATGGCCGCGTCGATGGGCCAGTTCCTGCTTACCGCGGGCGCCGAGGGCAAGCGCTACGCCATGCCGCATGCCGCGATCCTGATGCACCAGCCGCACGGCGGCATCGGCGGCACGGCCACCGACATCCGGATCCAGGCCGAGCAGAGCCTGTACCTGAAGCGGCTGATGGCCGAGCGGATCGCCTCCCACACCGGCAGACCCGTCGAGCAGATCGAAGCCGACTCCGACCGGGACCGCTGGTTCACCGCGGAGGAGGCGCGCGACTACGGGATCGTGGATCACGTGGTCCGCAACGCCGCTGACGTGGCCGATCCCAATTCGCTGACATGACTCACGGCTACCGAGATCACCAGAGCCCCGGCGGCCAGCCTGCCGGAGATTGCGCGAGCGGAGGATGCGCACAGTGAGCGCTGACAACGGTTGGCGGCCCAGCCTGACTGAGTCGCGTTATGTCCTGCCCTCCTTCGTGGAGCGGACGTCTTACGGCGTCAAGGAGATGAACCCGTACAACAAACTCTTCGAGGAGCGGATCATCTTTCTTGGCGTTCAGATCGATGACGCTTCGGCCAACGACGTGATGGCCCAGCTGATCACGCTGGAGTCGATCGACCCGTCCAGGGACATTCTCATCTACATCAACTCGCCCGGCGGGTCGATGACGTCGATGATGGCGATCTACGACACGATGCAGTACATCCAGCCGGACATTCACACCTACTGCCTGGGCCAGGCAGCTTCGGCGGCGGCGGTGTTGCTCGCCGCGGGGACGAAGGGCAAGCGGTTCGCACTGCCCAACGCCCGCATCCTGATCCACCAGCCTGCGGTCGAGAGCGGCTACGGGCAATCCAGTGACCTGGAGATCCAGGCCAGGGAGATCCTCCGGATGCGCACCGCTATGGAGCAGATCCTGGCTAACCACTCCGGCCAGAGCGAGGAGCAGGTGCGCAAGGACATCGAGCGGGACAAGTTCTTCACAGCCCAGGAAGCCAAGGAGTACGGGCTGGTCGATGAAGTTCTGACGATGCTCAAGCGCAGGAGCGAGGTAGGGTCGTCCTAACCGGCAAAGTCGGCAGGGCGCCCGACGCGCCGCCTGCGGTGCTCCTTAGGCCACAACTAGGGCGCCCGAGGCGGTACCGTCTAGGTTCACAGACGTTTTTGAGCTCGCGGGCAGGTCTGACCTTCGCGTCCGGCCGGCGGCCTGGCAGCTGTGAGGGCACCAGGGACGCTGACCGCTCGGCGGCGGGCAGCAGCTAGAAGGAGTAACTGGGTGGCACGCATCGGCGATGGTGGTGACCTGCTGAAGTGCTCGTTCTGCGGAAAGAGCCAGAAGCAAGTCAAAAAGCTCATTGCCGGCCCTGGCGTGTACATCTGTGACGAGTGCATCGACCTGTGCAACGAGATCATCGAGGAAGAGCTGGCCGAGCCACCGGAACTCAAATGGGACAGTCTGCCCAAGCCCAGGGAGATCTACGAATTCCTTGACTCCTATGTAATCGGCCAGGACAAGGCCAAGAAGGGCCTTTCGGTAGCGGTCTACAACCATTACAAGCGCATCCAGTCCGGCGGCGATCGGGCCAGCGAGGACGGCGTCGAGCTGGCCAAGTCCAACATCCTGCTGCTCGGCCCGACCGGCTCGGGCAAGACGCTGCTGGCCCAGACCCTGGCCCGATTGCTGAACGTGCCGTTCGCCATCGCCGACGCCACCGCTCTCACCGAGGCCGGATACGTCGGCGAGGACGTCGAGAACATACTGCTCAAGCTCATTCAGGCCGCCGACTACGACGTCAAAAAGGCCGAGACCGGGATCATCTACATCGATGAGATTGACAAGATAGCCCGCAAGAGCGAGAACCCGTCGATCACCAGGGACGTCTCGGGTGAGGGCGTCCAGCAGGCCCTGCTGAAGATCCTCGAGGGGACCACGGCGTCGGTGCCCCCGCAGGGCGGCCGCAAGCACCCACATCAGGAGTTCATCCAGATCGATACGACCAACGTGCTGTTCATCTGCGGCGGGGCCTTCGCCGGCCTGGAGAAGATCATCGAGCAGCGGGTGGGCAAGAGCGGGATGGGCTTCGGCGCGGTATTGCGGGTCAAGACCGACAAGACCGAGGCTGATCCGTTCGCCGACGTTATGCCGGAAGACCTGCTCAAGTTCGGGATGATCCCTGAGTTCGTGGGCCGCTTGCCGGTCATCACGAGCGTGCACAACCTCGATCGCGAGGCCCTGATCCGGATCCTGACCGAGCCGCGTAATGCCCTGGTGCGCCAGTACCGGCGGCTGTTCGAACTGGACGGGGTGGACCTGGAGTTCACCGACGACGCGCTGGAGGCAGTGGCCGACCAGGCGATCCTGCGCGGCACCGGAGCGCGCGGGCTGCGTGCGATCCTCGAGGAGGTCCTGCTCTCGGTCATGTACGAGGTGCCGAGCCGCAAGGACGTCGAGAAGGTCGTCATCAGCGCCGAGGTCGTGCTGGAGAACGTGAACCCGACACTGGTGCCGCGAGACGTGGCCCGCCGCACGCCGCGGGAGAAATCCGCATAAGCGCGGAAGCGTTCGGGATCTCTTACGGGACCTTCTCGGCCGTCGCCACCTGCCCGTCGCTGACGGTCAGAACGCGGTCAGCGAGTTCGATCAGCGCATCGTCGTGCGTCGCCACGATGCCCGTCATGCCCTCGGCGTGCACGATCTTCCTGAGCAGTCCCATGATCTGCGCGCCTGTTGCCGCATCCAGCTGTCCCGTCGGCTCGTCGGCGAGCAAGAGACTGGCGTTATTAGCCAGGCCCCTGGCGATGGCCACCCGCTGCTGCTCGCCACCGGACAACTCGTAGGGCCGCTGATGCTCGCGGCCCTCGAGCCCGACCACCCGCAGCAGGTCGCGAACGCGCTTTTCACGCTCGCCCGGCGATCGCCGGGCCAGGCGCATCGGGATGCCGACGTTCTCCGCGGCAGTCAGCATCGGCAGCAACGCAAACGACTGGAACACCAGCGCGATCCGGTCCCGCCGCAAGGCTCGCAGTCCGTCGCCGTGCATGGCCGACAGATCGGTCCCCTCAAACCAGACCTGCCCGGAGGTCGGCCGGTCCAGCCCGGCCAGGATACTCAGCAGGGTCGTCTTGCCCGACCCCGAGCGGCCGACCACTGCCACCAGCTCACCCCGGTTGACCTGGAAAGACACTCCGCGCAGCGCGTGCACCTCCTGGCTTCCGCTGCGGAATGTCCTGGTGACATCCTGGACCCGGATGATCTCGCCGTTCCGTTCGCTTACCGTGCTCATCGAGGCCCGTCCTGCTCGTCGTCGCTGCCTCCGTAGCCGCGTCCTGACCGGCCGCCGGGCGGGCCGGCGTCGGCCGGGCGCACCGTCACGTACTCGGCTTCAAGCCCGAGCCTGACCCGGTCGCTCATCCCGAGCGCTTCGATGTACTCAGCGGGCAGTTGCAGCCGGCCGGCCCGGTCCAGCGCCGCGAACTGCTCGGCGACGTGGGACTCGGTGCCGGACTCGTCGATCTCGGTACGGCGCAGGACTTCGGTGCTGATCCGGCCATCCCTGATCGCGATGGTCCTGCTGACGTGCTCAGAGACGGCCGCGTCGTGCGTCACGACCAGGATGGTGGCGCCGGTCTCGGCGTTGGCGGCCCGCAGCGCGCCGAACACTTCGGCCGCGGTCTGGTTGTCGAGTTCGCCGGTCGGCTCGTCTGCCAGTACCACCGGCGGGTTGTTCGCTATCGCTACGCCGACCGCAACCCGCTGCTGCTGACCGCCGGACATCTCCGGCACCATCTTGTCGCGGCAGTCGCCGACGCCGAGCATCTCGAGAGTGGCAATCGCGAGCCGCTTACGTTCCCTGCGGCCGACCCCGGCAAGCTGCATCGGCAATGCGACGTTCTCCCCGGCGGTCAGGTGCGGCAACAGGTTTCTGCTTGTCTGCTGCCAGAGGAAGCCCACGGTCGAGCGCCAGTAATCCAGGCGTTCCGCGCTGGTCATCGTCAGCAGGTCGTGGCCGGCCACCGTGGCCTTGCCGCCGGTTGGCTGGTCGAGCCCGGCGAGGATATTCAGCAGCGTGGACTTTCCGCTGCCGGACGCGCCGACCAGTGCTGTTAGCTCGCCCTTGCGCACGACCAGGTCCAGACCCTGCAGCGCCTGGACCTCGATCCCGCTGATCTTGAATATCCTTACCAGCCGGTCGCAGTAGATCATTACGTCGGGGCCGGCCTCGCGCCGGTTCGCGGCGGGCTGCTGCCATTCGAGCTCTTCGGCGAGGATGTCGTCGATGGACATGGCTAGGTGGCCTCCTCGGTTCTGAGCGCGGTGGCGGTGTTGTGGTGGTGGGCGAGTAGTTGCTCGGTGGTGATGCCGGCCAGGGCCAGGGCGATGGCGGTGGCGGCGGTGATGAGGATGGGGGTGGGGTAGAGCTGGACGGGGACGGTGGCCTGGGAGCTGGTGAGGGGGGA
>JASHOL010000386.1 GCA_030041135.1 Streptosporangiaceae bacterium | reverse complement strand
TAAGAAAAGCCTCCAAAAACTGGGTCTTCTGGGCCCTGCCTTTGGCGGCCGGTCGGAGGAAAGGGCCGAGATGCTCGCGAAATGTCCATGCCAAGCCCCGAGGTAAGGACCCACGCACGTGGCTGCTGCCGCTCGGGCCCCTAGCTGTCGGCGGGACCAGGCAGTATGGAGGCATGGCCGCTGGCGCAGGCCCCGGGCTTGCTAACTTCAGCGAGGCGACGAGGTCTTGGTTCACCTCAGCGTTCGCCGAGCCGACGCCCGCCCAGGCACAGGCCTGGAGCGCGATCAGCAACGGCGATCACACACTCGTCATCGCCCCGACCGGCTCGGGCAAGACGCTGGCCGCATTCCTGTGGGCTATCGACAAGCTGGCTGGCGAGCCGGTCCCGGCCGACCCCAAGCGGCGCTGCCGTGTGCTGTACATCTCACCGCTCAAGGCCCTTGCCACCGACGTTGAGCGGAACCTTCGCTCGCCGCTGACCGGGGTAACGCACGCCGCCCGTCGGCTTGGTCGGCCAGAGCCGGACATAACGGTCGCCGTCAGGACTGGCGATACCGCCGCTGACGAGCGCAGAAAGCTGGCCAGCAAGCCTCCCGACATCCTGATCACAACCCCCGAGTCGTTGTTCCTCATGCTGACGTCACAGGCTCGGGACGGCTTGCGCGGCGTCGAGACTGTCATCGTCGACGAGGTGCACGCCCTCGCCGGCGGCAAACGAGGGGCACACCTCGCGCTCTCGCTGGAGCGACTCGATGCGCTGCGCACCGGCGTTGATCAGCAGGCGAGCACAGGACGAGCGGGCACAGGACGGCCAGCGCAGCGCATCGGCCTGTCGGCCACGGTCCGCCCGCCGGAGGAGGTAGCCGCCTTCCTCGGCGGGGCGCTGCCAGTCACCATCGTGGCGCCGCCCAGCGAGAAACGGCTGGATCTGCAGATCGTCGTCCCGGTCGAGGACATGGCCGACCTGCAGGGCGCGGGCGGCACCGGGCCGGGCGGCCTCGGACCGGCTGGCACAGGAGCGGGTGGCCAGGGACCGGGCGGCGACGCGGCCAGGCAGCACTCGATCTGGCCGCACGTCGAAGAGCGGGTGCTCGACCTGATTCAGGCACACCGGTCAACGATCGTCTTCGCGAACTCGCGCGGGCTGGCGGAGCGGCTGTGCGGCCGGCTGAACGAGCTAGCGGCCGACCGCGCGAGCGAGCCTGAGCCCATCGGCGACCAGGTCGGTGGCGGCTGGCAGGCCGACGACCTCGCTGCGGCCGGGGGGCCAGCGAATGGCTCCCGCCGGATGCCTGCCCAGGTCATGGCCCAGTCGCAGTCGGCGACCGGGCCGCCGACGACCGTGGCCAGGGCCCACCACGGTTCGGTGTCCCGGCAGGAGCGTAACCAGATCGAGGAGGACCTGAAGGCGGGCCGGCTCCCGGCCGTCGTCGCCACCTCGAGCCTGGAGCTCGGCATCGACATGGGCGCCGTCGACCTTGTGATCCAGGTGGAGTCTCCCCCTTCGGTCGCAAGCGGCCTGCAGCGCACCGGCCGGGCGGGCCATAACGTCGGCGACGTCTCGCGTGGCATCTTCTTCCCCAAATACCAGGGCGACCTGGTCCAGGCGGCAGTCGTGACCCACCAGATGCGGGCGGGCCAGATCGAGCAGTTGCGGATGCCGCGTAATCCGCTGGATGTCCTCGCCCAGCAGATCGTGGCGATGACAGCAATGGACGACTGGGCGATCGCCGACCTGGAGCGCGTTGTGCGGCGGGCCGCTCCGTTCACCGGGCTGACCAGGCCCGTGCTGGACGCGGTGCTCGACATGCTGGCCGGCCGCTATCCGAGCGAGGATTTCGCGGGCTTGCGGCCCCGCCTGGTCTGGGACCGGACGACCGGCATGCTCAGCGGCCGGCCGGGCAGCCAGCGGCTGGCGATCAGCAACGGCGGCACCATACCCGACCGGGGCCTGTTCGGCGTGTTCCTGGCTGGCGGGCAATCGGGGGGTACGGGGGGTCTGACCCCGGCGGCAGCACCCCAGCACCCTGGCCGGCACTCGCGCCGAGTCGGAGAGCTAGACGAGGAGATGGTCTACGAGTCCAGGGTCAGCGACGTCTTCGTCCTGGGCGCGACGTCCTGGCGGATCGAGGACATCACGGCCGACCAGGTGCTGGTATCCCCGGCCCCCGGCCAGCCGGGGCGGCTTCCGTTCTGGCGCGGCGACGCGCCCGGCCGGCCGGCCGAGCTGGGCGCGGCGATCGGCGCGTTCACGCGCGAGCTCGGAGCCATGCCCGAGGAGGACGCCGCCGCCAGGCTGCGGGCCGAGGGCCTCGATGACCTGGCCGCCGCCAACCTGGTCTCCTACCTGGCCGCGCAGCGCGAGGCAACCGGCTACCTGCCCGACGACCGAACGCTCGTGCTTGAGCGGTTCCGCGACGAACTCGGCGACTGGCGGCTTGTCCTGCACAGTCCCTACGGCGCCCAGGTGCACGCGCCGTGGGCTCTGGCCATAGCCGCGCGCCTCCGCGAGCGGTACGGCGCGATGGACGTGCAGGCACTCCACACCGACGATGGCATCGTCATCCGCGTACCGGACGCCGACGACCCGCCGCCGCCCGGCCTGGCCCTGCTCGACCCGGCCGAGGTCGAGCAGCTCGTGACGGCCGAGCTTGGCGGCTCCGCGCTGTTCGCGTCGCGGTTCCGCGAGTGCGCCGCCCGTGCCCTGCTGCTGCCGAGGCGCCAGCCCGGCCGCCGGACTCCGCTCTGGCAGCAGCGCCAGCGGGCCGCGCAGCTGCTGGCCGTTGCCAGCCAGTACGGCACGTTTCCAGTGATCCTGGAGACGGTCAGGGAGTGCCTGCAGGACGTCTTCGATGTGCCGGGGCTGGTCACGCTGATGCGCGACCTAGCGGCCAGGAAGATCCGGCTGGTAGAGGTGGAGACCTCCACCGCGTCCCCGTTCAGCAAGTCGGTGCTGTTCCGCTACGTCGGCGCGTTCATGTACGAAGCGGACGCGCCGCTGGCCGAGCGGCGGGCCCAGGCGCTGGCGCTTGACTCGTCCCTGCTGGCCGAACTGCTCGGCCAGGCCGAGCTGCGCGAGCTGCTTGACCCGCTGGTGGTCGAGGAGGCCGAGCGCGAGATGCAGCGGCTGGCGCCCGGCCGGACGTGCAGAGGCGCGGAGGCGGTCGCGGATATGCTCCGCGCGCTCGGCCCGCTGACCGCCGCTGAGGTGGAGCAGCGCGCCGCCGATCCCGAGCAGGCCGCCGACTGGCTCGCGTCCCTCGCCGGGCAGCGCCGGGTGCTGGAGCTCCGGATCGCCGGTCACGCACGCTGGAGCGCGATCGAGGACGCGGGCCGGCTCCGCGACGCACTCGGGGTCGCGCTGCCGCCGGGCGTCCCCGAGGCGTTTACCGAGCCGACCCCTGATCCCCTCCGCGACCTCGTGCTGCGCTATGCGCGCACGCACGGGCCGTTCAGCGCCACCGCAGTGGCGCAGCGCTATGGCCTGGGCGTCGCGGTGGTAACCGGCGCGTTGCAGCGGCTAGCGGCCGAAGGAACGCTTTCCGAGGGCGATTTCCACCCTTCGGCGGGAACGAGCTGGTGCGAGGCCGGCGTGCTCCGCATGCTGAGGCGCCGCTGCCTGGCAAAGCTCCGCAAGGAGGTCGAACCCGCACCGCCGGAGGCGTTCGCCGCGTTCTTGCCCGCCTGGCAACATGCCGGCAAGCCCGCTGCCCCGGCCGGCGCGGCCGGCAGGCCGAGGCCGGCGAGGGCCGACGCCGTCTACGACGTGATCGATCAGCTGGCTGGAGCGGCTATTCCTGCATCCGCGCTGGAGACCCTGGTGTTGCCCGCCCGTGTGCCTGGCTACTCCCCCGCGCTAGTTGACGAGCTGACCGCCGCAGGCGAGGTCGTGTGGGCCGGCGCGGGCGCCCTGCCCGGTGGCGACGGGTGGATTGTGCTGGCACCGGCCCCCGCGGCCGCGTTGCTGATGCCCGAGCCGATCGAGATCACGACCACGTGGGTGCACGACGCCGTGCTCGACGCCCTTGCAGGCGGCGGCGCGCTGTTCTTCCGTGCCATCGCCGACCGGGTTATGGCGGCCAGGGCCGCGCGGCCCGACCGGCAGCCTGCCGTGACCGACCGGGATGTCGCGAGCGCGATCTGGGACCTGGTCTGGGCCGGACGGTTGACCAACGACACGCTGGCACCGCTTCGCACCGTGCTGGCGACCGGCCGGCCGGTCGCATCCGCCGCCGAGCCCGGCCAGGCAGAATCCCCGGTGGGCGCTGCATCGGGTCCGTACGGCCGCCCGCGCGCGAGTTCGCCCAGGCGCGGCGGCTACGGGCGAGCGGTGCTGCCGTCCAGGACCGGGCCGCCGACGGTAACCGGGCGGTGGTCGGCGCTGCCGCCGACCGAAGCGGACCCAACCAGGCGGCGGCACGCCCAGGCCCTGGCCATGCTGGACCGGCACGGCATCGTGATCCGGGGCGCCGCCGCGGCCGAGCACGTCGCGGGCGGCTTCGGTGCGCTGTATCCGGTACTGCGTGCGCTGGAAGACGCGGGTCAATGCCGCCGTGGTTACTTCGTCGAGGGCCTGGGCGCGGCGCAGTTCGCGCTGGCTGGCGCGGTCGACCGGATGCGCGCCATGGCCGAGGCCGGGCGCGCGGCCGCCGCGGTTGCCGATCCCTGGTCCGCGGACCCGGCCCGCCAGCCCGGCCGCAAGACCATCGTGCTGGCGGCGGCCGACCCGGCGAACGCGTACGGCGCGGCGCTGCCGTGGCCGGAGCGCCCGGGCGAGACCGCCAGCGGACACCGGCCTGGCCGGAAGGCCGGAGCCGTGGTGGTGCTGGCCGACGGCGAGCTCGTGCTGTACGTGGAACGGGGCGGCAAGACGTTGCTGTCCTGGACCAGCGATCCGGTGCTGCTCCAGCCGGCCGCCGCGGCACTCGCCGACGCCGTCAGGGCCGGAGCACTCGGACGGCTCACGGTCGAGCGAGCCGACGGCGGCGGCGTGTACGACTCGCCGCTGGCGGAGGCCCTGGCGGCGGCCGGCTTCCGTCCGACGCCGAAGGGACTGCACCTGCGTGGCTGACTGCGAGACACTGGCGGGTGTGAGCGCAGAGTTAGAGACGCTGATCGCGCTGATGCCCCTGGCCGGACATCTTGGCATCACGCTCAGCGAGGCCAGTCCAGACCGGGTGGTCGCCGAACTCGCCTGGGCACCGCACTTGTGCACATCCGGCGAGGTCATGCACGGCGGCGCCCTGATGACGCTCGCCGACAGCGCGGGCGCGCTCGTGGCCATCCTGGGCTTGCCGACAGGCGCGACAACCGCAACGATCACGTCGACAACCCAGCTGTTCCGCCCGGTCACTGGTGCGACCGTCCGGGCCGTGTCGGTCCCGCTGCACCGTGGACGCACCACGGTCACGGTACAGACGAGCCTGCACGACTCGGCCGACCGG
This sequence comes from Streptosporangiaceae bacterium, assembly GCA_030041135.1. GTDB lineage: Bacteria > Actinomycetota > Actinomycetes > Streptosporangiales > Streptosporangiaceae > JAJYUU01. Next base: position 34,617 of record JASHOL010000386.1, on the reverse strand, counting down.
CTGGTCGCCCAGACAACGCAGATTCAGGCGATCCGCCAGTCCGCCGGCTAGCACAGTCCGCCGGCTAGCAGAAGCCCGCCGGGCTAGCACAGTCCCGCCGGGCTAGCACAGTCCCGCCGGCCAGCACAGTCCCGCCGGCCAGCACGGCCCGTCGGCCAGCGCGTCAGAGGAATCCGCCGGCCTGGTGCGCCTGCTCGTTGCGTTCGTCGTGGATGGCCTCTATCGCGAGGACGACCGCCAGGAGGAACACCTGGTTCTCGTCATCGTTGACCTCGATGGCGAACTTCTCCCTGAGCGCGAACTGCCGCACCATCCGCGCTACCGGCATGCCGTCGCGGCTCAGGGTGTAGTCGCCGCCCGCGAAGTGGCCGCGCGCGGCGAGAATCCCGTAGGCGGACTCGATATCGTACTTGTCCCCGAAGATCCCGGCATGGCGAACCTGAGCGACCTGCTGGCCGCCGACGTGCACCTCATGCGTGTCGCTGAACACGTGCTTGCGGATGTCGGCGACTTCCTGGCCGTAGTTGTCGTGGAGGGTTATCTGCGAGCCGAGATGCCCCCGTGCCTCGAATTGCGGAGCGCCCGACCCGTCGGTGATTTCAAACCGCGGCATCAGGGACCACTTGCTCGACATGACATATTGCATGGCCGAACTATCCCGTAGCCCGAATGCCGGGGCAACCAACTAGCGGAAAACGCCAGAACCATTCACCGCTAGGCGACGTGGGCCTCCAGCAGTTTTTCCAGTGCGGTCATTCTGACGAGCAGGTCCTTCGCCTCCGATATGGCATCCGCCTCCCACGTCGGCGGCTTGGTGTCCCACAGCGGCATGTCGTCCTCGCACAGGCTCGCGTCATAGCTGGTGCCCAGTTGCGTGGCATCCGCCCACTGGGTTGCGACGACCCCGGCCACGTCGTCTATATGCTGGACGCCGGTCCAGTCAGCAGTCCAGCGGCCGCCCGAGGTCAGCGGGTTCTTGAGTATGTCATCCAGGGACCCGTAGTTGACCAGCTTGTAGCCGGCCGACGAGACGGTGGCGTCCATAGCCTCGAGATACGCGCCGTAGCTGGCCGTCTCGGTGTCGATGGCAACCGATGATCCGGCCGGGACGTCATGAGCCTGCAGCCAGCCCACTATCTGCTGTCCGTCGGTGGCGCCCGCCGCTTCGTCGTCGGCTCCGGTGTGGACAAAGATCGGCAGGCGGTACTGGGCGGGCTGGGCCTCCCACTCGGCGTCAGTCCAGACGTGCGGAGTGTCGCCGCCTATGTACCCGGCCACCGCTGGCCAGTGCGGCGGGTCGGCCGGCGGGTACGCAGCATCATACATAAGTCGCATAGCATCTCCCCGTAGTAATTATCGGCTTATCCGAGGTATAAGCCGGATTAGCCAAACTAATGGTTTGACGATGGATTCGAGGAAACGGTTCCGCAATAGCGGGGCAAGCCGAGGTGAGTAGCGAGCGTACGTGGCACCGGCCGCCGCGCCCGGCAGACGGCGTTCGGGCCGGAGCGGGCCGCGGCGACGCATACGGTCCGGTGCGTCAGGACGCGGCCACCGAGTCAATCAGCTCAGTCCGCGCCTGGTCCACCGCGGCGAGGATCGCGCCGCGCAGTACCGGATTCCCGCTCACCGACGTGGGCACCACATGCGGCTTGGCCGGGCAGAACCGGCCGATGTCAGCGGCGACGCGCCCGGCCAGTTCGCTGCCCCCGGCTCGGCCGACGTCACCGCCGATCACAACCAGACCAGGGTCGAGCACGACCGAGATCGCGGCGACGCCGGTGGCGACGCGGACCGCGAGCTCGCAGAGGAAGTCGACGGCGCGGTCAGACGCGGTCTCGACCGCGCGCACCGCGGCGGCGACGGACGCCGCCGCTGTCGGCGCCTCGAACCCGTGCTCCGCCGCGAGCTGCAGCACCGCCTGCGCGCCGACGAGGCGCTGGAACGCGCCGGTCGCCGGGTGGGTCAGGTCCTCTGGCAGCGGCATCCCCGGGACCGGCAGGTAACCGATCTCGCCGGCCGCTCCGCCTACTCCTCGGTGCAGCCGTCCGCCGAGGACGGTGGCCAGGCCGAGACCAAGGCCGAGCCAGACCAGGACGAAGTCCTCGGCACCGGCCGCCGCGCCCACGGATCGCTCGGCCATGGCGGCCAGGTTCACGTCGTTTTCCAGCGTGACCGGCCTCCCGAGGTCGCTCCGCAGCGCGCCGAGTACGCCCTCGTGCCAAGCGGGCAGATCGACAACAAGCCGCGGATCACCGGTGCGGGGATCAAGCACGCCCGGCGTGCCGATGACGAACGCGCGCAGCGCCTCTGGCGCCACGCCGGCCGAGTCGCAGGCCGCGAGCACGGCCCCGCGCACTAGGCCCACCGGGTCGGCCGCATCACTCGGGTTGACCGCGACCTGGGTGACCACGTTCCCGGTAATGTCAGCCACGCCGGCGCTGATCTCGTCGCGCTCGACGTGCAGTCCGGCCACGTAGGCGCTGGAGGGAACCACGGCATACAGCGCTGCATTCGGGCCGCGGCCGCCAGCCAGCTCGCCGGCCACCTCGACTAGGCCGCGCTCCTCCAGCCTGGCCAGCAGCTGGGAGGCCGTGACCTTGGACAAGCCGGTGTGCTCGCCAAGCTGAGCCCTGGTCATCGGCCCGCCGACGAGAAGCAGCTCAAGCGCTGACCGGTCGTTGAGCTCCCGCAACAGGCTGGGCGTTCCCGGCCGTCGCTGCATGCCACCCCTCCTTGCGTCAGGCCTGTCCGACCGACAGGAACCGAGCGGATCCGGAAGCATGTCAGGAACCCGCTGGGCGCGATCCCGCTTGCGACCGGATACCGCCGAGCGGCATCCTGCGTGCGATAAGTACCGCTGAGCGCCATCCTGCGTGCAAGCGGAACCGGCCTGGACGCTGTCTGTGTCTCAATATGGCAACGGACTCTATCTTATAGGAAACTTTCCTGTTAGTTTCACCGGCAGAAACCGTCGGGGTCCGACCCTGACGGGCGGCACCGCGGGGGTTGCCGGGGGTCGTCCCCCGCAGCCAGCACGGTGGGGGTTAGCGCGCCCGCTGATGTGGTCAGCCCGACCCCTAGCGTAGGTGCCGGCCGCCAGGCGCAGGCCCGGCCGGAGGCGTCCGCCCGGAGGACGTGACTCCGCTGAAAACAGCCGGGAAGGGAGATCGGGCAGTGACATTCACCAGAACGGCGGCCGCAGTAGGCGTCGCCGTCGCGCTCGCGGGAGCAGCCGTCACCGGCTGCGGCTCCAGCAGCCCCAAGTCGAACACGGGGTCGTCCTCGGCGGCGATCCCGGCAAAGCTCACCGTATGGCGGATGGGCGCCGCTGTTGCGTCTCAGGTGACCTGGATGGACGGCGTCGTCGCGCAGTGGAAGAAGGAAAACCCGCAGTACAAGAACACCAAGGTCGTCCTGGACTGGATCCCGTGGACCAGCAACACCACCGACTGGACCAACGCGCTGACCAGCGGGAAGGGCGGTCCGGACATCACCGAAATCGGGAACACCGAGACGCCCGGCCTGGCCGCGCAGGGCGCGCTGGCCAATATCACTACCGACGTGAAGGCATGGTCCAACGACTCGCAGCTGATCCCCGGCAACCTGGCCAACGACACGGTCAACGGCAACATCTACGCGGTGCCGTGGTTCGGCGGCGTGCGCGGCATCTGGTACGACAAGAACGAGTTCGCGGCGGCCGGGATTACCTCGCCGCCCACCACCTGGGCTGAACTGCTTAGCGACGCCAAGGCGCTGATGAAGAAGTACCCGGGCACGTCGGGCATAGGCGCGCCGACCGACGACACCGACGCGATCGTCAGCTTCATCTGGGGCGCTGGCGGCCAAGTCGCGGTCAAGCAAAACGGCAAGTGGGTTGCGGAGCTGACCTCACCGGCCTCCGAGGCGGGCATCGAGTTCTACGCCGACCTGCTGCGCACCGAGCACGTCTCCTCGACCAAGTACATCGGCGAGACCGAGATCGGGGCTCCTGGAACCGCCGGTCCCGGCGGCGCCGAGGAAGACTTCGCGCTCGGCAAGCTCGACATGTACATCGACGGTCCGTGGGCTGAGTCGCAGCTGCTCGAGGTGAACAAGAAGAACGAGTCGCAGTGGGCCTCGTTCCCGATCCCGAGTGAGAATGGGCCGAACCCGGCGCCGGCCTTCTCGGGCGGCTCTGACCTGGGCGTCTGGGTCGACAGCAAGTACCAGGCGGCCGACTGGAGCCTGGTCTCCGTGATGGACAGCACCTCGAACGCGACCACTTTCGCGAACTCGCAGGGCTTCTTCCCCGAATTCACCTCGCAGCTGACCAGCCCGGTGTACTCGAGCAGCCCGATCATGTCGGGCTTCGCCAAGGCGGCCGGCTACACGCAGATCGCGCCGCTGAACACCACCAACTGGGCAACGGCCGACACCGGAAAGTACAACATCATTCCGACGATGATGAAGGAGTTGGAGTCCGGTGCCAACATCCAGTCCACGATCAGCACGGCCAACACCGAACTGCAGAACGTGCTGAACACGGGCTCGGAGACCAGCTGATCGCCTAGTGAGCTTCCTGGCCGGCCTGCCTACGCGGGTTGCACCTGCCGCCAGCACCGCGGGGGCATGCGGGGGGTCGTCCCCCGCAGCCAGCACCGCAGGCCGGCCAGGAAAGCCGCCGCTCCGCATCCCGAGGGGAGTAACCAGACAGATGGCACAGCACCTTTCCGCTTTGCTGCGAACATGGGACTGGTCACCGGGGCTACGGCGGCTCGCTAGGTTTGTCCGGCGGCACAAGCTGGCGCCGTATCTCCTGCTGCTGCCAGCGCTGACCGGAATCGCCCTGGTGCTGCTCTGGCCGCTGATCCAGGTCGCCATCTACTCGTTCCAGAATTACGGGCTGCCCCAGATCACCGGCGCGTTGCCCACCCAGTGGGTGGGCCTGGCCAACTTCACGACCACCTTCAGGGACCCTGAGTTCTGGCTTTCGCTGCGGATCAGCGTGCTGTTCGCCGTCGTGGCGGTGCCGCTCACGCTCATCGTCGGATCGATCGTCGGCCTCATGCTCAACCGGCTCGGCCGGAAGATGTCGATCTTCGTCAGCACCGCCGCGCTGCTCGCGTGGGCCACTCCCCCGGTATCGGCCACGATCCTCTTCTACTGGATGTTCAGCCCGGACGGCGGGATCGTCGACTGGGCGCTGGCCAAGATGCCGCACTGGCTTGTCGGCAGCACCGACTGGTCGCAGTACAACTGGGCGACTACCGGCGCCCTGCCCGCCTACACGATGATCGCGGTGCTGGTGATCTGGCAGGCCTTCCCGTTCGTCGCGGTGACGCTCCTGGCCGGGCTCAAGACGATCCCGGCCGAGTTGACCGAGGCCGCCAGGGTAGACGGTGCGAGCTCGTGGCGGGTCTTCTGGCGGGTGCTATTCCCGCTGCTCAAGCCGATCTACCTGGTGCTGCTCTTGCTCTCGGTGATCTGGGACTTCAACATCTTCACGCAGAGCGACATCATCGCCGGCCTGGCCAACCTCAACGAGTACAACCTGTCGCTGTACATCTACGACAAGGCCTTCACGTTCCCGCCCAGCTACGGGCTAGGCGGAGCGCTGGCCCTGATCCTCGCCGTGATCCTGCTGATCATCACCGTCGGCTATGTTCGCGCCTCGGTACGGCAGGGAGCGTTGTCGTGACCAACACCGATATGACCAGCACCGGCGTGACAGTCGGCCGGCGGTCGACACCGGCCACGGTCACGCCTCGTTCCCGCGATAAAGGCGCCGCCAGGGCAAGATCAGCCAAACGGGCCAGGAAAATCGGCCTGAACGCGTTCGGCGTGCTGATAGCTCTCGTCACGCTCTTCCCGATCTTTTCGATGATCAGCACGGCGTTCAAGCCGTCACAGGAGATCTACTCGCTCACTCCGAGCCTGCTGCCCTCACACCCGATCCTCAGCAACTTCAGCGAGGTCATCAGCGGCAACGTGACCGGCGGCATCGGGTCGGTCTGGCTGTTCTTCCGCAATAGCATCACGGTCGCGGTTTCCACTGTGTTCATCGCGTCGCTGCTCGCGCTGCTCGCCTCGGTCGCCGTCGCCAGGTTCCGGTTCAGGTTGCGCACCACCTTCCTGGTCATGCTGCTGATCGTGCAGATGATCCCGGCCCAGGCGCTGATCATCGCGGTGTTCCTCGACTTCAAGCCGCTGAACCTGCTTGATACGCTGACTGGCCTCGTCGTCATCTACTCCGCGCAGGCACTGCCGGTCACGATCTGGATGCTGCGCAACTTCGTCGCCACGATCCCGAAGGAACTCGAGGAAGCGGCAGCGATCGACGGCGCGTCCGGCCCGAGGATTTTCTGGCGGATCCTGTTGCCCCTGGTCGCGCCCGGCCTGGTCGCCACCAGCATCTTCGCGTTCATTACCGCGTACAACGAGTACATCTACGCGCTGACCTTCCTGGGCCAGACGCACTCCGACTACACGTTGCCCATCTACCTGACCTACTTCTTCGGCCAGCACGGCGCGGAGTGGGGTCCGATCATGGCCGCCTCCACCATGTACACGGTCCCCGCGATCGTCTTCTTCCTGATCGTGCGGCGCCGACTTGTCGGCGGGCTGGTCGCGGGAGCGGTGAAGGGATGACGCAGGAGCTTGCCGCCGACCCAGCCCTGGGTCGGCTGGCCGACGCAGTCCTCATCCCGCCGTTCCCTGGTTCGCACGCGCCCGACTGGATCTGCGCGGCGCTCGGCGAGGGTCTCGCTGGCGTGACCCTGTTCGGCGGGAACGTGATCGACCGCGATCAGTTGACGAGACTGACCGGCCAGCTCCGGGCCGCTGCGGGCGAACCCGTCATCGCGATCGACGAGGAAGGCGGCGACGTCACCAGGATCTCGCACCAGACCGGCAGCGACTATCCGGGCAACGCCGCGCTCGGAGCCGTCGACGACGTCGCGCTCACCCAGGCCGTCTACGCCGCGCTAGGAGCGGACCTGATCGCGCTTGGCATCAACCTCGACCTTGCCCCCGCCATTGACGTGAACACGGCCGCGGACAATCCGGTCATCGGAACTCGGGCCTTCGGCGCCGATACCGCACTCGTGGCCCGGCACGCCGCCGCGGCGGTCGCTGGCCTCCAGTCAGCCGGCGTGGCCGCCTGCGCGAAGCACTTCCCCGGCCACGGCAGCACGACGCTGGACTCCCACCACGTCATCCCCACGATCGAGGGCCCGCTGAGCCTGCTCAGGAGCCGGGACCTGCCGCCATTTGAGGCTGCGATCAAGGCCGGCGTCCGCGCCATCATGCCGAGCCACCTGCGGGTTCCCGAGCTGACCGGTGACCTCCCGGCCTCGTTGTCCTACGCCGCGCTGACCGAGCTGCTCCGTGGTGAGCTCGGGTTCACCGGGGCCATCGTCTCCGACGGGCTGGAGATGAGGGCCGTCAGCGAGACGTACGGCATACCCGAGACGGCGGTGCTGGCCGTCATCGCGGGCACCGACCTGCTGTGCCTGGGACGGGACACAGACCAGCTGACCTTCCTTGCGGTCAAGAGCGCGCTGGTCAGCGCCGTGCGGGAAGGAAGGCTCCCTGGCGAGCGGCTCGAAGAGGCGGCGGCCAGGGTGGCCGAGCTGCGGTCCTGGACTGCCGGGGCGGTCCAGGACCACGGCTCGGCCGAGGGCCGGCTGGTGAATGCGGGCGCCAGCCGGCCCGACCTCCGCTCGCCCGCGGGCGACTCTCCCCGCGCCGAGCCGCCGGCCGACCGCGAGATCGAGCCGCCGGCCGACCGCGAGGTCGGGCTCCGGGCCGCGCGGCGAGCGGTGATCGTCACCGGGAGCCCGTCACCGCTGGGTCGGCCGCTCGTGGTCCAACTTGAGCCGCCGGCGAACATGGCCGTGGGTTCAGTGCCCTGGGGCCTGGGCTCGTGGCTGCCGCCCGGTGCCACCCGTGAGGTCAGCACGGACCTCGGACCTGAGGAGCTGCCAGTCATCTCAGCCAGGCTGCTCGCGGAGGCGGCAGGCCGGTCGCTGATCATCGTGGTCCGCGACGCGCACCGCTACCCGGCCGGCATCAGGCTGGTCGAGACCCTGCTGGCCGCCCGGCCGGATGCGGTCGTAGTGGAGATGGGCCTGCCGGTGTGGCGGCCTTCCGCCGCGACCACCTACCTGGCCAGCTACGGGGCGGCCCGCAGCAACGCGCTCGCGGTCGCCGAGCGACTCGGCCTGGCCCGGCGCTAGCGGGACTGCTGTCTTGGTAGCCCTCGATGTCACGCGTGCTCTCGACGTACCCTGACGGTCACGAGCGAGCGTGAGGCCGTCGGGTCAGATCACGGGGGTCGTCGTCAGCCCCTGTCCCGCCATGATCACGATAGCCCGTCCGGTGAGGAATGCCTGCCCTGGCATGGAGGAGGGCGCCCCGCGGCCAGGAACCGGCAACTCGTCATCATGCTCGGCCAGCGCGGCCATCGCTGCCTGCAACGCCCATCCCGTCCACCCCGCCGCAAAACGGCGTGCCGACTGGTCTTGGACACTTTCCGTTACCGCATCCGCGAGCGCCTTGCCGAGAGCCTTCGTAATGTCGGGCGAGATCGCCGGATGGTTCCGGATCTGCCGCATGCCCGCATCTTCAAGTTCCCTCGTCGGGTTGGCCATGCCTAGCTCGGTCGTCCCGGCCCTGCCCTTAGGCATTCTCGACCGCATGATGAGCTCGTAGTTGACGCCTTCGAGCAGGACCAGCGGCAGCACCGATGAGCTCACCACGCCCCGTGCGGAATACGCGTCCTGAACCCCGATGAGCTGTGCAGTCAGATCAGGAACGATCTTCATGAGAACGGCCTGCACGATGACCAGCGCGCCGGGCGCTGCGGAGTACTCGACGCCGGGCAGCAGTGCGCATACTCTCGGCGCGACCGTGCGCTGCAGGAACGTCAGCATTTCCTTGGCCGCGTCGCGTGGCACGCCGAATTGCATGAAGCTGTCGACAGGGTCGTATTCCGCCACGGGCACCTCCGTGTACATTTTTCTCAATTAACGGGGGTGCAGCGTAACCGGTTCACACGGCCGGTGGCCGCGACGTCTGATGCGTCCCACATTCGAGCTGTGACGTAGTCGACTGTCGCCTAGCGAGAGCGCTCACAGCCGTCAACGCAACCGCGGCCCGGCTCAAAACAGACGATTTCCAGCCAGTTGGCCGCCCGGCTCGGGCGTCATCGGACAGCTTGCCGGTGCGCCAGCGCAGGCGAGGCGGCGGTTACCTGCATAATGCTGCATATGCGTCTGTCCGCGCGATCAGACTATGCGTTGCGTGCCGTCATCGAGCTTGCTGCCTCGGACGGCGGTCACGTCACGGCTGACCAGCTCGCGCGGACCCAGGCCATCCCCGGCAAGTTCCTCGAGGCGATCCTGACCCAGCTGCGCCGGGCCGGCCTGGTCCGGAGCCAGCGCGGGCCCGACGGCGGGTTCTGGCTGGCCCGCCCGTCGGCCGAGATCTCGCTCGCGGACATCATCAGGGCCATCGACGGTCCGCTGCTCGGCGTGCGCGGCGAGCGCCCGGAGAACCTGGGCTACGTCGGTGCCGCCGAGCCCTTGCAAACGGTGTGGATCGCGCTGCGGGCCAACGAGCGGGCAATCCTGGAAGAAGTCACGCTGGAGCACATCGTCTCTGGGCACCTGCCCGCGAGTGTCCGCAAGCTGGCCGAGAACCCGGAAGCCTGGACCTCCCACTCGGCCAACTAGCAACCAGCCCGCCTCGGACGCCAGCCCGGCCGCAAACGTGGCAAAAGGCGTAAAGCCCCGACGCCGACTGCGCGCATGCTGGTGCCCAGGCAAGCAAAACGGCGGCCCCGGAGGGCCGCCGCTGAAGCTTGCCGGAATTCGGACTTCCTAGACCGGCACCATGTTGGTCTCGCGGGAGAGGGTCTCGAACTCCGGGCCCTCATCGGGCAGCGACACGGGCTGGAGCAGCTGGTCGCCGGGAACGAGATGCTGGGCCGTCCTGACCGTGAGCTTGCGCTGAGTACCCGGCATGACCAGGTGCTGCTTGCCGGCCTGCGCCATCCTGGACGGACTGGGAATCCGGTGCGAGGCCGACGGGCCCGCAGGCACGGTCTCCTCGCCTTCCGCGGCGTGCGACCGGGTCGGCAGCGCGGGCTCGATCGGGACGCCCACCGCGGGCTCGCTCTGCAGCTCGGCCAGCGCAAAGCCGTCGGAGACCTCGCGGAGAACCTGGGAGAGCGGAGCGCCGAGCGCGCCGCAGATGGAGGCGAGCAGCTCCGACGAGGCCTCCTTCTGGCCCCGCTCCACCTCGGACAGGTAGCCAAGAGAGACCCTGGCAGCGGCCGAGACCTCGCGAAGGGTGCGACCCTGGCGAAGACGCAGTCGCCGAAGCGCGTCACCGAGCATCTGACGAAGCAGGACCATCGTCGCGCTCCCTCCCTGAGGCCTTCAGCTGTTCCCTCTACCGTACCTGGCCTCGCGGACAGTACGGGAGAGGGCATAGCTGCGTGTTCACAGCGCCGTAACGCTGTAATCAAGATATATCTTCCCGCAGCTTCCTGACCAGCAGTGACAGAACGGTCGTCACCGACGCCGCCCGGACCTCGGCTCGATCTCCGGTCAGCTTGAGGCCACAAGCGTCCGCCTCAAGGCCACGGCCGATCGCCACGAAGACCGTGCCGGCCGGGTGCCCGTCCGCCGGTCCTGGCCCGGCCACGCCGGTTGTGGCCAGGCCGAAGGTCGCGCTCAGCCGACTCGCAACCCCGCGCGCCATCGCCAGCGCGACTTCCGCGTGCACGGGGCCATGCTCGGCCAGCAACTGCTCGGGTACCCCGAGCAGTGCGACCTTCAGCGGCGTCGCGTAGGCCACCACACCCCCACGAAACGCCAGGGACGACCCAGGCACGCTGGTCAGCGCGGCTGCCACCAGCCCGCCAGTGAGCGACTCAGCCACCGCGACCGTCTGCCCCCTCGCCGTGAGCAGGCCGATGACTTCGGTGGCCAGTTCTTCGGCCGCCGGGGACGGCCTGGCCAACGGCGCCGTCAATGGACGGCCCGGCGCAGCCGGATGGCCCGCGCCACGTAGTCGAAGCCGGTCACCACAGTGACGACGACCGCAACCCCCATCACGACCTCCCTGGCCAGGCCGAAGGGGCCGGGCAGCACGTACAGGCTGATCGCTATCACCTGCAGGAGGGTCTTGGCCTTCCCGCCCCGGCTCGCCGCGATGACACCATGCCTTATCACCCAGAACCGCAGTCCGGTCACGGCTAGCTCGCGGAGGACGATGATCGCGGTTACCCACCAGGCAAGGTCACCGAGGTAGGAGAGCGTGATCAGGGCGGCGCCGGTCAGCGCCTTGTCGGCGATCGGATCAGCGATCTTGCCGAAGTCGGTGATGAGCCCGCGCCGCCTGGCCAGCTCGCCATCGAGCAGGTCGGTGACCGAAGCCACCGCGAACGCGACGAACGCGATCGAACGGTCGCCCGCGCCGCCGGACAGCAGGAACCAGACGAAAACCGGCACGAGAATCAGGCGCAGCACGGTCAGGCCGTTGGCCACGTTGACAAGGCCCGGCCCGGCGCTGGCCGTCCCCGTTCCCGTCACCCCGCCCTCATTCACGCCAGCCTTCGGCTGGCTCAAGGCCCGCCCCTCGGACCGGCCCTGGGCGCTCCTGCCGGTCCGCAGGTCGCCTCAGCCACCAGGTCAACCCCGTTGCTGCCGGTCACCACCGCCGTCACCAGGTCGCCGGCAGTCGCGGGCCGGGCGCATACCACCTCGGTCGTGCCATCGACCTCTGGCGCCTGGTGGGCCGCGCGGCCCACATACCGGCCGCCGCCTATGGCCTCTTCGATCAGCACCTCGGCCTGCTCGCCGACCCGCTCGGCCGCCCGCTGGGCCATCAGCTCGTCGGCAAGGTCGGCCAGATCCTCAACCCGGCTGGCAATCTCATCTTCAGGAAGCTTGCCGTCCAATGCGGCCGCCTCGGTGCCGTCCTCGTCTGAGTAGCCGAAGATGCCGACGGCGTCCAGCCTGGCCTCGGCCAGGAAGTTCTGCAGTTCTTCGACGTCATCCTCGGTCTCGCCGGGAAATCCGACGATGAAGTTCGACCTGATGCCGGCGCGTGGCGCCAGGTGCCTCACCTGATCCAGCAGCTGGCTGAACCGCTCCCGGTCGCCGAACCTCCGCATCGACCGCAAGACGGGCCCGCTCGCGTGCTGGAACGACAGGTCAAAGTAGGCAGCCACGCCCGCAGTACCGGCCAGCACCTCGATCAGGCCAGGCCGGACCTCAGCCGGCTGCAGGTAGCTCACCCTTACCCGGCAGATTCCATCTACCGCCGCCAGCCGCGGCAGCAGCGTCTCCAGCAGCCTCAGGTCGCCCAGGTCCTTGCCGTACGAGGTTGAGTTCTCGCTCACCAGCAGCAGCTCGCGTGCCCCGTGCGCGGCCAGCCAGCCCGCCTCGGCGAGCAGGTCCTCCGGCTGGCGGGATACGAACGCGCCCCGGAACGCGGGGATGGCGCAGAAGGTGCAGCGCCGGTCACAACCCGATGCGATCTTGAGCGGGGCGACCACAGAGCCACCCAGCCTTCGGCGCAACACTCGCGGCCCGGACGCCGGGGCCACCCCGGGCGGCAGATCGGCGATCTGGCTGGCCGGGCGGGAGATCGCGCCGTGGCCGGGCTGGTGTACCTGGCGGCTCCGCCGCGCGGCGGGCGAGATTGGCAGCAAGGTGCGGCGGTCCCTGGGCTCGTGCGCGGCCCACCGCCGGCCGGCCGCGACCTCGTCCAGCCGGGCCGAGATGTCGGCATAGTCGTCGAAGCTGAGAACCTGCGCCTCCGGCATGGCCTCGGCCAGCCCTGACCCGTACCGCTCGGCCAGGCATCCGGCCGCCACGACCTTGGCGCCGCCGGCCGCAGCCTCGAGCAGCTCGTCGATGGACTCCTGCTTGGCCGCCTGAATGAATCCGCACGTGTTGACCAGCACTATCTCGGCATCTTCGCCGTGCTCGGCCAGGTCCCAGCCGCCGTCCTCCAGGCGCGCGGCGAGTTCTTCTGAGTCGACCTCGTTCCGCGCGCAGCCAAGGGTCACCAGGCTGACACGGCGCCTGGCGGGACTGGCTTCTTGCTGGCTGGAGGGCACACCGGCAGACTACGGTAAGCCGTCAGGTGCAAAGGCACCAGCACGGCTGCCGGATCAGCCTACGGCAGGCGGCTGCGTCTGCGTACAGTAAACCTTCGTGCAGTAGAGCGTCTCCGGCTGGTTCTTGATCAAGGTCTGTTTCTTGCCGTTCAGGTAGAGCGTGGCTCCGCCCGGATTGCCAAGCTGGAGCGTGACCGGGTGTCCGAAGGTCCAGGTCTTCTGCTGGGGGCCGTTGGGCGCGCCAATGTCGCCCTGGAACACCTGCGTGCCGCTGAAGTTGAGGAGCTCGGCCCAGGTGATACTGCCGGTTGTCGCCACCAGAGTGATCTGGACATGAGTCGGCGCCGGCGGAGTATGCGCGACCGGCGCGGTCTTGGCGGCCTTGTGGTGATGGCCGGTCTGCAGACGGTCGCTCTGCGTCGAGGCGGTCGGCCGCGATGGCCCCGAGTTGTTGTGCGACTTGAAATACCGGAAGCCGGCGATGCCAAGTACCGCGATCAAGCCCGCCAGCAGCACGATCGACCAGTTCGCCCGGCGCCGCTCTCTCAGCTTCACCGGCGTGAATGGCTGAAATACGTCGGCGGCCGTTATCTGCTGCGGTGCCGCCTGCGTCGCATCGTATTCCTTGACCAGTGCTTCCGGGTCCAGCCCCACCGCCCTGGCGATGCTGCGGATATGGCCGCGGGCGTAAAAGTCGCCGCCGCAAGCGGAGTAGTCGCCCCGCTCGATCCCCCGGATGATCGTCTCCCTGATGCAAGTCCGCTGGCTGACCTGGGTAATGGTGAGACCGGCCTCGCGGCGGGCTGCCGCCAGGGCGTCACCGATGCTCACGCGGCGCCTCCAGTATTAAGGCTGCGTCCTCGCCCCGGGCCGCGAGGCGCAGATGCCCGATGTATGGATTCCCCCGACCCCCACACTGGGGATCGGTCACTTAGTGTAGACATCCGACTACCGCCCGGCGAGAACCGGTACAGACTCGGAGTGGCAATGCCTAGTCTTGCGCTGCGGGACCGACACTGCCAACTGTCGTGACCGCCGGAATTATCCGACTGCCGTCCGATAGCAACAACGCGATCGGTCCTACCCAAGTTGCAACAGCTCAGTCCTCGCCGCGCAGGGATGCCAGCAAGCCGGCCAGGTCGTCCGGCCGGATGAGCACGTCGCGCGCCTTCGAGCCCTCGCTCGGCCCGACGACGCCGCGGCTCTCCAGCAGGTCCATCAGCCGGCCGGCCTTGGCGAAGCCGACGCGCAGCTTGCGCTGGAGCATCGACGTCGAGCCGAACTGGGTGGTCACGATCAGCTCAGCCGCCTGCACCAGCAGGTCCAGATCGTCTCCGATATCGGCGTCGATCTCGCGCTGCCTGCCCTCGGGCGCCACGACGTCTTCGCGGTAGGTCGGCTCGGCCTGCTTCTTGCAGTGCGCGACGACCTCGCGAATCTCCTTCTCGGTGACGAAGGCATTCTGCAGCCGGATCGGCTTGCTGGTGCCCATCGGGAGGAAGAGGGCGTCTCCCTGGCCGACCAGCTTCTCCGCGCCGGGCTGGTCCAGGATGACCCGGCTGTCAGTCAGGCTGGAAGTGGCGAACGCGAGCCGCGACGGCACATTGGCCTTGATCAGACCCGTGACCACGTCAACGCTCGGCCGCTGGGTAGCGAGCACCAGGTGGATACCGGCAGCCCGCGCGAGCTGGGTGATCCGCACTATCGCGTCCTCAACGTCCCGCGGCGCGATCATCATCAGGTCGGCCAGCTCATCCACGATCACGAGCAGGTACGGGTAGGGCGAGTACACACGCTCGCTGCCGGCCGGAGCCGATATCCGCCCGGCCCGCACGGCCTTGTTGAAGTCGTCCATGTGCCGGAATCCGGACGCGGCGAGGTCGTCATACCGGCGATCCATTTCGCCGACGACCCACTGCAGGGCGTCCGCGGCGCGCTTCGGACTGGTAATGATCTGCGTAATCAGGTGCGGGATCCCGGTGTAAGCCGCGAGTTCGACCCGCTTCGGGTCGATCAGCACCATCCGCACCTCATCCGGCGTGGAACGAAGCAGGATAGAAGTAATCAAACCGTTAATACACGTGGAATTGTGGGTGGGGATGCATGAGCGGCTGGCAAGGTACAGCCGGCTTGGGCTGTCCACCTGGATGCAACGAACCGGAACTGACGGAATTGGCCGCACATCGACGACGTAGCGCTGCCTGGCCGGGCTCGCGGCGCTGACCTCGGCCTGCCTCGCGAGCTTGCGCTGACGCCGGAAGACGGGCTCATGCGACCGGAACGCGACCGAGTAGGCCGTTGACGTGGCCGCAGTTCGTCCGCGGCATGGCTTGCTGCGCACGGTTGCCTTGTAGCCGAGGCCAAGCACCAGTTCGTGAACGTCGCGGGCAAGCCGCTCGGACGTGCAGGTGAACGTGATTGCTCCGCCGGCGCCGCACGATCCGTCGGTATCCAGCAGGCCCGCGAGCAAGGCTCGCCGCTGCTCCACCGACGCCTGCAGGTACAGCCTGGGAATGTGCTTGTCCCCGAGCATGCCCAGGGAGCCAAGGCGGGACTTGATGCCGGCCCGCGCCTGCTGCCAGGCCGAGCACGAGGCCGACTCGGAGATTCCAAGCCAGGCGCCGAGCGTGTAGGCGGCGATCGGCAGATCTTGGCGCGGATACTCAAGCGCCCCGCAGACGCCGATTGAGTGATTTGCCCGCCCGCCCGCACGCAGGGACCCGGCCATCTCTGCCGTCGTTACCAGCCGGCCAGGCTCCAGCTGCACTTGGGCCGCACGGCGAAAGACGCGGCCCACGTCCGCGTCCGGCCAGTCTGGCCTTCCCCACGACTGCCGAGACCGCTGAGCCTCCTGAGCGGGCCCGGCGACGGTGGAAGTCCGCCACTGATGTTCCGCGTCCGCCACGATGACGGTGCCATCCGAGAACTCAACCTCGTAGCAAGGACGACCGTGCATGACCGGCGTGGCCGCAATGACTGTGCATCGATGGCCCAGCTCGTCGAAGACCTCGCCGCCCGGCTGGACCTCGCCCATCGTGGTCCACCCGGCCGGCGTCGGAATCGGGGTATCAAGGGCCAGGGCTTTCCCCGCGCCAGTGGCCCCGGCTATGAGCATGTGCGGCATCTTCGCCAGGTTGGCCACGACGACGCGGCCCTCGACGTCCTTGCCCAGCCCCACGACCATCGGGTGGTGATCGGTGGTCGCCACCGGCGACCTGAGGACGTCGCCCAGGCTGACGATGTCGCGGTCGCTGTTGGGGATCTCCACGCCGATCGCTGACTTGCCGGGGATCGGGGACAGGATCCGCACGTCGGCGCTCTTGACCGCGTACGCGATGTTCTTGGAGAGCTGGGTGACGCGCTCCACCTTGACGGCCGGCGCAAGCTCGATCTCGTACCGCGTGACGGTGGGACCGCGAGTGAACCCGGTGACCTGCGCGTCCACCTCGAACTGATCGAGGACGGCCGACAGCGCTTCGACGACGCCGTCGTTGGCCCTGGTACGCACCCTGGCCGCCGTACCTGGCCGCAGCAGCGCCACTGGCGGCAGCGTGTAGCTGGCGTCGGTGGAGGCGGCCAGGGTCAGCTGCTCGGGCTTGCCCGACTGGGCCGAGGCGGCCGCCCCGGCCTGGCCGCCGGGCTGACTGCCCGCAGCCGCAGCGGGTGACCCGAACCAGTCCTCATGCCAGCCCGCTTCGGCGGCCGCGTTGCCGCTGCCCAGGCGCGAGAACTTCAGCGCCTCGGCCACGGCATCGGCTTCAGCGTCAGCTTGATCCCCGCCAGGCCCGCGAGCCCCGGTCTGGTCGGCCACGCCATCGGCGATCAGGCTCTGTCCGCCCGTTCGGGCCTGGCTCTTGTACAGCGTCCCGCCGAGCAACGGGCTGTCATAGGCCCGGTCGCGGGCCCCGGCCTCGATGGCCTCGGCGCGCCGCCGGCCGAGCTTGCCGAGCGGACCGCCCGTTCCCGCCGTGGCCCCGTCCTCCGCGACCTGCGGTTCGGCGTCGGCGCTCCGGCCGAACATGAATCCGTGCAGTTCCGCGAGCCGGTCAGGGACCCGGTGCAACGGCGTGCCAGTTATCACCAGCAGGCCGAAGCCCGCGATGAGCACTAGTACCGGTGTCGCGCCCCATTTGGTAACGAGGTCGACCAGCGGGACCGAGGCCGCAAAGCCGATCAGTCCTCCGGCTGACCGGATGGCAGGCAATCCGGCCGACCACCGCGGCGTGCCCGACGCCACATGGGCCAGGCCGAGCGCTCCGATCATGAGCGCCGACCAGCCGATCACCATCCTGGCCGTGGCCGCGTTGTTGTCCGGGTGGCGCAGGAACCGCCAGGCCAGCAGGGCCAGCAGCAAGGGAACGGTCCACGAGCCCGACCCGAAGAACGAGATGATGAAGTTCCCGACCGGCCGGACCGGGCCGCTCATGTGCCACCAGACCGCGGCGGCCACGACGATCGCGCCGCAGAGCGCGGCCAGGCCGACGCCGTCCCTGCGGTGCAGCGGGTCAAGGTCCCTCGCGCTGCGCCCGACCGCGCGCACGCCGACGCCGAGTGTGCTGGCCAGGCCCATCCATATGCCGGCGAGCGCGCCGACGATCCAGCCGGCCAAGATTACGAACGGGTTGGTCGAGGGCGGTGGCGGCGGCCGACGGTAGGGCGAAGGACGACCGGACTTCTTGCTGCTCCGGGCGTAGGAACTCGTCGTGCGCTGGCCGCGCGTGGCAGTTGCCGACCGGCCGCGCGAATAGCTAGCCCCCTGCCGCGCCCGGCTGGCCGTGCCGCCACGTGGGCGCGCTGCGCCCTTGGGCGCACGAGTCGCCATGCTGCCCACGGTAGCGAGGATGCCCGCGTTTGCGGCAGACGCCACCGGCGTGTCGTGAGCAAAGTTGCCAGCGCGGGGTTGTGGCAGCCCGTCATGGGAGTCGCGTGACATCAGTCATCCGCAGGTCGGGACGTCGCACACTCTGACGGCGCCGAGCCCGCTTTTAGCGTGAAGGCATGACGACAACGACCCAGCCCCAGGGCAACGGTTTCACCCGAGACCGACTGCGCGCACTCGCGCCGATGCTGATCTTCGACACCGGCGGCCCGCTGGCGCTCTACTGGCTGCTCCGCGCGGCCGGCACGAGCGATGTGACAGCACTCATCGTGAGCGGCATCCTGCCCGCCGTGGGGATGGCGCTCAGCATCGTCAAGAACCGGCGCATCGACGCCATCGGCGCGCTCGTGCTGCTCGGGATCGTGGCCGGCACGGTACTCGGCCTCGCAACCCACAGTGCCCGGCTCGTCCTGATGGAAGGCTCGGTCCCGACGGCGATCTTCGGCATCGGCTGCTTCGCCTCCCTGCTGACCAGCAAGCCGATGCTGCAGCGGATCGCGGAGCAGACGACCGCGGGCACCGCGAAGGGACGGATGCTGGTGGCCAAGGCGGCGGAGCCCGCCGGACGGCACGCCTTCCGCGTCGTCACCGTGGTGTGGGGTGTCTCGTTCCTGGCCGAGGCCGCGGCTCGCGTCGGCATCGTCGAGTCGGTCTCCGCCGGCAACGCCCTGCTGGTGGTGAAGGTCATGCCGTATGTGGTCATGTTCCTGCTGATGCGCTGGACGGCACCGTTCATCCGCCGGAGCGTTCGACCGGACGATGCACAGCAAGCCGAGATCGCGGCGCAGGACGAGGCGACGGCAGCCGAGCCGACGCGCGAGCCGGCCATGATCGGTTAGCACCAGCGCCCCAGGCGGGCCGGGACCGGCAAGGGCCGGTCCCGGCCGCGGCGCGTCCGGGCTGGCCCGCCCGAGCGCGGTGACAGCACTTATCGCGTTCTGTTGACGACCGTCGCGCGAACGGCATACTCTCGCCGTGTCCGGGGATAACCAGCCCTGAGGAGGGGTCATGCGCATCGCGGTCGCCGGCGGCGGTCCAGGCGGGCTGTACTTCGCCGCGCTCGCCCGCCAGCTGCTCCCGGCGGCCGAGATCACGGTATGGGAGCGGAACGCGCCCGATGACACGTTCGGCTTCGGCGTAGTTTTTTCCGACGAGACACTCGGCGGCATCGAGAACGCGGACCCGGTCATTTACCGGCAAATGGAGCAGGAGTTCGCGCGCTGGGACGACATCGACGTCCACTACCGGGGCAAGGTCGTCACCAGCGGCGGTCACGGCTTCGCGGCCATGGGCCGGCGCCGCCTGCTCGAGCTCCTGCAGGGGCGGTGCGCCGAACTCGGGGTCACCGTTTACTTCCGGACGCCCGCGCCCGACGTAGCGGGCCTCAGCCAGGACTACGACCTCGTGGTCGCCGCGGACGGCGCGAACTCGGCGATCCGCAATGGCCGAGGCGCCACCTCGTTCCTTCCTGAACTCGATGTTCGGGACTGCCGGTACATATGGCTAGGTACCGACCTGGTCTTCGACTCGTTCAAGTTCTATGTCGAGCAGACCCCGTACGGCGTCATGCAGATCCACGGTTACCCGTACGACGCCTCAGGCAGCACGTTCATCGTCGAGATGCACGACGACGTCTGGCGCGCGGCCGGCTTCGACCGGCTGGCCGACGACGACCTCGCGCCCGGCGAGTCCGACGAGGGCTCGATCGAGCGGATCAGCGAACTGTTCTGCGGCGTGCTCGGCGGGCACAAGGTGCTGGCCAACAACTCGCGCTGGCTCAGGTTCGCCACGCTTCGGTGCCAGAGTTGGCGGGACGGCAACACCGTGCTGCTCGGCGACGCTGCGCACACCGCACACTTCTCTATCGGCTCGGGTACGAAGCTGGCGATGGAGGACGCCCTGGCCCTGGCCGCCTGCTTGCACGAGTACGGCTGCGGTGAGCAGGACAACGGCAGGCAGGACAACGGCAGGCAGGACGACACTAAGCACGGCGACGGCGCCCACCGCACCCGCGGGCGCGTCGCCGCGGCCCTGGCGGCCTACGAGGCCGAGCGGCGGCCGGTGGTGGCCTCCACCCAGCGGGCCGCGCAGGCCAGCCTGGAGTGGTTCGAGAACCTCGGCCAGTACACCGGCCAGGAACCCGAGCAGTTCGCCTTCAACATCATGACCCGCAGTCGCCGGGTCACCCATGACAACCTGCGGCTGCGCGACCCGGAGTTCACCGGCCGCATGGACGCGTGGTTCGCCGATCAGGTCAAGCGCCGCGGGCTGGGACCCGGCGAGGTCGTGCCGCCGATGTTCCAGCCGTTCAGGCTCCGCGACCTGGACCTGGCCAACCGGGTGGTGGTCTCGGCAATGGACATGTACTCGGCCGCCGACGGCCTGCCGTCCGACTTCCACCTGGTGCATCTGGGCGGCAAGGCGCTCGGCGGGGCCGGGCTGATCATGACCGAGATGGTCTGCGTCAGCGCGGACGGGCGGATCTCACCGGGCTGCGCCGGAATGTACGCGCCCGCGCACGAAACCGCGTGGCGGCGCATCGTCGCCTTCGTCCACGATTCATCAGGCGCGAAGATCGGGCTGCAGCTTGGCCATTCCGGCCGTAAGGGGTCGACCCGGCTGATGTGGGAGGGCATCGACTTGCCGCTGGAGTCAGGGAACTGGCCGGTGTGCGGGCCGTCGCCCATCCCGTACCTGGCGGGCACCAGCCAGATGCCACGTGAGCTCACCCTGACCGAGATGGCCGAAATCCGCGGCCAGTTCGTGGCCGCGGCTCAGGCCGCGGATCGCTGCGGGTTCGACCTGCTCGAGTTGCACTGCGCCCACG
This sequence comes from Streptosporangiaceae bacterium, assembly GCA_030041135.1. Taxonomy (GTDB): domain Bacteria; phylum Actinomycetota; class Actinomycetes; order Streptosporangiales; family Streptosporangiaceae; genus JAJYUU01. The sequence goes on along the minus strand of JASHOL010000386.1, from coordinate 13,794 downwards.
GCTACCTGCTCTCCTCGTTCATCTCGCCGATCACCAACCAGCGCACCGATTCGTATGGCGGGACGCTGGCCGGGCGGCTGCGCTACCCACTGGAGGTCTTCGGTGCGGTGCGCGCGGTGTGGCCGGCGGGCAAGCCGATGACGGTCCGCATCTCGGCGACCGACTGGGCGGACGGCGGCATCACGGGAAAAGACGCGATCGAGATCGCCCGCGCGTTCAGGACGGCGGGCGCGGACGCGATCGACGTCTCCACCGGCCAGGTGACACCAGACGAACAGCCGGCCTTCGGCCGCTCGTACCAGACCCCGTTCGCGGACGCGATCCGCAACCAGGTCGACATCGCCACGATCGCGGTCGGCGTGATCTCGTCCTACGACGACGTGAACTCGCTCATCCTCGCCGGGCGGGCTGACCTGTGCGCGCTTGGCCGGGCGCACCTGTATGACCCGAACTGGACCCTGCACGCCGCGGCCGACCAGGGATACTCGGGACCAGGGGTGAGCTGGCCGATGCAGTGGCAAGCAGGCAGCCGGCCGCCGCAGACCGGGCGGACCGACGGGCCACGGCCGCGGCTTGAGCTCATCCGCGCCGGTGACGTCGGCCCGCGGCACGCCCGCTGGCGGCCAGAGCGAGGCCGACGGGGCCCTGCTCACCGGGAACCGCCGGAACACCGGGAACACCGGGAACACCGGGAACACCGGGAACAGAGGTAACCGGATGAGCATCGAGCGGGTCAACCCGCCGTCGCTGGCGCGACCTTCTGGCTTTTCCCATGCGGTCGTCGCTAGTGGCGGACGACTTGTCTTCCTGGCCGGGCAGACCGCCCTCGACTCCGGCGGCGCTATCGTCGGGGCGACGGTCATCGAGCAGTTCGAGTTCGCCCTGAAGAACCTGCTGACCGCGCTCGCGGCGGCCGGAGGCAGGCCCGAGCATCTGGCCAGCCTGACCATTTACGCGGTGGACCTGGCCGACTACCGCGCCCGGGGGCGGGAGATCGGCGCGGTCTGGCGGCGGCTGGCCGGGCACGAATACCCGGCCATGGCCGCCGTGGGCGTGTCCCGGCTGTGGGATGCCGCGGCACTGGTCGAAATCCAGGGCTACGCGGTCGTCCCTGAGGCGGGCCAGAGCGTCCGCTAGTACACCGGCCCCGATTTGAAGTAGGCCGAGCTAGCCCGCTGCCAGAGCATGATGATCGCGACCAGGCCGATCAGCCAGCCGAGGCCGGTGAACAGCGTCGAGGATCCGGCCCTGCTGATGCCGTACAGCAGGAAGATGGTGTTGAGGCCGAAAAGCACGCTGGCCACGATCCGCGCCCACGGCTTGCCCCGGCCGTTGGCCCACGCCATCCAGGCCCACAGGGCCACAGAGATCAGCAACACGATCACGATGATCACGACGTAGGCCGATGCGACGGAGTGGATCTGCGCCAAGGTCAGCTTCTTCGTTGCCGTCGCGTTGCGCTTTATCAGCGCGTTGTCCACGTCCGTCTTGATCCGGCCGCTGATGGCCAGGACGAGGATCGCGCTCAGCAGGCTGAGCGCGCCGCCTGCATACATGAGCCACATCGCGGTCCGCACCGACGATGGCCGCGCTGCCTGCTGAGGCACCTGGCCTCCGCCGGCGGGATAGGACTGATAGCCGCCGGTCGGATATGGCTGATACGACATGCTTGCTCCTAGGTTCAGATCCCCGTCACCTGCGGCCTTGGGAAAGGCGAACAGATCCGCACATATTCCAATATCCCATCCGTAACTCACCGCAGTTAGCCCAACGCTACACCTCGCGGCCCACCCCGTGAGCCGGCGCGCAGCACTCGGTTCAGCGATCTTCGATGCGGGCCTGCGCCTGGCCCGTAATCGCGTCGACGTGCCGCCTGGCCGTCCCGGCTAGCAGGTCGCTGAGCTGGGCGAACAGCTCCGCCGCGCGCGCCCCGTGCCAGCCGTCTGGTAGCAGCTCAGCCGGGAGGCCAGGGTCCAGGAACGGCAGCCTGCGCCACGCGGTCAGCAGCCGCACGTAATCCGCAAACGCCCGTCCCTCGTCACCAGGGCTGACGCGATAGGCTTCCCACCTCGCCAGCACCGGCGTTGCCGAGTCGATAAACGCCTGGTACAGGTGCTCAAGCCGGTCCAGGTCCCACCACTGGCTGACCTGATCCCGGATGTCGCCGAAAGCCAGATAGCGGGCGGTGAACAGGCTGACGTACCCGGCCAGCCCATTGGCCTCCAGCACGGTCCTGGTCTCGGCGGCCAGCTGGGCCGGGGCAATCCACACGCCGGCCGCCACCGACCCGAACCCGAGCCAGGCCAGCCGGGAGCGTAGGGCATGGCGGCGGGACCGCTGGTCCTCGGGCACGCTGAACACTGCCAGCAGCCAGCCGTCCGAACTGCTGGCCCGCGGCCGCTGGAAGATCCGCAGGTCGCCCTCGGCCAGGATCGCCACTCCGTGCTCGGTCAGCCCGTAGCCGGCCGCCCCGTCCCGCCGCCGCGGCTCGAGCACGCCCCGCTGCTTGAGCCTGGATGTGGCTGACCGCACCGCCGGCTCGTCGGCCCCGAGCTCGGCCATCAGTCGGATCAGTGCGGAGATGCTGAGCCAGCCGCCCGCGTCGCGCGCATAAAGGCCGTAGATCGTGACGATCAGCGCTCGCGGCTGGGCCGAGAACGCGTCGCCCGCGAGAACGCTCACGCTTCGAACTTAGTGCGGCCCGGCTGCATTCGCTGCTTCATTGACTATGGTCACGCGAACGGCATACTGGGGACCGTTCTGGTGGCTCAGGGAAGGTCCGGTCATGCAGCTCTCGCCATCCGCGCATGCCGACACGTTCTGCCGTGACAACCTGCCGCCGCCAGGTCAGTGGCCCGACCTCGACCTCGGCCTGGCCGGGCTGAGCTATCCCGTTCGCCTCAACGCGGCCGACGAACTCCTGGACGCCACCATCGCCGCTCGCGGCGCCGACCGCCGCTGCCTCCTCGCTCCGGGCGAGACCTGGACCTACGGCGACCTGGCGGCCAGGGCCAGTCAGGTGGCGAGAGTGCTGACCGAGGACCTCGGACTGGTTCCGGGCAACAGGGTGCTGCTGCGCGGGCCGAACAACCCCTGGCTGGTCGCGTGCTGGTTCGGCGTGCTGAAGGCAGGCGGCGTGGCGGTCACGACCATGCCCATGCTGCGCACCGCGGAGCTGACGACCATCTGCGACATCGCGCGGGTGAGCCTGGCGCTGTGTGATCACCGCTTCACCGCCGAACTCGCCGCGGTGCCGGGAGCGCGGATCGTCACCTTCGGCGCGGACGATGCGGCCGACCTGACCGCGCTCGCGAACCGCAAACCGCCGGGGTTCGGCAGCGTCGCGACCGCCGCTGATGACGTCGCCATGATCGCCTTTACTTCGGGAACTACGGGTCGGCCCAAGGCGACCATGCACTTTCACCGGGACTTGCTCGCGGTGGCCGACACCTTCTCCGCACGGGTGCTGAGGCCAGGGCCAGACGACTTGTTCGCGGGCAGCCCGCCACTGGCGTTCACGTTCGGCCTCGGTGCCGTCGTGCTGTTCCCGCTCCGGGCCGGCGCCGCTTCACTCCTGGTGGAGAAGGCGACGCCGGCCGAACTCGCCGACCACATAGCCGCCTTCGGCGTAACGATCGTGTCGACGGCCCCGACCGCGTACCGGGCGATGCTGGCGGCCGGCAAGGCTGACCAGTTGCGCGGCCTTCGAAAGCCGGTGTCCGCGGGCGAGCACCTGCCCGGTCCAACCTGGCAGGCGTTCTACGACGCGACCGGCGTCAAGATCATCGACGGTATCGGCAGCACGGAGATGCTGCACATCTTCATCGGCTCCGCCGGCGATGAGATCCGGCGGGGTTCCACCGGCAAGGAAGTCCCCGGCTACCGGGCGGCAGTCCTGGACGCCGAGGGCAAGCTGGTGCCCGACGGCGAATCAGGCAGGCTGGCGGTCAAGGGCCCTACCGGCTGCCGCTACCTCAACGATCCCCGCCAGCAGGCCTACGTCAAGGACGGCTGGAACATCACCGGCGACACCTATATCAGGGACGCCGACGGCTACTTCTGGTACCAGGCCAGGTCCGACGACATGATCATCTCGGGGGGCTACAACATCGCCGGCCCGGAGATCGAGGAAGTCCTGCTCGGGCACCCGGACGTCGCCGAATGCGGCGTGGTCGGGATCCCGGACGAGGCCCGCGGCCAGATCGTGAAGGCCTTCGTGGTGCTGCGGGCGGGCATGGCCGGGAACGACGCGAAGGCCCGCGAACTGCAGGACCTGGTCAAGGGCAGCATCGCGCCGTACAAATACCCGCGCTCGGTCGAGTTCGTCCAGACCCTGCCGCGCACCAACACCGGCAAGCTGCAGCGGTTCCTGCTCAGGCTCCGCAACGAGGACGCAGGCAGTACGTGATCCACGCCGGGCAACCGGACGGGCGGCTTCGCAGTGCGGTGCGCGGTCCTCGTGCTGCGGTACCACCGCAACCTGATCCGATCACTGAGCCTGCCATTTCCCGGGATAAGCCCAGGGCAACCGCGATTAGTGATAGAAGATTGCGACCAGGCTCAGTTGGTGCCAGGACACGGTGAAGGACTAGCTCCATGAGATGGACGCGAGAAGGCGGTCGCCTTGCGGAAGCCGGCGCAAATAGCTGGCAGACCGAGACGACCAGCCCAGCCACGGGGTACGAGACGCCGCAGGGTGGGGACCAGCCGGCCCGACGACGCCGGCTGGACGCGCTGGTGCCAGTGCTGTTCCTGGCCTCTGGGGCGGCCGGCCTGATCTATCAGGTCGTCTGGACGCAGGACCTCGTGCTGGTGTTCGGTGATACGACTCAGGCGGTTGTCACGACGGTGACGGCGTTCCTGGCCGGGCTCGGGATCGGGGCACTGATCGGCTCCGCGGTGGGAGCACGGCTGCGCCGGGCGCTGGCCGTGTACGGGCTCCTGGAGATCGCAGTCGGCTGCCTCGCGCTGCTGATGCCGCTGGCCTTTGACGTGGTGGCGACGCTGTTCCGCAGTGCCTACCTGACGCTGCCGCCACTCGAGGTCGCGCTGATCCGGTTTGCGCTCGCGTTCGTGGCATTGACGCCGGTGACGCTCCTGATGGGCATGTCCCTGCCCGTGCTGACCAAGCATCTGGTGCGGACCGACCCGGACGTGGGCCAGCGGATCGCTCGGTTGTACGGGCTGAATACGCTCGGTGCGGTGCTCGGGTCGGTGATCAGCGGCTACGCGCTGATCGAGTTGCTTGGCCTGCTCGGCACGACCTACGTCGCGGTAACGCTGAACCTGTGCGCCGGCTGCGGGGCAGTGCTGATCTCGCGCACCCTGCCCCGCGCGGCCGGCAGCCGGCCAGCCGGCCAGCAGTCTGCGCCCGCAGTCAAGGAGCGGCGGCCGCCGCTCCGGCCACGCCAGCGGTTGCTGCTCGGGGTCACCCTGGTGTCCGGATTCGTCAGCCTGGCGCTGGAGGTGCTGTGGACCAGGGTGATGCTCCAGGACACCGGCTCGTCGATTTACGTGTTCGTGACGGTAGTCGCGGTGTTCCTGATCGGCATTGCCAGCGGCAGCCTCGTGTACGAGTGGCAGAAGGACCACAGACCGCAGCTTGGCACGCTCGGCACGCTGTACGCCGTTGCCGGAGCACTGGCGATGGCGCCGCTGGTCATCAGCAACCTGAACGGCCCGGCCGGCCTGCCCTTCGCGGCGCTGGCGATCTTCCCGGTGACGGCGATCCTTGGCTACGCGTTCCCGATGACAGTCCGGCTGTTCGTCGACAGCGCCGAACAGGCCAGCCGCGGCGTCGGCCTGGTGTATGCGGTCAACACGGCCGGATGCGTGGCAGGCACCGTGACCGCCGGCTTCCTGCTGATCCCGACGATCGGCACTAACGCCGCGATAATCGCGGTGTGCCTGTTGCAGGCGGCGATCGGCACCGCTCTTGCGACGAAGTTCTCGGGCAGGCGAGCGAAGCGGCCGTACATCGCGCTCGCGATGATGGCGGTGATGCTGGTGATGCTGTTCCTGCCGGCTGCCCGCCTCACCTACGTCCAGCGGAGCGTCGCGGCCACGCACGCGCCGACCGCGCATTTCGAGGATCCCGTCGCCTCCGTCGACGTCGTCGGCGGCAAGCCGGCAGCGCGCGACCTGCTGCTCAACGGCGAGGGCATCACGAAGCTGACCATCGACACCAAACTGCTGGCCTACATCCCGAAGGCTGCACGGCCGAACGCGACCACCATGCTGAACATCTGTTTCGGCATGGGCTCGACGTTCCGCTCGTCGATCATCCTTGGAATGCACACGACCGCGGTCGAACTCGACCCGACGGTGCCGACGGTGATGGGCTGGTTCTACGCGGACGCCCAGCGGTATCTGCACAGCAAGCTGGCTCAGGTGATCATCAGCGACGGCCGGAACTATGTCCGGCTGTCCGACAAGCGGTATGACCTGATCACGATCGACGCACCGCCGCCGATCTGGAGCGCCGGAGCGGTCGTGCTGATGACCCAGGAGTTCTACCAGGAGGCCCGTCAGCGGCTCGCGCCCGGCGGCGTGCTGACGTCGTTCCTGGGTTACGGCGACACCAAGCTGCTGCTCCGCACGTTCCGCTCGGAGTTCAGGTACGTCACCGTCATTTATGGCCCGAGGCCGTACGGGATGTACCTGATGGGCTCGCAGTCGCCGATCAACATCACGACGGCGAACATCCTGAAGATCTTCGGCACGAAGCAGGCACGCGCCGACCTGGGCGGCGCCCCTGACTGGAAGCCCACGCCGACCGCGGACTGGCCGTCGATCATCCACAAGCTGACGTGGCTGGTGAACGACCAGGTCAACCGCTACGTCGGCGCCGGTCCGCTGCTGACCGACGATCATCCTCTGAGTGAGTACTTCTTCCTCAGCGACCTCGGCACTATCGGCAGCAAGACGCCGAAGTTCGAGCGGATCGCCCTGCAGGCCGGCATCGCGGTGATCGGCCTGCTGCTACTGCTGATCATCGCGATCATGGCCGAGGCGGCATCACGCAGGCTGCCGCGGTTCCGCCTCCGGCTCCGCGGCGAGGCCGCCGGAAACTTGTGATCCGGCGCCGACAACCGAATGGGCGGCCAGCGGCCTATAGGCAGTGTGAGAGCGCATCGTGACTGCTGGGCATCACGATGAGTGCCGGGCGGGACGCCGAGTTCACTGAGTACGTCTCGGCCCGGCTGCCCGCGCTGCGCCGGCTGGCCCTGCTGCTCTGCCATAACTGGCACGGCGCCGACGACCTAGCCCAGGCGGCCATCACCAAGCTGTACCTGCACTGGGGCAAGGCACAGGCCAGCGACAGCGTCGACGCCTACGCCCGCACCATCCTGGTCCGCGAGTTCCTGCACGAGCGCCGGCTTGGCTGGGCCAGGCGGGTGACGCTCACCGACCAGCCGCCGGAGGTGGCCGCCAGCGAGGCCGACAAGGACAGCTCGCTTGACGTGCGGGCCGCGATCGCGGCCCTGCCGCCCCGCCAGCGCGCAGTCCTCGTCCTGCGCTACCACTATGACCTGAACGTCGATCAGACCGCGAACGTCCTTGGCTGTTCCGCGGGCACGGTGAAGAGCCAGACGGCCAGGGCACTGGCGGCCCTGCGCCGCACTCTCGGCACCACGGCGGACGCCGAACCCGGCCCGTCGTGCGCCGCTCATAACCACGGGGAGATCACCAGCAATGCTTGACCAAATGATCCGGCGCGCGTTCGAGCAGATGGCCGGTTCCGATCAGCCGCCCGCTCGCGTCAGCATCACCCACGCGATCCGGCGAGCCCGAGTACAGCGGCGCCGCCAGGCGCTGACCGCGGCCGGTGCCCCGGTGCTCGCCGCGGGCGCGGTGGTGGCGATCGGCCTGGCCGGCGTGATCGGCCTAACCGGCCGCGCGCAGGCGCCAGCCGGCGGTTCGACTGCGGGCACCGCGGCGGCGCCGAGGTACTTCAGCCTGCTGCGGCCTTACGCCGCGTTCGGCTGGCTACCGGACGGCACGTCCTTGAGCCAGACCCGGGACGGACTCGGCCAGGACGCACTGTTGCTGTGGGGCCGGATGGACACGCACACCCAGCTGGCGATTTACGCAGCCGGCCGCTGCAAGGTGAGCGGGCACACGCTGAGGTGCAATGTGGCCGGCCAGCCGATAGCATCGCAAGCGCTCGGCGGCCTGGTCGGCGACGTGGACGGGCATCGGGCGTACTGGGCCAGCGAACACCTGTCGATCGGCGTCTCGCCGAGCCTGGCCCGCAGAACTCTGCACCTGACGGCTGGAGCGCTCTGCTGGCAGTACGCCCGCGGCGGCTGGGCCGTACTGGACGCCCCTAACCTGCGTGATGCATTGCGGATGGCCGTGAGCATCAGGATCGGCCCTGACGTGTCCCCGCCGGTCAGGTTTGCGCTCCAGCTCACGGGCGTTCCGGCGGACTGGCAAGTCAACGCAGTGGCGGCGGGCTGGCGAGACGGCATCCTATACGCGACGTCGTACCAGATAACGGTCGGCCGCGCCGATATCGGCCCCGAAGGTGATCCTTCTCAGCCGGCGACTCCGTCCGTGCAGATCGGGCCAGGAAGCAAAGGCGCGTGTCCACAGGCCGAACCATCCACTGTGATCAACGGCTACCCGGTCAGGCTCTGGGGCCCGAATGAAACCTGGGCGGACCCGGAGCTGTGCGCGCCCGACGCGGACGGATTGTTTGTCTGGATCCAGGTAAGTCCCCGGCCGATAATCAGCCCGGCCGAAATGTTCGGCCACCACCTGCGCTTGCTCGGGCCCGATCCCGCGCACTGGACTACTCAGCCCATTGGCTGAGGTTACGGCTCGACGCTGAGGACGACCTTTTCCGGGAGACGGGCAACCCGCGGGGCCGGAGTACGTTTCTATACGGCATGACCGAGTGCCTAGCCCGCGCGAGACCGCGGGGGGACTCGGGGGGTCGTCCCCCCGAGCGAGCACAGCCATGACGAGCGCGGCCCCGCCCGAGTTCGCCGAATACGTGTCGGCGCGCATGCCGTCGCTGCGCCGGCTCGCGTTGCTGCTCTGCCAGGACTGGCACCGCGCCGATGACCTCGTGCAGGCGGCCTTGACCAGGCTCTACTTGCGCTGGGAGAACGCAGCCACCGCCGACAGCATCGACGCCTACGTCCGGACGATCCTGGTCCGTGAGTTCATCAGGGAGCGGCGCACCAACTGGGCCCGGCGGGTGAGCGTGACCGACCGGCCGCCGGACCTGCCCGCGCCGCCCACCGATCGCGAGGACTTCCTTGACCTGCGGGCCGCGGTCGCCGGGCTGCCGCCCCGGCAGCGCGCCGTGCTCGTGCTGAGGTTCTACTGCGACATGAACATCGACGAGTGCGCGATGGCCCTTGGCTGTGCACCAGGCACGGTCAAGAGCCAGACAGCCAAGGCGCTCACATCGCTGCGCCGGGTGCTCGGACCCCTGTCATCCGCTACCGGAGACGGGGCATCGGTCGGCCAGACGCCGGGGGAGATCTCTGATCATGCTTGAGAGTGACTTGCGGGAGATGTTCGAGTGGCAGGCGGCCGGCGACCAGCCGACCGCCCAGATCAGCTTGCCGGTTGTTCGCAAGCGAGCGCAGATACGCCGTCGCTGGCGGCGGGCGGCCACTATCGGCAGCCCCATCGTGGCCGCCGCCGCCGCGGTGGCCGTCGGCCTCACCGCGTCGCTGGTGTCCGGCGCCGCGGGCAGCAAGACCGCGTCAGCAGTGGCCGGCCCGCAGGTGGCTCCGCGGCGGTTCAATCCGCTGGAGATGTATGCCACGTTCGGCTGGCTCCCGCCCGGCGACCAAGTTGGCGGAGGGCAGTCATTCCCGACGGCACTTTCCGTCGCGACCTATCCGAGTGGCCTGCCGCAACTGGTGGTGTACTCGGCCGGCCAGTGTGCGCTGACCGTTACGCGGCTGACCTGCGGATCCGAAAGGCACCTCACCGACGGCGCCATGGCGGTGACCGGCCGGGCTCCGGATGTCAACGGGCATGTTGCCTACTGGGGCCTGGAAATCCAGGAGGCCCTCACTACCGCCGAGGTACAGCAGTCAGGCAGGTCATCGCTGGTGTCCAAGCGCTGGCCGATGCTGGCGTTTCAGTATGCGCGGGGTGGATGGGCGCTGCTGATCTACTCCGACCGGGCGACCGCGATGCGGATAGCGGAGAATGTTCGGTTCGGTCAGCCAACGCCCATCAAGTTCCTCTTCCGCCTGACTGGCCTGCCGCGGCAGTGGCGGACGGTTCAGCAGGTCCTGTTCGTTCGGAACAACCTGCCGATGCACGCGGACCAAGTGTGGCTCGGCCAGCCTCCCGTGTCCGCCGGCCAGCCTCCCGCCGCCGAGCCCGCGCCTCGCTCGCTAGGCCTATTTGCCGGGACCGGCGGCCCCGAGTGCGGAAGCAGCTCCTGCCCGCTGATCAACGGCTACGAGGTATATCAGTTTCATTCGGCGTTGAGTGTGACAGGCGAGCCGACGGTGCCCATCTACTATCTAACTGCTCACCGCCCGGCCGCCAGCGGCCTGATGCTGCTGATGACAATTACCGGACCGCGCCCGCTCCTGAGTCCGCTCGATGTCTTTGCTCATCACGTCCAGATGCTCGGCCTGGACCCGGCCGACTGGACCACGACACCGATCTCGCCCTGAGGAAAGGCGCGGGCTGCGATGAACGGCCCGGCCCCGGCCAGCGCGGCCGATGCCGGGCCGTTGCCTGCTCGGCTGACATTTTTCTAGTATCGGCGGACAACCTGAGCCTGCGCTGCGCGCCTCGGCAGAGTGTGACTAGTCGCTGCGCAGAAGGGCCCGCCTCGTGACCAATCCGCGCGACGCCGAGTACGCCGAGTACGTTTCGTACCGGCTGCCCGCCCTCCGCCGGCTCGCGCTCCTGCTGTGCCAGGACTGGCATCGGGCTGACGACCTCGTCCAGCAGGCCATCATCAAGGTCTACGTGCACTGGACCAAGGCGTCCGGTGCCGACAACACCGACGCGTATGTGAACTCGATCCTGGTCCGCGAGTTCCTGCACGAGCGGCGCAGCGCTTGGACCAGGCGCGTAAGTGTCACCGACCAACTGCCGGAGTCACCGATCCTGACGGCCGATCCGGACGGCCTGATGGACCTGCAGGCAGCCATGACCGCTCTTCCGCCACGGCAACGGGCGGCCCTGGTGCTGCGCTACTACTGCGACCTCAACCTCGACCAGACGGCCGCCGCGCTTGGCTGCACCGTGGGCACGGTCAAGAGCCAGACCGCAAAGGCGCTCGCCACGCTGCGCAGCCGGCTGGCCAGCGACGTCCCTGCCACCGTCGGCAGCCAGGCCCCGGCGCGAGCGCGCCGAGAATCCGGAAAGGCACCCCACCATGCTTGAGTCCGACCTTCGCGCGCTGTTCGAGCGCCAAGCCTCGAGCGAGCCACCGCCCGCGCCCATCAGCATCCCGGCCGCCCGGCGGGTCGGCCGAACCTACCTGCGCCGACGCCGTGCAGGGATTCTCGCCAGCCCGGTGTTCGCGGCTGGCGCAGTGCTGGCGATAGTGCTGACCGGGATCATCCCCTCGGAGACGATGCACCCATCCGCCGCGCAAACTCAACCTCCCCAAGTCCCGCGGCGCATCGGGACGGCACCGCGTGAGTTCAACCCGCTCGTGGAGTATGCGTCGTTCGGCTGGCTGCCGTTCAGCCATCCGTTCATTGTGGGCGGCACGGGGCTCACCTATCAGAACCTCGAGGTCAGTAATCCGTCCATGCAGCAGACATACATATGGACGGCGCTTGCGGCCGGAAAGTGCAGGCAGGCTGGGAACAACCTCACTTGCTCAGGACAGTCAGTTGCTATGCGCCTGACCGGCCAGGCCCCAGACATCGACGGGCACGTTGCCTACTGGGGATACTTGCCGCTCCCTCCGCCGGGCCCGGTCAACCAGATCCTGGCCTACCAGTACGCCGAGGGTGGCTGGGCAACGCTGGAGTTCGTCGGCAATGCTTACCGTCCCGATGCGCTCAAGATCGCACAGACCATGAGGCTCGGCCTGACGCTGCGCCTGAGGTTTGCAGTCCAGCTGACCGACCTGAGCGCGCAGTGGCGCCTCTCACCCGACCAGGGGTTCAACGGCACATCCGCAGGCCCGCTGGACAGGATGTTCTCACTGATCTCACGGCTGCGAGCCGACCGGAACGCGGCAGGCGAACTGGACGTCACGGCCCAGCCCGCAAGCACGCCCGCCGCCGGGACCTGTGCGAATTCCAAGATTGGAGTGATGGGTGCTGACGGGAAAATGACAGTCATCGGACCGGGCACCAAGCAGATGATCAACGGCTACGACGTGTACGTGAACTCCCAGGACCAGTACCTCTGCGCGGACAACGTGGACGGGCTGTCCGTGCAGATCCGGATACAGGCGAGCACGGGCGTTCCGTCGCTGAACGTCATCAGCGTCTTCGCCCATCACCTGCGTGTGCTCGGCACCAATCCCGCAAACTGGACCACCAACCCGACCGCGCCCTGAGTCGCCACAACCGGAGGCCCTGCCCGGCGTGGCACCGGGCAGGGCCGTTGGTGCCCGGTAAGGCCTGCAGCGGCTGGTGCCCGGTAAGGTCTGCAGCGGCTCGGTCAGGTCTCGACGACCACCGGAATGATCATCGGTCTGCGCCGGTAGTTCTCGTTCACCCACTTGCCGACGGTCCGGCGGACAACCTGACGCAGCTGGTGCACCTCCGTCACTTCCTCCTTGACCGCTTCGGCCAGCGCGTCCTCGACCAGCGGCACGACCTCGGCCAGCGCGGCGTCGTCTATGCCGGCGCCGCGGGCGTGCACCTCCGGGCCGGCGACCAGCTTGCCGCTCGTGGAGTCGATGACCACCACGACCGACAGGAACCCCTCCTCGCCCAGGATCAGCCGGTCCTTGAGCGAGGCCTCGGTGATCTCGCCGACCGAGAGCCCGTCCACGTAGACGTATCCGCACGGCACCTTGCCCGCGACCGAGATCTGCCCGTCCACCAGGTCGACTACGACGCCGTCTTCGGCGATCACGATGTTGGCGTCGGGGACCCCGGTCAGCGCGGCCAGCTCGGCGTGCGCCCTCATGTGCCGCCACTCGCCGTGCACAGGAATGAAGTTGCTCGGGCGCACGAGGTTCAGCACGTACAGCAGCTCGCCGGCCGGGGCGTGGCCGGACACGTGCACGAGCGCGTTGCCCTTGTGCACCACCCTGGCCCCGAGGCGGGTCAGGTCGTTGATGATACGCGAGACGGCGGCCTCGTTCCCTGGCACGAGCGAGGAGGCGAGGATCACCGTGTCGCCGTAGGCGATCCGGATCGGGTGATCGCGCCCGGCCATCCGGGACAGGGCCGACATCGGCTCACCCTGTGACCCGGTCGAGATCAGGACGATCTGATCGGGCGGTAGCTCCTCCGCTTCCCTGAGATCCACAAGCAGCCCGCCGTGGACCGAGGGAACCTTGAGATAGCCGAGATCGCGGGCGACGCCCATGTTCCGCACCATGGACCGCCCGACGAGGGACACCTTCCGGCCGTGCTCGGCCGCCGCGTCCATTACCTGCTGGACCCGGTGCACGTGACTGGCGAAGCAGGACACGATGATCCGCTGCTCGGCTGCCGCGAACACGTCAGACAGCACAGGCCCGATCTCCCGCTCGGACGTCACGATGCCCGGGACTTCGGCGTTGGTTGAGTCCGATAGCAGCAGGTCCACGCCATCGGCGCCGAGCCGGGCGAACCCGCCGAGATCGGTCAGCCTGCCGTCCAGCGGCAGCTGATCCATCTTGAA
>JASHOL010000385.1 GCA_030041135.1 Streptosporangiaceae bacterium | reverse complement strand
ACGCCGGCCAGCCGAGCGCCCGGCCACGGGGCCGGGAGGCCGACAGCAAGGATGCCGACGCGAAGGCGGCGCTCGCACGGGAAGCCGTCAGCGAGGCCGAGGCTGCGGTGCAGGCCGCGGGTGCAGCCGCGGCGGAAGCCGAGGCCAGGGTCGCTGGCCTGGTCGAGCAACGCCAGTTTCTGCGGCGCCGGATCGAGCACCTGCAAGGTGAGCTGGATCAGGCCACGTCCGAGAGCGCTCAGCTGGCCCGCGACGGCAAACAGGCGCAGCGTGACCTGGAAATCGCCACCAAGAAGCTGACAGCGGCGCAGCGCCAGCTCGCTAAGGCAAGGGAACGGGCCGGGTCTGGATGACGGTCGGCTGTCGGCCGGCGCCGTCCGGCGCTGGTCGCACGGTGCCGGTCGCGCGGTGCCGGTCGCGCGGTGCCGGTCGCACGGTGCCGGTCGCGCGGGCCTTGGCCGTCCGGTGCCGGTCGGGCCGAAAGAACCGGCGGGGACGGGCCTGCTACTGCTGCCGTGTCGGATACCTGCGTTGCAGCGCGTACCGGCGCCGCAGCGCGACCAATCCCGTCATGACGCCGACCCCGGCCAGCGCGAGGCCGCCGGCGGCAAGACCCGTGTTCGTTTGCGTCGAGGTCGTGCCGTCACCGGTCTGCACGCCCACTCCGCGCTTCGGGAGCGTGGTAACCGTCAGCGTGGCGGTCGCCGAGCTGCCGTCTGAGCAGTCCATGTTGACCGTGTAAGTCGCGGGACGAATGCTGCTCGGCAGCGTGACCGTTGCGCTGAAGACGCCGGCGGCAGACTCCTTGTCCATCGGGATTTGCTCAGGCAGGCTCAGCGTTGCGCCCGCCAATGTCGCCGACGCCGTATCGAGGCTCGCGCAGAACACCTGGAAGGTAACCGAGCTGCCAGGGGTAACGCTGCTTGGATCCACTGACCCGGTCGCGCCGCCGGGGGAGTCGGTTATGGCGGCCTGAGCGGGCCAGGTGGTCGCTATGACGAGAGCTCCCGCGCCTGCGGCGGCGGAGCCGAGCGACAGTACGCTCAGCCCTACCGTAGCGGCGAGCTGCCTGATGAGGCGCACTTACGCTCCTCCCCCGAAGACCGCGTAGCACCAAGAAAAGGCACCTGCCGACAGCGGGTAGCGGCAGGTGCAAGACTGACGATTCCCCCGTATGGCGAGGCAGAGATACCCGGCGGCCAATCGGGCAAACACTGCCGGGCAAACGCCATCCAGGCAGGCATGGCAGGATCGGCTGCATGCTGCGATGGCTGACTGCCGGGGAGTCACATGGCCGTGCCCTGGTGGCGGTCTGCGAGGGGATCCCGGCCGGGGTGGAGGTCACCACGCCCGACCTGGCCGCGGCCCTAGCCCGGCGCCGGGCAGGCTACGGCCGCGGCGCCCGGATGAAGTTCGAGCAGGATGAGGTCGAGCTGACCGGCGGTGTCAGGCACGGCCTGACGCTAGGTGGCCCGCTGGCGATCAGGATTGGCAACACCGAATGGCCGAAATGGGAAACCGTCATGTCGGCGGATCCGGTGGCCGAGGACATCCTGGCCGCGCAGGCCCGTAGCGCCCCGCTGACCCGCCCCCGGCCCGGACACGCCGACCTGGCGGGCATGCAGAAGTATGGTCACGACGAGGCCAGGGCGGTCCTGGAGCGCGCCAGCGCACGGGAGACCGCAGCCAGGGTCGCGCTGGGCGAGGTCGCTCGGCGGCTGCTGCGCCAGGTGCTGGGAGCCGAGATCGTGAGCCATGTGGTCGCGCTCGGAACGGTCAGCGCTCCGGCCGGGCAGATACCGGGGCCCGAGGACCTAGCCGCGATCGACGCCGATCCCGTCCGCTGCCTCGATCAGGCGGCCAGCGCAGCCATGCAGGCGGAGGTCGACACGGCGCGGATGGACGGTGACACCCTGGGCGGCGTGATCGAGGTCGTCGTGCACGGCCTGCCGCCTGGTCTTGGCAGCCACGTGCACTGGGACCGGCGGCTTGACAGCCGCCTGGCCGGCGCGCTGATGAGCATCCAGGCGATCAAGGGCGTCGAGGTCGGGGACGGCTTCCTGACCGCCGCGCGGCGCGGCTCGGCGGCACATGACGAGATCGAGGCCGGTGCAAACGGCGTCAGGCGGCGCACCAACCGCGCGGGCGGCATCGAGGGCGGCATGAGCACGGGCGAGCCGGTCCGGCTGCGGGCGGCGATGAAGCCGATCTCGACGGTGCCCCGCGCGCTCTCCACGGTCGACGTCAGGACCGGCGAGCCGGCCAAGGCGATTAACCAGCGGAGCGACGTGACCGCCGTCCCGGCCGCCGGAGTGGTCGCGGAGGCGATGGCGGCGCTTGTGCTGGCCGACGCTGTCCTGGAGAAGTTCGGCGGCGACAGCGTCGCCGAGACCGCCAGAAACGCGGACGGCTACCTGAAGGCGCTGGTGATCCGGTGACAGCGAGCGGACCTGAGCAGGACGGACGCACCTCGTTCCCGCTTGTAATCCTTATCGGACCACCGGGCGCCGGCAAGACGACGGTCGGTACCGAGCTGGCTGAGCGTCTTGGCGTGAGCTTCGCCGATACCGACGCGAGCATCGCGGCTGCGGCCGGCAAGCCGGTCAGCGACATCTTCGTCGAGGACGGGGAGGCCGCGTTCCGCGAGCTCGAGCGGACCGCCGTGGCCGCCGCGATCGACGGGCGGGACGGGGTCGTCGGGCTCGGCGGCGGCGCCGTCATGGATACCGCGACCCAGGAGCGCCTGGCCGGCCGGCCGGTCGTCTACCTGCAGACGAGCTTTCCCGAGCTGGCCAAGCGGGTCGGGATGGACCGGCCCCGGCCGCTGCTGATCGGCAACCCGAGGGCTCAGCTCAAGGCGCTGCTCGACCGGCGGCTGCCGGTCTACACCCGGCTGGCCTGGATGACCGTGGACACCGATGGCCGGGAGCCAGGTGAGATAGCCGCGCAGATCGCGGCGGCCGTTGGCGGCGGGATGACGGCGGGATGAGCGCGGGATGACGGCGACCAGAATCACGGTGGGCGGAGAGCGTCCCCACGAGATCCTGGTCGGCACCGACGTCCTGGGCGAGCTGCCCGCCCTGACCGGCAGCACCGTGCAGACCGTGGTCGTCATCCACGTCGGCAGGCCCGACGCGACCGCTCGGGCCGTGTGCGACGTGCTGGCCACGGCGGGCTACCACGTGCGGGCCGAGCCCGTGCCCGACGGCGAGGCGGCCAAGGACGTCAGCGTCGCCACGTGGCTCTGGGAGCGGCTAGCCGATGCAGGGGTCGGCCGCGCTGACGCGATTGTGGGGGTCGGCGGGGGAGCGGTGACCGATCTGGCGGGCTTCGTCGCGGCGACCTGGCTGCGCGGCGTCCGGCTCGTCCTCGTGCCGACGACCCTGCTCGGCATGACCGACGCCGCGATTGGCGGCAAGACCGCGATCAACACGACCGCGGGCAAGAACCTGGTCGGCGCCTTTTACCCGCCCGCCGGGGTGCTTGCCGACGTCACCACGCTGGCGACGCTGCCCGCGGCCGAGTACGTCAGCGGGCTGGCCGAGGTGATCAAGGCAGGGTTCATTGCCGACCCGGTGATTCTCGACCTGATCGAATCGGATCCGGCGGCCGCCTCGAAGCCGGGCGGGCGGCACGAGCGCGAGCTGATCGAGCGAGCCATCGCCATGAAGGCCGGCGTGGTGACGGCCGACCTGCGCGAGGCTGGCCAGCGCGAGTTCCTCAACTACGGGCACACGCTCGGGCACGCCATCGAGCGAGCCGAGGACTTTTCGGTCCGGCACGGCGAGGCCGTGGCGATCGGCATGTGCTTCGCGGCCGCCGCGGCCCGGCTGGCCGGCCGGCTGGACGATGGCACCGCGGCCCGGCACCGCCAGATCCTGGCCGCGGTCGGGCTGCCGACGTACTACAGGGGCGGGAGCTGGCCTGAGCTCCGCAAGGTCATGGCGGTCGACAAGAAGACAAGAGCCGCACGGCTGCGGCTGGTCGTCCTGGACGGGCTCGCCGAGCCGGGGATCCTCGCCGACCCGGACGAGGATCTCCTGGAGCGCGCGTTCACGGAGGTGAGCTGACCGATGTCCGCAGCCGCCATGACCACGGTGCTCGTGCTGAACGGGCCTAACCTGTCCCGGCTGGGGAGCCGGGAGCCGGAGATCTACGGATCGGCCACGCTGGGCGACATCGCCGCGGCCTGCTCGGCACTGGCCGAGGAGCTCGGCCTGAAGTGCGACCTGCGGCAGACCGACGACGAGGCGGAGCTAATCGGCTGGGTCCACGAGGCAATCGAGCGGCGGCTGCCGGTCGTGCTGAACCCGGCCGCTTTCACCCATTACTCATATGCGCTGCGGGACGCGCTGGCCATGCGCACCGCTCCGCTGGTCGAGGTGCACCTGTCCAACCCGGCCGCGCGCGAGACCTTCCGCCACGCCTCGGTGGTGGCCGGCGTCGCCGACGGTACCGTGGCCGGGTTCGGCCTGCATTCCTACGAGCTGGCGCTGCGCGCAGTGGCCAGACTGCTTGAGGAGCAAGCTCGATCTGTGCGGAGCTGACGGGCGGCAGTTACGATTCATCCCTAGATTGCAAACCGTGGTCGCTTCGGCGAACTGCCGCCACC
>JASHOL010000384.1 GCA_030041135.1 Streptosporangiaceae bacterium | reverse complement strand
CTACTCTTGTACGGGCTCCGTCGCGGCGAAGTACTCGGGCTCCGCTGGCGTGACGTCGACCAGGCCGACAGCGAGATCCGCATCAGGCAGCAGATACTGCGCGTGCGCGGGCAGCTTGAGCCCGGCCCGATCAAGACGGCCGCGGGCCGACGCGACCTGCCGCTGTTGCCGCTGACCACCGAGTCCTGAAGCTCCGGATGCAGGCACAGGACGCTGACAGGCACGAACTCGGCCGCGCTTGGCAAGATAATGGCCTCATCTTCACGACTAGGACCGGCAGGCCGGTTGAGCCGCGCAACCTCGTCCGGTCCTTCCATCGGATCTGCACCGCGCACCAACTACGGCCAATTGCCGTACATCATCTGCGCCACACCACTGCAACACTGCTGAAGAACCTCAGGGTTCCGGCCCGCGACGCCCAGCTCATCCTCGGCCACTCCCGCATGGCCGTCACGCTAGAGATCTACACCCACGAGGACCGCGATGCCCACCGCCAGGCGCTCACGCAGCTGAGCCAAACCTTGGGGCAGGGTTCGTGATGCCCGCCGCGGGTCACCGCGAACTGGTGTCAACAGCGGGTGTCATCCGCCTATTTGATCTTACTGCTGCTGGCGTCCTGCCTGGTGGGCGCAACTGGGTTCGAACCAGTGACCCCTCGCTTGTAAGGCGAGTGCTCTACCGCTGAGCTATGCGCCCGACGCCCGGCCCGAGACGGCCGCGCCCAAGCGTACCGCTCCCCCGCGACTCGCGCGGTGGCCTGCGGCTCCGCTTCTGGCCAGGCAGCCCGCCACCGGCCCAGCCGGCGAGAGCGCGCTTCCTCAGGCCGGCTGCTCGAACCCGCGGAGCAGCGCCGCCAACATTCCCGCCAGTTGCTCCTGCTGGACCGGGTCGAGCACGTCGACCACCTGCTGCTCGTGCCGGAGCACGGTACCGACGGCCGTCTCGACCGCTGCGTGGCCGTCAGACGTCAACTCAACGAGAACCACCCTCGACCCGCGCTCCGACGGCAACCGACGGACCAGGCCGGACCGCTGAGCGCGGTCGACGCGCTGGGTGATCGCGCCGGCGGTCACGAGGGATCGCGCCGTCAGTTCACGGGTCGAGACGCGGTACGGCGGACCCGCCCGGCGCAGGGTGCTCAGCAAGTCCAAGGTCGCCGCGTCCATGCCAAGCGCCGCCAGCGTCCGCCGACGGTCGTCAGAGGCGAGCTTGGCCACCTGCCAAATCCTGGTCAGGATGCCGATCGAGGCGACAGGCAGGCCCGGCCGCTCGCGTGCCCAGGCGGCGGCGATTTCCGACGCCCGGTCCGCTATGTCCGGCGCGTGATCGGCAGATTTGGGCCCTGGTTCGCTCACCCTGATAGTGTGGCACAGTTCGTTTAGCACTAAACGAGGAGTCCGAAGAGAATGCGCCACGTAGTAGTGACCGGCGGCGGTACGGGAATCGGCAGGGCCATCGCGGCTGCCTTCGCGCGCGAGGGCGACCAGGTCGTCATCACCGGCAGACGGCCTGAGCCGCTCGCACGGACCGCAGCCGAGCTTGGCGAGGCGGTGCGGGCCGTGGCCTTCGACGCCTCCGACCCGCTGCAAGTCGAGCGAGCCCTGGCTGACCTGCCGGCGTCGGTGGACGTGCTGGTCAACAACGCTGGCGGCAACACCGACATTGGCGGGCCGGAGCCAGCCGACCTAGCCGAGGTGGCCGCGGCCTGGCGCGCGAACCTCGAAGCCAACGTCATGTCTGCCGTTCTGATGACCACCGCCCTGCGCGGGCGGCTTGCCCCTCGCGGGGCAGTAATCAGCTTCAGTTCGATCGCGGCGCACCGGGCGGGCGCGGGCTCATACTCGGCCGCGAAAGCGGCGATCGAGGCGTGGAACCTGACTCTGGCTGCCGACGTCGGGGCCGACGGGATTACCGCGAACGTGATCGCGCCTGGCTTCATTGACGGCACGGAGTTCTTCCGCGGCCGCATGACCGATGCTCGCCGGTCGACGCTCGTCGGCCAAACCGCGACCAGGCGCGCCGGGACAGCGGAGGACATCGCGGCGACTGTCCGTTTCCTGGCATCGCCCGCGGCCAGTCACATCACCGCCCAGACGATCCACGTCAACGGCGGAGCGCTGAGCTGACCGGAGGAGTCACGACATCGCGTATGGAGGGCGCGGTGGCGAGGATGTCCCGAGCACGCGCGAAAGCGCCAGCTCCACTTCCTCGGTCAGGCTCGACATGGCCTCGTCGGCCGTCTCGTCCCAGGCCCCAGCCGACCCAGGCGAAATCGGTCCGCCGGGGCCAGGCTCGCCAGCCAGCGTAGCCGCCACCACCGGCTGGCCGACCGAGCCGCAGTCGCGGCACTCGGCCTCACCGAGCCGCCGGACCAGGTGGACACTCGAACACACCGCGCACCGGTCCAGGTCCGCCGTCCAGTCGACGGCGGCCTGGCAGCCCGGGCAGATCAGTACCTGACGGTCCCCCCGTACGCCCCGTCTCCAGGGGCTCTCGCCCCGCTCCGGGTCTACCTGCCGGGTTCCGCACCGATAGCAGGGCATCCAGTTCCGATTCTGCCGGGCTGCCAGTCGATCCGCGCGAGCGCTAGTCGAGCTCGGCGAGGGCCTTCTGGTACTCGGCGATCTCACGTGCCTGTGGGATAGGGTTAGCGACCTTCCAGCGGACGACGCCGGACTTGTCGATGATGAAGGTGCCGCGGGTGGCGACGCCCTTCTCCTCGTCGAAGACACCGTAGGACTTCGCCACGGCTCCGTGCGGCCAGAAGTCAGAGAGCATGGCGAAATTGAAATGATCCCGGTCCGCCCAGGTCCTGAGCACGAAGCCGGAGTCCACTGATACGGCGAGCAGCTCGACGTCATCCCTCGTTACCTCGGGGAAGTCGTCGCGGATCGCGCACATCTCGCTCGTGCAGACACCGCTAAATGCCAGGGGATAAAAGACGAGTACTACATTCTTCTTACCGCGGAACTCCGACAGCCTGACCGGCGTACCGTGCTGGTCCTTGAGCTCGAAGTCAGGGGCCTGATCACCGACTTCAACCGCCATGGACTGGTCCTCTCAACGCGGGATATGGAAAGCAGACACAATTGCGGCTCGTGCCCGGCCGCAACGTGAGCAAGATTCCGAACGGACTCAGTGTGTCATCTCACTCCGCCGGGCCGGCACCCGGATCAAGCAGCGGACGCTACCTGCGCGCCTTGGGCGCGACCAGCCGTGTGCTCGACCAGTTGCGGCCTGCGCTGCCGGTCGACGTCTGGGCCAGGCCAGCGGTCGGTGCCGCCTCGCCGATCTCGCTCGGCTCCACGTGCCCTTCACGGCCGGTCTTGGGCGTGAGCAGCAGGATGTAGCCGCCGTCAGCAAGCGGAGTCAGCGCATCCATCAGCGCATCGACCAGATCGCCATCGCCGTCCCGCCACCAGAGGATGACTCCGTCGACGACGTCGTCATAATCTTCGTCGACCAGCTCCGCGCCCTCGAGCGCCTCAACCGACGCTCGGAGAGCCTCGTCGACATCGTCGTCATAGCCGATCTCCTGCACCACGTGACCTGGCTTGATGCCAAGTCGCTCGGCCAGGTCGCGCTGATCCTGCGCCTGGCCCGCGGTCGCGCTCACTAACGTCCTCCTGATCCTTCCCGCATCGCCGAGCCGGCTGGCTCCCGAGATCTCCGCACAATGCCCAGTTCGGGTCCTGGCTAACACGGTTCCGCGTTGTCTGCTGCTCTTGACCCGACAGTTCACACTGGGTCGGCGCGGTGCGCAAGTCACAATTAGCACCGAGATCTAATTCTCAGGCTAGTCGGCCGTCCGGGGCTGCTCCAACGCAACGTTTTGGCATGCTTTAGCCTGGGTTGTCGGCCTAACCTCGGCCCTCGCTACGTCGACGATAATGGGAACTAGGCGGGGGCCCCGCTATCCCGTACCCAGGGTCGCGGTCGTCCGTGCCAAGCCTTCGGCCGCGCCCTCGGTTACCCGCCGGTAGAGATGCGTTCCTGGGCGTTGGGTACGAGGATTAGAAGGGATGACACGACCTGGATGCGGCCCGTACGAGCCGCGTTCCCCATCCGTCGGGCCGCTGGCCGAGCGCTGGCGGTCCCGCTGAAAGGCGAGGAATACACCTGTGGCCTCCGGACGCCAGCGCTTTTCCATCATCAGCGACGGACTGCCGACCCAGCTGCCGGATATAGATCCGGATGAGACCAGGGAGTGGATCGAGTCCTTCGATGACATCGTCCGGACTCACGGCCGGGTCCGCGCCAGGTACGTCATGCTCCGGCTGCTGGAGCGGGCCAGGGAGCAGCAGGTGGGCGTGCCTGGCTTGCGCAGCACCGACTACATCAACACGATCCCGCCCGAGCGCGAGCCCTGGTTCCCTGGGGACGAGTACGTCGAGCGGCGGATCAGGGCCTACATCAGGTGGAACGCCGCGATCATGGTCAGCCGGGCCAACCGGCCTGGTCTCGGCGTCGGCGGACACATCGCCACGTACGCCTCGGCCGCAAGCCTGTACGAGGTGGGCTTCAACCACTTCTTCCGCGGCAAGGACCACGGCGAGTCCGGCGACCAGGTCTTTTTCCAGGGCCACGCCGCCCCCGGCATCTACGCTAGGGCCTTCCTCGAGGGACGCCTGACCGAGCAGCAACTGAACGGCTTCCGGCAGGAACTATCCCACCCTGGCGGTGGACTGCCCTCGTACCCGCACCCGCGGTTGATGCCCGATTTCTGGGAGTTCCCGACCGTCTCGATGGGCCTGTCGGCAATCAACGCCGTGCACCAGGCCCGGTTCAACCGCTACCTGCTGGCCCGCGAGCTCAAGGACACCAGCCGCTCGCACGTCTGGTGCTTCCTGGGCGACGGCGAGACCGACGAGCCCGAGGTACGCGCCGGGCTCGCGCTGGCCGCCCGCGAGGAGCTCGACAACCTCACCTTCGTGATCAACGCTAACCTGCAGCGGCTCGACGGCCCGGTGCGCGGCAACGGGAAGATCATCCAGGAGCTCGAAGCCACGTTCCGCGGCGCTGGCTGGAACGTCATCAAGGTCATCTGGGGCCGGGACTGGGACCCGCTGCTGGCACAGGACACCGACGGGGTCCTGGTCAACAAGATGAACACGACCCCGGACGGGCAGTTCCAGACCTACGCGGTCGAGTCCGGCGCCTATACCAGGGAGAACTTCTTCGGCGGCGACCCGCGGCTGCGCGCGATGGTCGGGCACCTGTCCGACGATGAGATCAGGAACCTGTCCCGCGGCGGGCATGACTACCGCAAGGTCTACGCGGCGTTCAAGTCGGCCACCGAGCACGTCGGGCAGCCGACGGTGATCCTGGCCCACACGATCAAGGGCTGGACGCTCGGCCCGGACTTCGAGGCCCGCAACGCCACTCACCAGATGAAGAAGCTCACGGTGGCCGAGCTGAAGGAGTTCAGGGACCGCCTGTACCTGGAGATCCCCGACGCCGCGCTGGAAGCGGAACTCCCGCCGTACTACCACCCGGGCGAGAACTCCGACGAGATCCAGTACATGAAGGAGCGGCGGGCGGCCCTGGGCGGCTACCTGCCCAAGCGCGTGGTCCGGGCGCGGCCGCTGGCGCTGCCGACCGACTCGGTTTACGACGAGCTGCGCCGCGGCTCGGGCAAGCAGCCGGTCGCCACGACCATGGCGTTCGTCCGGCTGCTCAAGGACCTGATGAAGGACGCCGAGATCGGCGCCAGGTTCGTCCCGATCATCCCGGACGAGGCGCGGACGTTCGGCATGGACTCGCTGTTCCCCACCGCGAAGATCTACGACCCGCACGGCCAGACCTACGAGGCCGTCGACCGCAACCTCCTGCTGTCCTACAAGGAGTCGGAGCGCGGGCAGATCCTGCACGAGGGGATCAGCGAGGCGGGCGCGATGGCGTCGACGATCGCGGCCGGCACCGCGTACGCGACGCACGCCACGCACATGATCCCTGTGTACATCTTCTACTCGATGTTCGGCTTCCAGCGGACCGGCGATCAGATGTGGGCGATGGGCGACCAGCTCGGCCGCGGCTTCCTGCTCGGCGCCACGGCCGGGCGGACCACGCTGACCGGCGAGGGCCTGCAGCACAACGACGGGCACTCGGTGCTGCTTTCCTCGGTCAGCCCGGCCTGCATCACCTACGACGCCGCCTGGGCCTACGAGCTGGCCTGCGTCGTCAAGGACGCGCTGCGCCGGATGTACGGATCGACCGCCGACCACCCGAACGGCGAGGACATCTTCTACTACCTCACGGTCTACAACGAGCCCTACCTCCAGCCGGCCGAGCCGGCCGAATTCGAAGGCGGCTCGGCGGCGCTGGAGCGCGGAATCCTGCGCGGCCTGTACCGGTACGCCGGACCGCCGGAACTCCCCACTCCGAGCCCGGCCTCGACGACCGGCACTCACCCCCGAGCCCAGATCCTCGCCTCGGGCGTCGCACTGCGCTGGGCGCTGGACGCCCAGAGGCTGCTGGCCCAGGACTGGGGCGTCGCCGCGGAGGCATGGTCGGCGACCTCGTGGACGGAACTGCGGCGCGAGGCGCTGGCCTGCGAGGAATGGAACATGCTGCAGCCCGAGGCCGAGCACCGCGTGCCGTACGTGACGAAGGCGATGGAGGGTCACGCCGGACCGGTCGTGGCGGTCAGCGACTGGATCAGGGCGGTGCCCGACCAGATCGCCCGCTGGGTGCAGGCGCCGTTCGCCTCGCTCGGCACGGACGGCTGGGGATTTTCCGACACCCGTCCGGCGGCGCGCCGGTTCTTCCACGTGGACGCCCAGTCGATTACCGTCGCGGCGCTGGCCCAGCTCGCGCGGCTCGGGGAGGTCAAGCCCGAGGTCGTGGGCCAGGCCATCGCGAAGTACCGGCTCGACCTGGACGTGAGCGACGCTCTGTAGGCGCCGCAGATGGGTTACCGGCTGCGCGTTCCCGCAGAGATCGGCGACTGGCTGGTCGACCTGCGGGAATCCCAGCCGGCCGTCGCCACTGAGGTCGGTGCCAGCCTCGCCGCGCTCATGGCCGCCGAGCTGGTACCGTGCCCGCCGCTCACGCTCCCGGCCGGCGCGGACGAGGAGCCGTCAGGTGACGCCGACCCGCGCAAGCTGGTCAATCGCGCGTACGGCGACATGCTCGGCGACCTGCAGGCCATCCGGCGCCATGTAGCGCACGCGGCGACGACGCAGAAGCGGGCCGAGCTGCGCGTCGCCGAGCTGGCCGGCCAGGCCGACACGGATCCGGACGAGCTCGCGGCCGCCACTCGTCAGGAAGCGGCCGCACGCGGCCGGGCGCAGCAGCTGGCCGCGATCGCCCAGCGCGCGCAGGCCGGGGTCGACCGCTTCCGCACGCGCAAGGAGGTCGCCAAGGCCACCTACACCGCTGCAATCGCCGTAGCGGCCGTGCGGCAATCGCTCGCCGAACTCGGCGAAGAATCCGGTATAGCTGAGAGTTGTGCCGCGCAGCGGGCCGTTGACGAGGCAGGCCAGCGGGTCGAGGACCTGCTTGCCGACGCACGCAGCCTCAAGCGCAGTATCCGCGACTGCTTCTTTGCCGACGGTGGCAGCGGAGCAGCGCGTTCAGCGCGCGAGCGGCCAGCGCCGTCAGAGGCCGCCAGCCTCATGCAACTCAGGTCCGCTCCGCTTGGCGCGGACATCCGCATCCTGTTCGCCCTCGACCCGCCGGGCACGGCGACGCTGCTGACCGTGCTCGAAGGCCCGGACGCGATCGCCGAGTACTGGGAGGAGGCGTCCACCGCGGCCGGGATGCTGCTCGAGGTCATCAGGGACGCAGGCTGGCCCCCGTACGCCGGAGAGCCGGATGGCGGCGGGCAGGAGTTCGACGACGCGGCCGCGTTCCTGACTGAATACTTCGTCGCCGACCGCGACCGGATCGCCGTGCGGGCCGTGCAGCTTGCGGAGCGCGCGACGCTCGACGTGTCCGCCAACGTCGGCGGCGAGCAGCCACGGCTGTCCTGAGCCGACTGCAACAAACGCCCGATAACTCAGGCGGTAACCGCTGCGCGCAGTACAAGGTAGATGGCGGTTGCGGTCGAACGGGACGGCGGGAATGCCGATGACGCGGGCAGTTTCAGGCGCGGCCGGGTGGGGCGCGCCGCGGCTTATCAAGACGGCCATCGCTGGTGCGATCGCCCTCGTGGCAGCGGCGGTCCCCGTTGGCGCGGTCGCCGGGGCGAGTGCCCGGCCGGCTCATGCCACCACGCAGGACTGGCCGGCGTACCTGAACGGCCCGCGGCACACCTCCTACGCTCCGGCTCAGACGGCGATCACGCCGGCCAGCACGCGCGACCTGGTCCAGGCCTGGCATTACGGGTCGGGCGTGGACTACTTCGCCAGCCCCACCGTGTCGGGCGGCGCGGTCTTCATCGGCTCCGGGCTCGGCTGGTTCTACAAGCTCAAGGAGTCGACCGGTGCGGTGCTGGCCCGGCGGTTCACCGGCTATCGGCCGGGCAAGACGTGCGCCGGCTCCCTCGGGACCGCAGCGACGGCGACCGTGGCCGACGATCCGGTGTCTCACCGCCCGACCGTCTACGTGGCCGGCGCCAACGGCTACCTGTACGCGCTCAACGCGTCCAACCTGGCAGTGCGGTGGAGGTCGGTCATCGCGCTGCCCTCGGCGACGGTTAGCAACTACTACGACTGGTCCTCCCCCACCGTGGCGAACGGCCGGGTCTACGTCGGAGTGGCGTCACAGTGCAATAAGCCATCGGTGCGCGGCGGTGTTATCGCCTACAGCCAGGCTTCCGGAAAGAGACTCGCCGAGTTTTACACCGTGCCGCGGGGCATCCTCGGCGGCTCGGTCTGGTCAAGCGTGGCCGTGGCGGCCGACGGGGATCTGTTCGTGAGCACGGGCGACGGGCCTGCGAGCGACCAGTTGCTCGCGTACTCCGAGTCCATCGTCAAGCTCGACCCGCGCACGCTGCGCGTCCTTGGCCGGTTCCAGGTGCCCGCCGCGCAGATCGGCGCGGACAGCGACTTCGGCGCCTCGCCGGTCGTGTTCGGCAGCTACGTCGGCGCTTGCAACAAGGACGGCATCTTCTACCTGCTGAACCAGGCCACGATGAAGGTCCGCTGGGAGAAGCGCATCGGCGTCGCCTCGTTCGAGGGCAAGACCGGCGAGTGCATCGCCGCCCCGGCCTACAACGGCAAGGTGCTGTACTTCGGCGGCAACCAGACCACGGTCAAGGACGTTACCTATGAGGGCTCGGTCCAGGCCAGGAAGCCGAGCAGCGGCGAGCTGATCTGGGAGACTCCCCTTGCTGACGGCGTCACCGGCAGTCCCAGCCTCGATGGCGGCGGCGTGCTGGCCGTGCCAGGGTATTACCCGCCTGCCAACCAGACTCCGCAAGCGGTGTATCTGATCAGGCCATCGTCCGGGCAGATCCTGCGGGTGCTTGGCACCGGGAGCGAGTTCGCGCAGGCCGTCTTCGCGGGCGGCTGGCTGTATACCGCCGACAGCGACGGCGTGTACGCCTGGCGGGTGAAGGCCCAGGCCGAAGCGGGCAGGCGCGCCTAGGCCGAGTCGCCGGGCTGGTCGATCAGCGTGTTCAGGAGTGCGACGACGTGCTGCTGGCCCGCGGCGAACTCGTCCAGGCGGGCTCGGACCTGAAGGAAGCCGTCCTGTACCTGCGCGAATCCGGTCTCGACCCGCTCGCGAAGGTCGCCGATATCGCTCTCGACCCGGTCGAAGCGGGCCGCCGTTTGCACGCCGAGAGCGTTGATGGCCGAGCGGTTCGCGTCCACCTTGATGGCGAGGTCGGCGATGTCACGGTCCCGCGCGGTCGCGAGGTGCCTGGCCGCCGCGGCGTCGGCTGCTACCTCCTCGACCCGGGCCTCCAGCGCGGTGACCCGCGGCTCGAGGTCGGACGGTTCAGCCATGGTTAGCAGAGTACCGAAGCGGGCCGACAGTGCGTGGCCGTCCTCGAGCGCCGCGATCGCCTTCGGCCGGGCGCCGACGTCATGGCTTATGGTGGGCGTGATGACCGCTGCTGCCTGCCCGCGCCGCACCCGATGAGGACGGGTCCTGCGAGTTCGCTCCGGCCGCTGCGGTACCGGAACTTCAGCCTGCTCTGGTCGGCGAGCCTCGTGTCGAACGTCGGCTCCTGGATGCAGACGGTCGCGGTCGGCGCCCTGGTCATCTCGCGCACGGGGCAGGCGAGCTGGGCCGTGCTGATCGCCGCCGGGGCGTTTCTGCCGATCGGACTACTCTCGCCGCTCGGCGGCGCTCTGGCCGACCGGGTGCGGCGCAAGCCTGTCATCGCGATGGGGAACCTGGCCGAGGCGCTTGTCGCGGGCGCGATTGCCTTCCTGGTCGCCGGCCAGCACGATACCCCGCTGGCGCTGCTCGGCCTCGTCACCCTGCAGGGTTCGGTCTCCGCGCTCATCCAGCCGTTCAGCCAGGCGATCCTGCCCGACCTCGTGCCGCGGTCGGAGTTCCTCGCCGCAAGTTCGCTCAACTCCGCGCAGTGGAACGCCGGGCGCATCATCGGCCCGGCCCTGGCCGGGGCGACGGTAGCGGCGTTCGGGTTCGCCGCCAGCTTCGTGGCAAACGCCGTGTCCTTCCTCGCGGTTGTCTTCGCGGTGCTGCTTGTCCGGCTCTCGCCGCCTCCTGGCCGGCCGGGGGGCGTGCTCGCCTCGCTCAGGTCCGGCCTGTCCGCGACCAGATCCGAGCCGTCCTGCCGCGCTGCCATCATCACGATCGGCGTCGTGGGCTTCGTCGCCGCCCCGTTCATTGCCCTGGTGCCGGCGATGGCGCTGCGGCTGAGCCACGGCGGCGCCGCCGCCATCGCCGCCGCCACGTCTGAGCTGACAACGGCGCAGGGCCTCGGCGCCGTGGTCGGCGCGCTGCTGATGGCGCCGCTGGCCGCCAGGGTCGGGCGCGGGCCGCTGCTTGGCTGGAGCCTGGGGCTGCTGCCCGTCGCGCTCACGTTCTACGCGGCCGCCCCGACGCGATGGTGGGGTGTCGCCACCCTGTTCCTGGTCGGCCTGCTCTACCTGGGCGTGCTGTCGGGCCTGTCAACCGCAGTGCAGCTTTATGCCCCTCAGGCCTACCGCGGCCGGGTGCTGAGCTTCTTCCAGGTCGCGCTCGGCGTCAGCTACCCGATCGGCGCGCTGCTCCAGGGCCCGGTCGCCGACGCGATCGGCATCGGCTGGACCACTGCCTGCTCGGCCATCGCGATGGCACTCGTCATGGTCGTCGTCGTGGTGATAAGGCCGGGTTTCGCGCGGGCTCTCGTGCGAGGGGACCACCGGGCCGAGCCAGTCCCGGTGGCCAGCGCGCAGCGCCAAGACGGGCAGCGACTCGTCGGAGCCCGGCCCCGCTCGTGCGGACCCTGCGAGTGACAGTTCATGTGACGGTGGCACGCTGAGGACGTGACCTCGAGCGCGAACAGGGCCGGGCCTGACCGGCCCGACCCGGACGCGGCGCCACCCGCCCGCCGGGCCGCGCCGGCGAACGCCCGGCCGGGCAACGCTCCCTCCAGGCCGACCGGGCGGGTCAGCGACGCCACCATCGGCAGGCTTGAGGCGGCCATGGGCGCCCTCGGTACAGCCGCGATGGCCTCGATGGACCAGCGGCTGCCCTGGTACCGCGCCATGTCAGCCGAGAACCGGTCCTGGCTCGGCCTGGTCGCCCAGGCTGGTGTCGCCGCCTTCGTCGACTGGATCAAGCATCCGGAACGGTCCAGGCCGGCCGTGGCCGGAGAGGTCTTCGGCACCGCCCCCAGGGAACTGGCCAGGGCGGTGACCCTGCAGCAGGCGGTCGAGATGGTCCGGGTCATCGTGGACGTCGTCGAGGCGCAGGTCGACGAGCTGGCGGCGCCCGGAGGCGAGGCCGAACTGCGCGAGGCAGTGCTCCGCTACACCAGGGAGGTTGCGTTCGGCACCGCTCACCTGTACGCGCGGACCGCGGAAGCCCGCGGCGCATGGGACGCCCGGCTTGAGGCACTGGTCGTGGACTCGCTGGTCCGGGGCGAGGTCGATGAGGGCCTGCAGTCCTGGGCCGCCGCGCTCAACTGGTCGTCCACGCCGGTGACAGTCGTCGTCGGGATGGCCGGAGGCAGCGAGCCCGAGGGGCTGATCGACGAGTTCCGGGTCCTCGCCCGCCGGGCTCGCCTGGACCTGCTCGCCGGGGTGCACGGGCACCGGCTAGTGCTCATCATCGGCGGCAGCCGGGATCCGCTGGACGCCGCCCGCCACTTCGCCGGGCGGTTCGGACCCGGCCCCGTGGTGGCCGGTCCGGCGGTCGAGGACCTGCAGGCGGCCGTGGGGTCGGCCGGGGCAGCCCTGGCCGGGCTGCGGGCCGCTTCCGGCTGGCCCGATGCGCCGCGTCCGGTACTCGCCAGCGACCTGCTGCCCGAGCGTGCGCTGGACGGCGACGAGTCCGCGCGCGACACCCTGATCACTGATGTGTACGAGCCGCTGCTGCGAGGCGGGACCGCACTGCTTGACACGGTTATGACCTACCTGGAGCAGGGAAACTCGCTCGAAGCCACCGCGAGAATGCTGTTCGTGCATCCGAACACCGTTCGATACCGGCTCCGCCGGGCGACCGAACTGACTGGCATTATCCCCGGCGACGGGCGGGGCGGTTTCGCCCTCTGGACCGCGGTCGTGCTCGGGCGCCTGTCGCACAAGGGAACATGACTTGTAGACTTTCGACATACCAGCGCCAGGAAACTTCGTCTGGTTCGGCATAGGTATGGCGAAGTTCTACAGTGCAGGCTAGGACAATGCTTCTCATCGCAGCTCCCGGCCAGGGCGCCCAGACGCCGGGCTTCATCGCCCCGTGGCTCGAGCTGCCGGGATTCAAGGACCAGCTCGCCGCGTGGTCCGAGCTCGCCGGGTGCGACCTCATCCGCTGTGGCACGGACGCCGACGCCGAGGAGATCAGGGACACCGCCGTCGCCCAGCCGCTGCTTGTCGCCGCGGCCATCGCCGCCGTCGACCAGGTAGCCACCGGGGCCCACCCGGTCAGCCGGCAGTCCGTCGGCGTGGCCGGGCACAGCGTCGGCGAGCTGGCCGCCGGCGTGCTGGCCGGGGTGATCACGGCCGACGATGCCATGCGCCTGGTGCGAGTGCGCGCTCACGGCATGGCGACCGCCGCCGCCGCCGAGGTGACCGGGATGACCGCGGTGCTGGGCGGCGACGAGGCAACGGTCCTGGCTGCGATCGAGGCCCACGGGCTCACGCCCGCGAACGTGAACGGGGCCGGCCAGATCGTGGCGGCCGGCACGCTCCCCCAGCTGGCCGCGTTCGCCAAGAGCCCGCCGGAAGGCGCCCGGCTCCGGCCGCTGTCGGTGGCCGGCGCGTTCCATACGCACCACATGACCCCGGCGGTGGAGGCCCTCGCCGCCGCGGCCGAGGGCGTGCAGGTCGGCGACCCGGTCCGGCCGCTGCTGTCCAACCGGGACGGCGCGGTCGTGCGCTCAGGCAACGACTGGATGGATCGCATCATCAACCAGGTCAGTGCGCCCGTCCGGTGGGATCAGTGCATGCAGACGATGGCTAGCATGGGCGTCACCGCCATGATCGAGCTACCGCCGGCCGGCACGCTTACCGGGCTGGCTAAGCGCGTCCTGCGGGGGGTCCGGCTGGTTGCCCTCAAGACACCCGATGACCTGCCGGCCGCCCAAGCGCTGCTGGCCGAGCATGCGGACAGCCACGCCGACTGCCACGCTCCCGACTGGCGCCTGCTGGTCGCCCCGCTGGCCGGCATCTTCCGCGCCCCCGTCGGCTACCACGACTCCGCCGCCCCTGGCGCCGCGGTCGGGCAGGGTGCCGACCTGGGCTACGTGGAGATGCGCGGGGGCAGTCACGCCGTTGCGCCGGACTTCCCCGCGACGGTGATCGAGTGGCTCGTGGAGGACGGTGACCCGGTCAGCGCCGGGCAGCCGCTGGTGCGGTTGCAGCCGCAACTGGCGGATTAGCGCGTCACGGCGGGAAGCTCGGGCGACCCGAGCGGACGGCCAGCCAGCAAGGTCTGCTGGGCAACGGAATAACTACCGGCGAAAGGCAGCAGGAACATGCGACTCACCGAAGGTCACCCGGCCGCACGCGTGCTGGCCATCGGCGGCTACCAGCCCGCCAGGGTCGTCACTAACGACGAGCTCGCACGGACCGTGCAGACCAGCGACGAGTGGATCCGCAGCCGGGTCGGCATTGCCAGCCGCCGGATCGCGGGCCCGGACGAGACCGTACCCGACATGGCCGTGCAGGCCGGGGGGAAGGCACTGGCCGGCAGCGGCCTGTCGCCAGCGGACATCGACCTGGTGATCGTGGCCACCTGCACGCCGGAAGTACAGATCCCGAATGTCGCGGCGTCGGTGGCCAAGCGGCTCGGCATCCTCGCGCCCGGCGCCTATGACCTCAACGCCGCCTGCGCGGGATTCTGCTACGCGCTCGCCAACGCCGCCGATGCGGTGCGGACCGGCACGGCCAGGAACGTGCTGGTGATCGGGGCCGAGAAGCTGTCCCAGTGGGTCGACTGGACCGACCGGTCTACCTGCATCATCTTCGCCGATGGCGCCGGGGCGGCCATCGTCGGGCCGGTCGCCGATCCTGCCGATCCGCCCGGCATCGGCCCGGTCCTGTGGGGCAGCGACGGTGACCTGGCCGACAAGATCTACATCAAGGACCGGGACTCGTTCATCTTCCAGGAGGGTCAGGCGGTTTTCCGCTGGGCCACGACGGCGCTGGCGCCGATCGCCTTGAAGGCCTGCGAGAAGGCCGGAGTGGATCCGACGGAACTCGCCGCGTTCATCCCGCACCAGGCCAACCTGCGGATCGTCGAGGCCATTGCCCGCAAGCTCGGTGCGCCCCAGGCCATTGTGGCCAGCGACATCGTGACCGCCGGCAATACGTCGTCGGCGTCGATTCCGCTGGCGCTGTCGCGGATGATCGAGCGCGGCGAGATCCAGTCGGGAGCGCACGCGCTGCTAGTCGGCTTCGGCGCGGGCATGTGCTATGCCGCGCAGGTCATCACGGTACCCTGACCCCCGCCCCTCATCGGGGCGAGTTGCCACCCAGAAAGATGCGAAATTCGCGAAGGAGAGCAGAATCCAATGGCCATGACGGAACAGGAAATCCTTGCCGGTCTGGGCGAGATCATCGACGAGGTCGCCGGCGTCCCGGCAGAAGACGTGACGCCCGAGAAGACCTTCGTCGACGACCTTGACATCGACTCGCTGTCGATGGTCGAGATCGCCGTGGCGGCACAGGACAAGTTCGGCGTCGAGATCCCGGACGACCAGCTGAAGGACCTGAAGACGGTGCAGGACGTCATCGACTACGTCCGCCGCGCCGAGGTCTCGGCCTGATCGCCTGAGCGATCGCCCGATGCCGCGTGGACGCCGAGGTCCAGCGCGTCATCCCGGATTCAAGGAGCAGAAGGACAGTGGGAACAGACCGGACCCGCGTCGTCGTCACCGGCCTTGGCGCCATTACCCCGGTGGGGGCAGACGTGCCCAGCACCTGGGAGGCGCTCAAGGCCGGCCGCAGCGGCGTGGTGCAGCTGACGGACGACTGGGCGGCGGAGCTGCCGGCCAGGATCGCGGCCTGGGCCGCCGCCGACCCGGCCACGCTGATCGACCGGGTGCAGTCCCGCCGTCTGGATCGCTGCGAACAGTTCGCGCTGGTCGCTGCCCGGGAGGCGTGGGCCGACGCGGCATCGCCTGAGGTAGATCCCGAGCGGCTCGGCGTCGTCGTGTCCAGCGGCATCGGCGGAGTGGCCTCCACTTTGTCGGCCTACGACACGCTGAAGGACAAGGGCTGGCAGCGGCTGTCCCCGTTCACTGTGCCGATGCTGATGCCCAACGGCGCGGCCGGCTGGATCGCGATCGAACTCGGCGCCAGGGCAGGCGTGCACACCACCGTGAGCGCCTGCGCGTCGGGCGCCGAGGCGATCGGGTATGCGATGGACATGATCCGGTCCGGCCGGGCCGACGTGGTGCTGGCCGGCGGCACCGAGGCCGCCATCATCCAGCTGAATATCGCCGCGTTCGCCGCGATGCGGGCCCTGTCGACCAGGAACGACGAGCCGGAGCGGGCGTCCCGGCCGTTCGACAAGGGCCGCGACGGCTTCGTGCTGGGCGAGGGCGCAGGGATGGTGGTGCTGGAGTCGGAGAGCCACGCCGTCGCGCGAGGTGCCAGGGTACATGCGGTCGCGGCAGGCGTGGGCTACTCCTCCGACGCCCATCACATTGCCCAGCCAGAGCCGGAGGGCAAAGGGTTGCGGCTGGTCATCAGCCGCGCGCTCGCCGACGCTGGCGTAAGTCCAAGCCAGGTCGTGCACGTCAACGCGCACGCAACCTCGACGCCTGCCGGCGACGTCGTCGAGGCGCAGGCGATCGCGTCAGCGCTGGGCGACGCTGCGCCGGGCGTGGTGGTATCGGCGACCAAGTCGATGACCGGCCACCTGCTCGGCGGAGCCGGAGCGGTCGAGTCCGTCGCGGCCATCCTGGCGCTGCGCGACCGGCTGGCACCTCCGACTATCAATCTCGAGGATCCCGACGACGACGCCGGGCTCACGATCTCGCCGCGGCCGCAGGGCCTGACCCGCCGCGGCGACGGCCCGATGGCGGTCATCAACAACTCTTTCGGATTCGGCGGCGCCAACGTCGCGCTCGTCTTTACCGGAGCCTGACGTTGACTTCCATCCCCAACTTTCCCGCCGAGCAGGATGCTCCAGGACCACCTGAGGAGATCGCCGTGACCATCGTGGATAACCGGACCGCCGCCGACGTCGCCGATCGCGCGCCTGCCTCATCCGCCCCGGGCACGCAGCGCGGGCACGGCGTGGCGGCTCCGCCTGCTCCGGCAGCGTCCGCGGCTCCGGGCTCCGTTACCGGTCGTGACCCGCAGTCACGGCTCGAAGCGCTGTTCGATCCCGGCACCCTTGAGCTGTTCGCTCCGCCCGACGACAGCGGCATGCTGGCGGGCGCGGGCAGCATCGGCGGGGTGCGCACAGTGGCGTTCGCCAGCGACCCCAGGATCCAGGGCGGCGCCCTGGGCATCGACGGCTGCCTGAAGATCGTCGCAGCCTACGACGCGGCAGTTGAAGCGGGCGCGCCCGTGGTCGGGCTGTGGCACTCCGGTGGTGCCCGACTGCTCGAGGGAGCCGAGAGCCTGCACGCCGTCGGCATCGTCTTCGCGGCCATGACCCGTGCCTCGGGCAAGGTGCCGCAGATCTCGGTCGTGCTCGGAGCCGCGGCCGGCGGCGCCGCGTACGGCCCGGCGCTCACCGATCTGGTCATCCTGTCCGATCAGGGCCGCATCTTCGTGACCGGCCCGGATGTCGTGCGCAGCGTGACCGGCGAAGACGTGGACATGGAGCGGCTTGGCGGCCCCGAGCCGCACAGCCGACGCTCGGGCGTCGTGCACATCGTCACCGCGACCGACGCGGATGCCTATGACAAGGCCCGCGAGCTGGTGATGCTGCTCGGGCACCAGATCACCGACCCGATCCCGGCCAGCCAGATCGGCGACGTCGACCTCGGCGCGCTGCTGCCCGACTCGCCTAAGCGCGCCTACGACGTGCACCCGCTCGTCGCCGGCTTGCTTGACGAGCCCGGTATCGAGTTGCACCCGCGCTGGGCGCCCAACGTGGTCACCACGCTCGGGCGGATGGCCGGCCGCACCGTCGGGGTCATCGCGAACAACCCGCTGCGGCTCGGCGGCTGTCTCGACGCGACCTCGGCCGAGAAGGCAGCCAGGTTCGTCCGCATGTGCGACGCGTTCGGGGTCCCGCTGGTGGTTGTCGTCGACGTGCCCGGCTACCTGCCGGGCGTGGGCCAGGAGTGGGACGGCGTCGTGCGCCGCGGCGCCAAGCTGCTGCACGCGTTCGCCGAAGCGACCGTCCCACGGGTGACGCTGGTAACGCGCAAGTCCTACGGCGGCGCCTACATCGCGATGAACTCGCGCGCGCTCGGCGCTACCAAGGTGTATGCCTGGCCGACGGCCGAGATCGCGGTCATGGGGGCCGTCGCCGCTGTCCGCATCCTCAAGCGCCGGGTGCTCGCGGCCGCGCCGCCCGAGGAGCGGCACGAACTGGAGACCAAACTGGCGGCCGAGCACGAGGAGGTGGCCGGCGGCCTGGAGCGCGCGATGTCGATCGGCGTAGTCGATGAGGTGATCGAGCCCAGCACGACCCGGCGGGCGATCGTCGCGGCGATCGCGGACGCACCCTGCGGCCGCGGGCTGCACGGCAACATCCCGCTGTAACACAGCCACCGGCGCAGCGCCGCGGCGGTCTACGATCGCGCCATGGGTCTCTTTCGCAACAGAATCAGGAGAAGTGGCGAGAAGGCGGCCGCAAGGCCGCCGGAGGAGGAGATGGGAACGCGCACGGCAGAGGCGGAGACTGCACGTCGTGAAGTGACGGCCGAGGCACGCCCCAATCCAGATCAGCCTGGCTGGGGCCGCATCGCTGGCCAGGCAATCGGCAAGTCTCGCGAGGACCGCCATCAATGAGAACGGCCCCGGCGCCGGGAGACGGGTGAACACAACAGCGCAACCGGCTGGCGACGGGCCGAAGGCGCAGGGCGAGGTCAGAAGCGGCCGCGAGTTCGGCTGGCAAGACATGTTCGTCAGCCCGGACGCCGATCCCCGCGGTATCGGCGGCATCTTCGTGCATCACGGGGACGAGCGGACCGTGCTCGCCGGGTACCTGCACGACTACCGGCTCACGCTGGAACTCAAGTGCGCCGGCCTGGACGCCGAAGCCATGGCGCGCCGTTCGGTCGAGCCTTCCGATCTGTCGCTGCTCGGGCTGGTGCGCCACCTCAGCGACGCCGAGCGGTACTGGTTCCGCGTGGTGATGGCCGGCGAGGACGCCCCTGGCCGCTATCGGGCCAGCGCCGGCGATGACCGCGACCGGGCCTTCAGCGAGGCCAGGGCCGACCCCGCCGTTGTCGCGCTGGCCTGGGAGAACTGGAGGGAAGAGGTCGCTTTCGCTGAGCGCTTCGTCCGGGATGCCACCGACCTGGGCCTCACCAGGCCCTACGTGGGCAGGGGCGGGCACCAGGGCGAGGTTTCCCTGCACGAGGTACTGGTCCACATGATCGAGGAGTATGCCCGTCACATCGGCCACGCCGACCTGTTGCGTGAGCGCATCGACGGGAGAGTGGGGCTCTGACCGTGCCGGCGGCCGTCAGGTCGTGAACGCGATCAGGACGTCGCACGGGGCGTGATGCGCCACCGAGTTCGGCACGCTGCCGAGGACGCGGCGCATGCCGGTCATGCCCTTATTGCCGACGACGATTAGATCGGCACTGACATCTGTCGCCACATCACAGATCGCGTTGGCCGCGTCGCCACTCCTCGCGTGGCCCTCGGACTCGATCCCCGCGGCTCTGGCCCTCGACACATGGTCGGCCACGACCGATTCGGCCAGGTCCCGCGATCCCAGCGCTCCAGGAGTCTCGGCGCTGCCGGCCCCGGATAGCTGCTCGTGCCGGTAGGCGGTCACCACGTGCAGGCGCCCGCCCGTCAGCTTGACCAGATCGATCGCCGTGCGGACCGCCTCGG
This sequence comes from Streptosporangiaceae bacterium, assembly GCA_030041135.1. Classification (GTDB taxonomy): domain Bacteria; phylum Actinomycetota; class Actinomycetes; order Streptosporangiales; family Streptosporangiaceae; genus JAJYUU01. The sequence goes on along the minus strand of JASHOL010000384.1, from coordinate 3,266 downwards.
AGGCGGTTTCTGACCCGTCCGCGCCCACGACTACCGTCTCGAACACTTGGACTCCATCCTCGATCGGCGTACGCGCTCAGCGACCCGGCCGACAGCGGCTAGCTTGACTGCACCGCACTATAACGGGTTTACGGGCCGCATTCGCGGCGCGAGAGTATCGCCTTTATACCGAATTAGCCGATGCACTGGCCAATGCGTCACGACTCAGCGCAAGCTCGACCGCCGCCGTCGCTGACAAGGCGGCACCGGCCTCGTAGGCCTGCTCGTAAGCCGCGTCCCCCAGTTCCGCGCGCAGCCGGGCCTGGGCGCGCTCGCGCAGGTCCTGCTCCGGCGCGGTCATGCCGATCGCGCCAATCTCTACCGCTGCCGCGATGTCAGCGTCGGCGGCGCCGTGCAACCGGGCGGCGCGCACGTGATCTCCCTGCCAGGCCGCGCAGCAGGCGGCCGCGAGAAGCAGTTCCGAGGCGTCCATCCTGATACCCACCCGGCGCGCCACCAGCAGGCACCAGCGCAGCACCGGCGCCGCATCTTCGTACCGGCCCTGGATCAGCCGCAGGAGGCTGAGGTCGGATCGCACGGAGTACATGAACATGTCGGCGGCGAGCCGCTCGGCAATCGCGAGGGACTGCTCAATGCAAGAGCTGGCCTCCTCGATGCGGCCTGCCCTGAGTTCCTGGCCATACAGCTGTCCCAGGGTGATGCCGGCGATCAGCTCATCGCCGGACTGCTGGCAGCATGCGAGCACCTCGTGCCGGAGGCTGCGCGACTCCTCGTCGCCGGAGGTCGCGCTCGCGAGCAAGAGCAGCTGCTCGCCCAGAAACTGGATGTCTCCGATCTCGCGCGCAATCGCGACGGCTTCCTCCGCCAGTCGCCGCACTTCCTTTCGGTCAAGCCCGCGGTACGCCGAGTCGCCGTGCAAGTTCAGGGCTCGCGCCTCTATCCGCCGGTCGCCGAGCTCGCGCGCCATGGCTAGGCCGCGCTCCCCAAACGCCGCGGCCACAGCGAGCTCGGCCGGGTCCCTTTTGTACCCCATAGAGACGAGCCGCGAGCCGGTAACCAGGGCGCTGGCGAGCAGAGGGCTCGCAGCGGCACCCACTCCGTCGATCGCCCGCCGCAGGTAAGCGATCAGGTCCGTGTGCAGGCGGCTCATAATGAACCGCTCAAGCGCGACGACGAGCCGCAGGATGTCGTCAGGCCGGCCCGCGCCCTCAAGCCGCCAGGCGGCGGCTCGGAGGTTGCCCCATTCGAGGTCGAGGCGGCGCAGGCATTCGCCTTGACGCCGCCCTGTCAGCTCCGGTGCAGCCCTCTCAGCCAGCCGCACGAAGTACTCGGCGTGCCGGTCACTGATGCGCAGGACTTCTCCGCCCCCCGCGAGCCTCACCAGCTCCTCGGCGCTGTATTGCCTGATCGTTTCTAGCAGCCGGTACCTGACCGCCGACGCGCTCCGGTCGGCGACGACCAGGCTCTTGCTGACCAGGGAATGGACCAGGTCCATGACGTCCAGCGCGTCAACGGCGTCGGCTGAGCAAACGACCTCGGCCGCCTCAAGCTCGAAACCGCCCCTGAATACCGAGAGTCGGGCCAGCGTCTCCCGCTCAGGACCGGTGAGCAGGCTGAAAGACCAGTCCACCGTCGCCTGCAAGGTCTGCTGCCGCGGCATGGCGCTGCGGCTGCCGCCGGTCAGCAACCGGAACCGCTGGTCAAGCCGCTCGCATATCTGCTGCACCGACATAGATGACAGCCGCGCGGCAGCCAGCTCCAGCGCCAGCGGGATGCCGTCAAGCCGACGGCAGATCGTGGCGACCAGCGGCGCCGTCGTCTCGCTGAGGACGAACTCGGGATCATGCGTCCTGGCCCGATCTATGAACAGCCGCACCGCGTCGAAGTCGGCCAGGTCGGCCGCGTCCTCCGCGTCGGCAGGCGGAAGGGATAGCGAAGGGACCCGGTACACTCGCTCGCCGTCGATCCCGAGCGCCTCGCGTGAGGTCGCGATGATCCGGATCCGGGGGCAGTGCCTGATCACCGCGTCGCAGAACTTCGCGGCGGCGTCGATCACGTGCTCGCAGTTGTCGAGCAGAATGACCAGTTCCTGGCCGGCCAGCGCGTCAATCAGCGCGTCGTGGGCCGACTCCGCGACCTGACCGGCGAGCCCGAGCACACCCGCAACCGCGAGCGGAACTTTGTCGCCTGACGTACACGGCGCGAGCTCGGCCAGCCAGACGCCGTCGGCGGCGCCGTCGATAAGCTCGGCCGCGGCCTGCAGGGCGAGCCTGGTCTTACCGCTGCCGCCCGCGCCGGTCAGCGTCAGCAGCCGCGACGACCTGGCCAGCAACCGCACCTCTTCAAGCTCCTGCTCCCGGCCGATGAATGCGCTCAGCAGGCTCGGCAGGTTGTTCGGCAGCTCTGGGTTGTCCAGGGACGCGAGCGGCGGAAAGCTGGCCGGCAGGAAGTCCGCCTCCACCTGGTAGACCTGCTCGGGACGGCCGAGGTCCTTGAGCCGATGATGGCCGAGATCCCGCAGGCTGACGCGGTCGGGCAGCGACTCCATCAGCAATTCGGCCGTGGCGCCGGAGACGAGCACCTGGCCGCCGTGGGCGATGGCCTCAAGCCGGGCGGCGCGATTCACGACCGGGCCGAAGTAGTCTTCGTCCCGTTCCTCGCAGACGCCTGAGTGCAGCGCCATCCGGACCAGGATCGGCCGGCTGGTCGGCCAGTCCTCGTCGGCGAGCGCCCGCTGCGCGATCAGCGCCGCGTCCAGGCCTGCCTGCGCCGTCCAGAATGCGGCGCAGAACGCATCGCCGAGGGTCTTGAACACATACCCGTCCGCCCTCCCGATTGCCGCCCGCAAGATCTCATCGTGCCGTCGCAGGGCCGCGGCCATCTGATCGGGCTCGGCTTCCCAGAGCCGGGTGGATCCCTCTACATCGGTGAACAGCAGCGTGACTGTTCCGGTGGGGATCTGGGACGAGTGGGTCACCCCGCCAGGATAAACGGGGATCTTGTGCCTGAGCAGCCCCAAATCGGCTCGTGCGGCGCCGGCGCTGTCCTCAGCCGCGGACCCCGTTGCCGTGCGCGATCGCGGCGGCCTCGGTCCGGCTCGCCGCGCCGAGCTTGGCCAGGATGTTCGAAACGTGAACACTGACGGTCTTCGGCGCTATGAAGAGCTCCGCCCCGATCTCCCGGTTGCTGCGGCCTGCCGCCACTAGGCGCAGCACCTCCGCTTCGCGGCTGGTCAGGATGCTGAGCGGGCTGCGCGCCACCGCTGG
>JASHOL010000038.1 GCA_030041135.1 Streptosporangiaceae bacterium | reverse complement strand
AGGTTTTCGAGGTCGACGGGGCGAAGATCTTCTTCCCCGAGGAGCGACCCGAGGACCTGGTACCGCACCTGCGCCGCCACTGGAGCCGATAGCAGTCGCGCGGTCAGCAGCGTGACTCCCGCCCAACGCTCCTCCCGGCGAATTAGCCTCCCGCCTTCTTCCTCAAGGAGACGTTCATGTCCATTGCCCAGTCAGAGACGGGTCCCGGTCTGGGAGGGCGCGGTTGGGCTGGCCTGGGTTCTGGTCGGCTTCGCCGGCCTGGCTCCGCCGGCCTGGCCGCGCTGGCGATCTTGTTCATCTTCCGGTTCCTGCCGGAGACCAAGGGCCGCTCTGTCGAGGAGACTATCGGGCTGTTCGAGCCGAAGGTGCGACCGCAGGCGCCGCCGACCGCCGTTAGCGCGCACTGAGTCGCCTCGCCGCAAGAACGCCGGCCGCCGCCGTACGGCAATGATGGCAGCAGCTGCCGCTGTCAGCCCTGCACTTCATCGGACTCGGCTGTGCCCCTGGTACGGACTGCCGCGTCACGTCTCGGCCGCGGTGTTCAGGTGCTTGCTGGCTTTCGTTGTGCGGTCCGATAGAGCTCGGTCAGCTCTCGGGTGGTCGACGCGTCCCGTGCGGACTTGTCGTCCCGCCAGCGTCCAGTGAACCGGGGGAACCGCATCGCCAGCCCCGCGTTCTCCTTGATCTCCCCCCAGGCGGCTGTGTAGGTAGGCGAAAGGGTCAGCTCCGCGCTGAGGATTTCCAGCACAAGGCCGGGCTCGAACCATACGTCCGGCTGCTGGCGAGCGTCGACCGTGGCGGGCTTGTCCGGCCGGGCCAGCGGGGCCAGCCGGGCAGGCAGCGCGGCCAGGTCGGCGTCGGTGAACCCGGCGCCGCACTTTGTCACCGTGCGGAAGACGTCGGCGTCGGGGTCATAGGCGGCTAGCAGCAGCGCGCCGTAGACGCCGACCCGGCGGCCACGCCCGGCGAACGCGCCAACCACGGCCAGGTCGACGGTGTCGGATAGTTCGGTGCGGTAATCCCGCTTGAGCTTGATCCACAGCCAGCCGCGCGCACCGGCCCGGTAACCGGTATCCGGGCTGACCGACTTGCACACCAGCCCCTCGCAGCCATCGGCGACCGCCTGCCCGAACGCCGCTTCCAGCGCGGCGGCATTGGTTACCTCGGTGGCCGTGGCAAGCCGCAGCTGCGCCGAGACGGTGACGGCCCCGGCCAGCCTGGCCCGGCGCTGCGGGTAGGGCAGTTGGGTCAGGTCCTGCCCGTCAGCGAACAGCAACTCGAAGCAGAAGAGCCCCACCGGCACATCCCGGACCGCGATGTCGATGCCGTGCTTGCGCCTCCTGGTCATGACCTCGCCGAACGGTCGCAGCTCCCCGGCGGCGGCATCGTAAGCTACGACCTCCCCCTCCACTATTGCCTCGGCCGGGCCCAAACCGGCTGCCAGCAGCGCCACTACGTCAGGGAACTGCGCGCTGACTCGCTCCAGCCGCCGGGTGAACAACTCGATCGCCCCGTCGGCGGTCCGGTGCGCCTGGATCCGGACCCCGTCGTACTTGTACTCGGCCGCGCAGCGCCCGCCCAGCTTCACCAGGATCTCGTCGGCGTCCGATAGCCGCTGGGCGAGCATGGCCCGCACCGGGTTCCCCGGCCGGACGCGGATCTGCTCGACCGCCACCACTCCGCCGCTCACCAACGCGGACGCGACCTGGCCCAGATCACAGCAGATGTTGTAGGCGCGTTCCAGCGCCGGCCGGGCGGCCCGCCCACCGCCGTGTACCTGTGCGAGTGCATCCAAGATCGTGGGCGTGCCAATGCCCAGCCGCAATTCTCCTGAGATCAGCCGCAGCAGGTAGCGGGCCTCCAGCGGGGTCGCACGGGCGAGCAGTCCGCCGAGCAGATCCAACTTGCGGCCCTGTGACCTTGGCCCCTCAGCGTCGGCGATCTGACGCAGGGTGGCTGCCACGGCCGACACCTGCAAGCTGGCCGCCCGGCCGGCGGCGGTAGCGCTCATCAATTGCTCGGCGGCCAGGCCGAGGTCACCTGTCTCCTGAACGCTCCCGGTAACCTGCCCCGGACTGATGCCCGTCGCAGTGGCCACCGCGCGAACGGCCAGCTTCTCGGCCAGGCCGAGATCCACGCCGGCGAATTGTGGCGCGATCAAACCCTGGCACAGGTAACAGACCGTGGGCAGCAAGGTGGCCGGGGTTGCCGCCAGGAGCTCGCCCAGCCGGTCGATCAGCGCCAGCCGGGAGCTGGTTTGCTCCAGGTCGCGGTATGCCTCGGCAACGGTCCGATACTCCACGGCCTTCCCTTCGCCTGCACCCGATCATGACACACACCCGTCCGCGTTCTCCGTCCTTCTTGATCTTGGTCTTCGCGATCTCGTCCTGGCCTCCCTCATGGCCGTCGAGGCCAGGAAGCCGATCGTCAGATCGCAACTGCAACCAAGCGGTCGTGGAGGCCCGCCAACCGGCCCGCGCCTCGAGCTGGGGATGCGCATTTGCCCTGCACGGGGTCGTTCCGGTCGGCCTTCGGCCGATGCACGCCTGGTCGGACCGGAGTCGCCAGAACCGGCAAAAAGTCGAGGAAGGCTGGTTCGGATCACCCGGCTGTGGGTACGGCAAGGCGCATTGCCCGTCCCACAGTGGAGGAGTTGGTCATGCTCACGCTCACCGACGGCGCCGTCGCTGCGATCAGGAACCTGACGGCCAAGCCGGAGCTACCTGCGCAAACAGGTCTGCGCCTGATGGCGCAAGGTGACGGCGAAACGTCGCTTCAGCTGACCTTGGTCGAAGGTCCGGTGGCCGGTGATCAAGTGGTGGAAGAGCGCGGAGCGCGCGTCTACGTCGAGCCTGTAGCGGCGGCCGTCCTGGAGGATAAGGCCCTTGACGCGCAGGTGAACGAGCAGGGCAGCGTAGCCTTCAGCGTCTCGGACCAGCCACATGGCGCCTGAGCCAGTGGGTCAGACAACCGAGTCCAGGCTGCGCCTTTAGCTGACCGGATATCAGGGACGACCAGCCGACGATCCCGCGTGCGTCCGGGTCTCGGCGCGAACGGCTGCGGTTAGCGCATGTTGTTCCACTTTGGCGACCGCCGCGTGTATCACGGAACCAGCTTCGCGATCCGAGAGTTGACCGGGATGTTGCGGGAATTGAGCCCAGCCTTCTGGCCGTGCAGGTCGAACTCGAGGCTGACGCCTGGCCGGAACAGCAGGCAGTGTGTCGAGCCCCCGAAGTGGAACATGCCGAGTTGGCTGCCCTTCTGCACGTGCTGTCCTTCGTAAGCCGTGATCTCGCAGGTTGATACCTCGGCCATGCCCACCGGGAGGACGCACATCAGCCCGATAGCCGGATTGTCGGCCTCGATGAAGATTATCGCCCGCGTGGCGACCTGCGTGATGTAGCCCTGCGAGTCGTTGGGCCCGGCCGGGTCATATCCTTCCGCGGGAGTCTCCGAGTAGTACGTGCCGTCCTGCACGTACGCCTTGACGACTTGGCCATCGACTGGGCTGTGCCACCGGTGGTAGCTCAGCGGGCTAAGGAAGGCCTGGTAAATCGTGCCGCCGGTGAACCGGTCGGCCCAGACGTCGTTAGCGAGCATGTGCGCGACGGAGTACGGCTGGCCCTTTACCCAGAAGCGATCGCGGCGCTTGACGTTCCGGCTCACCCGGTAGGGCGCCGACTCACAGGCATTCACGATGACGTCAGGGTCAGCGGGCGAGGCGACGGGCCGCATGCCCGCACGGAACTGCCGGGTGAAGAAGTCGTCCCACGACGTGAAGCCATAGTGAGGCTTGGCCGGGTCACATACGAAGTCCTCGGCGAAGTGCGGCATTTTGGCCATGGCGCTCGGCCCGAACCATCCCGAGCTCGTCTCGTTGAGCACGGTCGTCGAGTCGGCGGATTTCAGGAACAGGCCCCACTCGTTCAGCAGCTTCTTGAACTGCCCGTTGACCCGGTCGTTCAGGAATGCGGCGAACCCGGCCTCGGTGCCCATCGCCCAGTCCAAGATCGCGTTGATCGGACAGCCAACTAGGCCGGTGTCGTTGTACTGCGGTGCGTGGGTCATCACGTGGTTGAACAGCCTCAGCATCTTCTCGACCGTCTTCACCTGAGGCTCATGCGCCGGCGACTTGTGATAGGGCACCTGCTCAAGCATGAACCGGAACAGCATGTAGATCTCGGGGTCCTCCTCGATCAGCTGCCGGAACTCATCGACAACGGGCAGCAGCGGCTCATCGCTCTCTGCCTCGACTCGCGCAACGAGGCCACCCAGCCACCGCTCGAGGAACGCCTGATCCGAGGGAAGCCACCCGCCAACCCGAAACGGTGCGGTCGCTGTCATCACCTCTTTTTGATCGGGCTCCGCCAGGGCTCGTGATACCCGCCCAACCGAGTTAAGCAAACGGACAACTGCCTAGTCGCGGGCGGGGGCGGCGCCGCATAGTCGCAGCGCGCTGTCCTCGGTCAGGGCGGCCGCCTTGCCAGTGGTGAGGCGTCCGGCGGCGACTTGTTCGGCGGCGGTGCGAACGAGCCCGACGATGGCGGCGGCGAGCCAGGCGCGGGGGAGCATGCGGTCGAAGTCGCCGGCACGCTGGCCCCGCCCGATGATCTGCTCGAGCCGCGCGGTGCCGGCGTTGTGGGTGTCGTTGCTGCCTGGCGGGTTCTGGGTGAGGGCGGGGCCAAGCAGGAAGGGGTAGTCGCGGATGAGTTGCCAGCCGATGTCGAGGAACCTGCGCAGCGCGTCGGCGGGCGCCAGGGTGTCGAGGCGGGCGGCGTCGATGGCGGCGACGGTTTCGGCACCCACGGCGTAAAGGAGGGCGGCGATCAGGACGTCGCGCGAGGGGAAGTGGGCGTAGACGGTCTGGCGGGTGACCCCGGCGGCTGCGGCGATGTCTTCCATGCTGGCGTCGGGCCGCTCGCCGAGCACGGTGCGGGCCGCGCCGACGATGGCGTCGATGCTGCGCTGGGCATCGGCCCGGCGGCGACGGGCCGGCTTTCCGGTATCGAAGGTGTCAGCCATCAGGGCAAAGATACCGGCACCGTTGTATCCTTGACAAGCTGTATGAGTTAAGATAACTTTGACAGCATGTCAGAGAAAACGATGGCCGGGGACGGCCCGGCGATAGAGGCGCGCGGCCTGGTCAAGGTCTATGGCGAGACCAGGGCACTGGACGGCATCGACCTCACGGTCCGGCACGGCCAGGTGTTCGGGTTCCTCGGCCCTAACGGGGCGGGCAAGACCACCTCCATCCGCATCCTGGCTACTTTGGCCCGACCGGACGGCGGCACCGCCCGTGTCCTGGGGCTCGACGTGGTGAGCGAGAAAAATGCGATCAGGGCCCGGGTGGCCGTGACTGGTCAGTTCGCCTCCCTCGATGACGACCTGACCGGGCATGAGAACCTGATCGTCTTCGGCCGCCTGCGCGGCCTGTCCCGCGCCGCCAGCAAGCGTCGAGCCGATGAGCTGCTCGCCGCCTTCGACCTGACCGGCGCGGCCAGCCGCCTGGTGAGCGCATACTCGGGCGGGATGCGTCGCCGGCTGGACATCGGGGCCAGTCTGATCGTGCCCCCCGACCTGCTGTTTCTCGACGAGCCCACCACTGGAATGGACCCGCGCAGCCGGACCCAGGTCTGGGAGCTGGTACGCCAGATCGCCACTGCCGGTACCACGGTGCTGCTCACCACCCAGTACCTCGAGGAAGCCGACCAGCTCGCCGACCGGATCGTGGTCATCGACCACGGCCGGATCGTGGCCGAAGGGACCAGTGCAGAGCTCAAGGACCAAGTCGGCTCGCGGACGCTGCACGTCCGGCTCCTCGACGGCCAGCAGCGATCGGAGGCCAGGGCGGTCCTGGCGGGCACCCTGGAGGGCCCGGTTCAACTCGGCGCCGACGGCCTCACCCTGTCCGCGTTGCTCGCCACCCCGGCCGACGCGGCCGACGTGGGCCGTCTGGTCGGGCACGCCATGACCCAGCTCTCCGCGGCCCGGGTGGCGGTCGCGGAAGTCGCTCTCGGCCAGCCCACCCTGCAGGAGGCGTTCCTCGCCCTCACCGGCCACCCAGCAAGCCCAGCCGCTACCGACCCCGAGGATGCGAGTTCATGATCACTTCGACCGCTACCACCAGCCGCGACGTGCCCGAGACTCGCCGCCTCGACAGCCTGCTTTCCCTGAGCGAGCCGCCCCGCCGCGCCGGAGCGATCGCCGCCTCGGCGACCTTCGGCTGGCGGGCCTTTCTCAAGATCAAGCACGAACCCAAGCAGCTCACAGACGTGATCGCAATCCCCGTCGTGTTCACCGTCCTGTTCACCTACATCTTCGGCGGGGCCATCAGCGGCTCGCCAGGCAACTACCTCAAGATCCTGCTGCCAGGCACGCTCAGCCTGAGCGTCGCCCTCGTTACCATGTACGGTGGTGCGCGCCTGGCCAAGGACGTGACCACCGGCGTCTTCGACCGCTTCCGTTCCCTGTCCATCTGGCGCGGCGCTTTCGTGCTCGGTGGCCTCCTCAGCGATGTCGGCCGCTACCTGTTCGCGTCGGCCATTGTGGTAGTCCTCGGCCTGGTCATGGGTTACCGGCCCGATGGTGGCGCGCAGGGTGTACTTGCCGCTGTAGCCCTAGTTGCGTCCTTCGGGCTCGCCCTGTCCTGGCTGTGGGCCGCGGTTGCCCTGCTCGTCCGCGACCCCGCCGTCGTCATAAGCATCGCCAACGTCGTGCTGATGCCGCTCTCGTTCGCCAGCAACGTCTTCGTTCAGCCCCGAACCATGCCTGGCTGGCTCCAGGCCTTCGTCAACGCCAACCCCATGAGCCACGTCGCCGACGCGGCCCGGGGCCTGATGAACAACACCGGCAGCGGCGGCGCTGTCGCCTGGACGCTCATCGCGACCGCTGCCATCACCCTGACGTTCGCGCCGCTCACGCTCCACCTCTACAACAAGCAAGGCTGATGCGCACGGGCTGTCCTCTGATGCAGTGCCGCCGTCTCCACGTGCTGTGCCGCCTCCGGCATGACCCGCCAGAAGAAAGATCACCACAGGAAGGACATCTCACATGACGGAGCGCCTGTCCGGCGAGCCGGGGGCTGAGGACCGGTTCGTTCGGCTTGAGGATGGTGACATGCACGTCGTGGAGGCCGGCAAGCCCGGCGCGCCAGCTTTGCTGCTGATCCACGGTTCTGCGGGCTCGCTGGCCTCCTGGGACGCCGTAGTCCCGTCACTTGCGGGCGCCTTCCATGTGATCCGTGTCGACTTGCTGGGCTGCGGAAGATCGGCAACCCCCGCGGGCGGCTACGACATCCCGACTCAGGCCCGCCGGGTCGGTACCGCGCTGGATAAGCTCGGCGTGGGCCGGGTGACGGTAATCGGGCATTCCGGGGGCTGTACGGTGGCCACGGCCCTGGCCGAGCAGCGGCCCGGCGCGGTGACGGCGCTGGCACTGATCGACATGGGGCCCACGCCCGACGCCAAGATCCCTGAAACCCGGCTCACCCGTCTCCTGCTGACCGGGTTTCCCGGGCCGCTGCTGTGGCACCTGAAGACTGAGGCCACCATCCGGAAAGCCAGTCGCACCGGTTTCACCCGTCCAGTCGACATACCTGACGCCCTCATCGAGAGCCTGCTCGGGATGAGGTACCGGGCCTTCGCCGGGGCGATGCGCGCGCCCCTGGACTACCTCAGGCATCGGAGCCTTCCCGACCGGCTAACAGCGCTGGGCGTGCCGGTGCTAGTCATCTTCGGCGCTGACGACCAGCGTTGGCGCTCTTCGTCGGCTGCCGCCTACGACGTTGTTCCCGGCGCCCGCGTCGAGTTGCTGCCGGGCGTGGGACACACCCCGATGCTGGAGGACCCGCAGGCGACCGGCAGATTGCTGCTGGACTTTGCAGCGGCCGCCGCGCACCGCGGCTGATCGCTCCCGCTGTTGCCGTCGCTCGGAGCCAGGCGCGCCTCGCGGCGATCCAGGACGAGAACGCAAACCCGCATTGTTTTAGTCGGGCTTGTCTGGCGGCTCGGCGCTCTCTTCAGCGACGCCGGGGACGACGAGTTCGCTGGGCTCGAGGCCGCCTTCCGCGGCCACGGCGGCCAGCTCGTAACCCAGTGACTCGCGGGCGGCAGGTGCCGGCGCGCGCCGGCCTGTCAGCGCCGCGGCGGAAGCCGCGATGACGTTGGCCGCGATGGCGAACCCGAAGGCGACGCCGAGACCGCCGTGGAACGGTGCTGTGATCAGGTGCGGGAAAAACTCCCGGCCGGCCACGTAGGCGGCATGTGCCGGGGCCAGATGATGCAGCAGCGGGCCGAGCAGCTGCCGCATCGGGTTGTAGCCGAGGAAGGAGGCGAACAGCACGCCGATCGGTGGGAGGTGCGAGATCGGTGCGGCCGCAGCGGCCGGGACGCCTTGCGTGGTCAGCCCGCTGTACATGGCGGCCGGGAGTTTGCTCGACAGACCGGCGACCATCAGGGTGAAGAAGATCCCGATCGATAGCACGAAAGCGGAGTTCTGGAAGGTGGCGATCATGCCGCCAGCCGCCCCGCGCTTGTCGGGCGGGACCGAGTTCATCATCTCCGCCCAGTTCGGCGAGACGAACAGGCCGGAGCCGAAGCCATTGAGGGCGATGACGATCGCGAACTCCCAGTACGCGAAGTCCACAGGGACAAATATCAGCGTCAGAAAGGTCGCTCCCGTCAACAGCGCCCCGCCCACGGTGAACGCCTTGGGCCCGAACTTGTCGGACAGTATTCCGGACAGCGGAGCGGACACCAGAAAGCCGCTCGTCAGAGGCACCAGGTAGATGCCGGCCCACAGCGGAGTCTGGCTGTAGCTGTAGCCGTGCAACGGCAGCCAGATACCCTGCAGCCAGATGATCAGCATGAACTGCATGCCGCCGCGGCCCATCGCCAGCATCAGGCTCGCGATGTTCCCAGCAGCGAACGCCCGGATCCTGAACAGCGAGATACGGAACAGCGGCTCGGGAACCTTGGTCTCGTAGTACACGAAGATGACCAGCAGCGCGAGGCCGCCGAACAGCGCAGTGAGCACCCACGGGTTGGTCCAGCCCATCGGATGGCCGCCGTAGGGCAGCAGGCCGTAGGTGATGCCGACCAGGATGGCGATCAGCCCGGCGGCAAACAGCAAGTTGCCCCACCAGTCCATCTGCGCATGCTTGCGCACCCCGATGTCATGCAGCATGACGTACGCCCACACGGTGCCGAACACGCCGATCGGTGCCGAGACGAGGAAGATCAGGTGCCAGTTCACCGGGGCGAGCGCGCCGCCGAGGATCAGGCCGATGAACGATCCGCCGATAGCCGCGATCGAGTTCACGCTGAGGGCGGTACCGCGCTGGTTGGGCGGGAATGCGTCGGTGACGATGGCGGCGGCGTTGGCGAACAAGAACGCGCCGCCGATGCCCTGCACGACCCGCCAGACGATCAGCCACATCGCCCCGTCCGCACCGTGCATCCACGTCACGGTCAGGAAGATCGAGGCCAGACTGAAGACCGCAAA
>JASHOL010000383.1 GCA_030041135.1 Streptosporangiaceae bacterium | reverse complement strand
CTGCCCTTCCGGACCGCCCCGTTGAACTTGCCCATCCCCATCATCATCTTTGGCTGGTAAGCCCAAATCTTGAACGGTTCGAGGCCGTCGCCACTCTGTGGCTCACGACCGGTCAGCCTCTTCATCATCCGAGGACCGAACTGGTAGAACACCTTGACCATCGGAGATGCTTTGCTCTTCGGAACTCCTTCGATCCGTGCCATGACGAATCCTCCTCTCACGACGCCGCGCTCGTGCTTCTTCCTGGAGACACGCCAGAGGAGCGAGATGTGACACCGCCGGGCATGGACCCGACTTTTAGCAAACTAGCGCGCACTACACGAGGCGTTGCTGATCTTGTTCAGTGCGTCGCGCAGGTCGCCTGGTAGCGGGTCGGCAGCGGTGATGACGTGGTCCCAGCCTGGATCTCGATGGTGCGGTAGCGGCGGGCGGTCTTGACGAACTTGCGGATCGACCAGCCAGTGTGGTCCTCGATCCAGCGGCTGACCGCAAGCGCGGCGAACACGATCGTCAGGTGGGCTTCGATCGAGTCGCGCCAGGGAAATAGCTATACTTTTGGCCATGTCAGTGTCGGAGCAGATGGCCCTTGGCGATGTCAAGAACCGGCTCTCTGAGGTCGTGGATCGGCTGGAACGAGAGCACGGCCGTGTCGTCATCACCAAGCACGGCCGTCCTGCTGCCGTCGTTATCAGCGTCGATGACCTGGAGTCCCTGGAGGAAACACTCGACATCATGGACAGCGCTACCCTGCTCGCCGACATCCGTGAAAGCCTGGCTGAGCTGAGCACCGCCGACGCGACCGTGCTGAGCAAGGAAGACGCCAAACGCTTGATTTCCGGCCAGTGAGCGAGAACGTCTTCGCCGTCGCGTGGACTGCCGCCGCCCGCCCGGCATTGGCTCGCCTCCCCGATAAAGTGGCAACTGCCGTGGTCGAGTTCCTGTATGGCTCCCTGGCCTCGAGCCCGTACCGCGTCGGCAGACGGCTGAGGTTAGGCCTCGATGGGCTTCACAGCGCCCGCTGCGGTGACTACCGCGTGATCTACCGCATCGACGAACAGCAACGCCAGGTCACCGTGGTCGCCATCGAACACCGTTCCGACGTCTACCGGCCCCGGCCACTCTGACCACACCCACAGGGCGTGAGGAAGCGTGCGCCGAACGGTTCGCAACGCGCTCTTGACGATGAGCAGTGCGGTACGGGTGGGCGGTGCGGATTCCCGGCATGCACGCGGAGCAGCCGCTCGCGACCAGCGAGTGGTAGTCGTCAGTCACGAACGGCCAAGCTTTGTCATCGTGCATCCAGACGACACTGCAGCTGGCGCGTTGGCCTTGCGGCGCGGACGCCCGCTACGCGAGGCACTGGCACTGCTCGCTTGCCCGCATCTGGGCTGAACTCGCCGCCGCAACGGAGTACGTCGGACCGCACGACCGGATCGTCGCTGCGACCGCAGCACGGAAGTTGTGGCCCTATCTATCTTGATCACTTACGGTCACTTGGATGGGCTTGGAGCTAACCGGCCGGCCAATCCTCTGACCGGGCACGCGAGTCGTCTTCACTCCGGCGCGTATCCTCTTGCGGGCGGACTGGAAGTCACAGTCTCGACCGGTGCCTGGCCTGGTCTTGAGCGGCAGCCGTGGCAAGTGGGACCATCGGTGCTCGTGGCGGTCGGTCTTTGGACACCAGGTTGATCTGGCCATCCGGGAGGCGGTTTGAGGGCTTATGCCCTAGCCAAGCGACGGGAACGCGGTGGAGTGCCGGGGCGATGACCGAGTGTGATGCGCGGCGATCCTGGCGCGGGCACGACCGTGCTGCTGGTCTAATTGGCCGGTCGGCTACTCAGTGTACGGTGCATGATGGCTCGGTCAGAGATCGCGGAACCCATGGCTGTCGGCGGCCTTTCCTCGGTACGGTCCGGCGCGTGGAGATGCACAGCCGTCCGGGTGAGTTCGCAGCGGACGGACCAGGTTGGCCAAGCCCGTGCTGCGAGCCGGTCTCGGCCATGGGTCAGTGGCGGTAGTGCGTGTGGATATGGCGGCGCCGGGAGCCGCGAGCAACGCTCGCTGCGGGCATCCCCGCGCTTCACGGCCGGCCGCTCCTGGCCCGCCGGGCAGCGCACCCGCCGGCTCGAGGACTGATCAGCTGGACGGCGCTGGCGCTGATAACGGTGGGATCGGTCGGCAACCTTGGGTCAGCGCCTCCGCTGTCGGTCCTCGGGCTGGCCTCGGTGTTCCTGTATGTCCTGCCCGCCGTCGTGTTCTTGCTGCCCATAACGCTGGTCGCCGCAGAGCTGGCCTCCGGCTGGCCAGGCGGCGTCTACAACTGGGTGGAAAAGGGCATCTCCGGCCCGATGGGGCTGATGGCTATTTGGTGTCAGTTCGCCCAGACGATCTTCTTCTACCCGGCGTTGCTCGCCTACGTCGCCGATACGCTCGCCTACGTCATCGATCCCCGCCTGGCTGGTAACGGCGTCTACACCGCCGTCATCATCATCGTTTTGTTCTGGGGCGGGATGCTGGTAGCCACGCGAGGGGTGCCGTTCATGGCCCGCCTCGCTTCTGGCGGGACCATGGTCGGAACCCTGATCCCCGGAGCGATCCTCACTGCTCTCGGCGCTGCCTACCTGCTCCAGGGGAACCATCCGGCCGCCCCGATGACCGCCCACCAGCTCCTTCCGCCATGGCACGGGCTCGCCAGCATCGTCCTTGTCGTCAACAGTTTCTTCACCTACGCAGGTATCGAAGTCAACGCCGTGCACGTCAACGATCTTCGCAACCCGGCACGGGAATATCCGCGGGCCATCTTCGTCGCCATGGCGCTGGTCATGGCGGTCCTCATCTTCCCGACGCTGGCGATCTCCTGGGTGATTCCGGCGAATCAGATCAGCTTCACCGCCGGCGTGATGCAGGCCTTCGATCGTCTGCTGGCCCATTTCGGTGGCGCGTTCGCGGTGCCGCTGATCGCGATCGCACTAGCGGCCGCGGCGTTCGCCGGGATGCTTACCTGGCTGGACGGCCCGTCCGAGGGGCTGCTGAGGATCGGGCGCGAGCGGGGATTTCTCCCGCCCTACTTTCAGAAGGTCAACGGCCGGGGGATCGAGGTGCGCATTCTCGCAGCGCAGGGCGCCGTGATCACGCTCATCGCCCTGCTGTATGCCTTCATACCGAGCGTCTCACACGCCTACTGGATCTTCGTCGTGATGGCCACCCAGGTGTACCTCATCATGTATGTCCTAATGTTCATCGCGGCGATAAAGCTCCGCCGTGCGCAGCCGGACCACCCGCGCGGCTACCGGGCTCCGGCGCTGGGCCTGCTGTGCGTGCTCGGCGCCGCGTCGTCGGTGGCCGCGCTCGTGATCGGGTTCATTCCGCCCGCGCAGTTCGGCCGGTCGAATCCGCTCACCTACGCCGTCCTGGTACTCGCCGGGATTCTCGCCATTGGGATCGCGCCGCCGCTGCTGATGCACCGGCTTCGCAGGCCGGCGTGGAAGACAACCGGTGACACGCCGGACTCTCAGTCGTAGCCCGGGCCGGTCCGTGGCCTGGGATGTCTTTCTCCAATAACGGCGCGGAGTTTAGTGAAGGCAGATTCGCTCGCTTGCCGCTCAGGCGGTAAGTAACGGCGCGAGTCGCACAGCGATACGTCGATCGGCTGGCGCGCAAGCTGCGTCGGCGCGAGATACCGTGCAGTAGAAGCGACAG
Source organism: Streptosporangiaceae bacterium (assembly GCA_030041135.1). Classification (GTDB taxonomy): domain Bacteria; phylum Actinomycetota; class Actinomycetes; order Streptosporangiales; family Streptosporangiaceae; genus JAJYUU01. Next base: position 9,457 of record JASHOL010000383.1, on the reverse strand, counting down.
GCGCTGCATAACCGCGCTGATAGCCGGGCGATGGCCGCGAGTCGTCGCTCTGCAACGGTGAGGTGTGCTGCCTTGTCCTGTCTTCGGGCCCCTGATACGCCGGGCGAGATCCGGTAATATTTCTGACGGCCTGCACTGGATTTCTCAATCGATGGATGCGACTGATGGCCGAACATGAGCAGGCACCGCCCGGCGTTGATATTCGCACTCCGAATATGGCGCGTATGTACGACTACGCCTTGGGCGGGAAGGACAACTTCGCTTCCGACCGGGAAGCGGTGCAGAGCCTGTTCCGGCTCGCCCCGGAGAACGCCTACGTCCCCAGGGCGAACCGGCAGTTCCTCGGCAAGGCGGCGCGGTTCGTGGCGGAGCAGGGCATCACGCAGTTCGTGGATCTCGGTGCTGGCCTGCCCAGCCAGGGCAGCACGCACGAGATAGCCAGGCAGGTTCAGCCCGACGCGCGGGTGGTCTACGTCGACTCCGATCCGGTCGTGCTCGCCCATGCCAGAGCGTTGCTGGCCGGTCACGACTCGGGCATCGCGGTCGTCGGCGAGGACATCCGGAACGCCGACCGAATCCTCGGTAACCCCGACATGCGGCGGCTGATCGACTTCTCGCAGCCCGTGGCCGTGCTGTTCGTGGCCATCCTGCACGGAATCCCGGACGCCGACGGCCCTGCGGGAATCGTTGCGGACTGGGTTAGGCGGGTGGCGGCGGGCAGCTACGTGATCTTGTCTCATCTCACGCGCGAGGGTCATCCTGCCGAGATCGTGCAGAAGAAGGAAGCGATCTTCGCGAAGTCCAGCACTCCGATGGCCTACCGCAGCCGGGCCGAGATCCTGCGGTTCTTCGACGGGCTCGACTTGGTCGAGCCCGGGCTGACGACGGTGACACGGTGGCGGGAGGACCCGCCAGACGCGCAGCTCGACGCCGCCGGCGCGTGGACACTGGCAGGAGTGGGCCGCAAGAACTAACCAGGCGGCTCGGCCGTGCGCTCCAGACGCCGGTGTAGCAACGAACAAGATCACGTCGTTGGAGGGCGTAGGTGAGCAATCTGGACGTGCGCTGGGTCGCCGGGCTCGTCGGGCCATTGCGCGTCAGGCCAGGGTCGGAGGTCAGGCTGCCGAGGGACTTCGACCCAGGCGCTCGGTTCGGCGTCCGCAAGAAGAACGACAGCGTGCGGCTGCTTACGCAAGGGGTGGAGCTGCTGGCGGAATACCAGGACCGGCTGGCGGCACAGGACACTTACGCGGTTCTGGTCGTGCTCCAGGGAATGGACGCCGCTGGCAAGGACAGCACGATCAGGCATGTGATGAGCGGCGTCAACCCGCAGGGCGTGTACGTGTCGAGTTTCAAAGTGCCGTCGGCGGAGGAACTCGGCCACGACTATTTGTGGCGGGTGGCTCGGCGCCTTCCGGCGCGAGGGGAGATCGGGATCTTCAACCGGTCGCACTACGAGGAGGTCCTCGCCGTCCGGGTGCACGCTGACGACCTGGACCGGGAGAAGCTCCCGCCAGGGTCTAAGGGCCACGACATATGGAAGCGGCGGTTCCGGGAAATCAACGACTGGGAGCATTACCTGACCGACAACGGGATCCGGCTCGTCAAACTGTTCCTCAACGTGTCGAAAGATGAACAGCGAGCTCGTTTCCTGCAGCGGATCGACCAGCCCGCGAAGAACTGGAAATTCTCTCCGGCCGACGTACGGGAGCGTCGGCACTGGGATGAGTACCAGCACGCCTACTCGCAGCTGCTCTCCCACACCAGCACCGAGCGAGCTCCTTGGCATGTCCTGCCTGCCGACCACAAGTGGGTCACCCGGATCTGCGCCGCGGCTGTCATCGCGCAGACGCTCATTGACATCGACCCGCGATATCCGGTGCCCGATGCACCCAGCCGGCAAGAGTTGTTGCAGGCGCGCGCTGAGCTTGACGCCGAGGCAAGACTAAGTGCGCACGACGATCCTGTGGCGGCGAATCCGGGCGCCGAACCCGACAGCCGTCCTTCCTCGTGACGTGCCTGAACGCGGCCCAGTACGTTGTCCTGGCGTTGCAACGCTCAACGGCAAAGGCAGAACGGATGTCCCGCCGGGTCGAACATGACCCGAACGTCGTCCTGCGGCTGGAAGTCCGCGGTCCGCGCGCCGCAGGCTATGGCCCACTCGACGGCGGATGCTAGGTCGTCTACCTGAATGTCGAGGTGCTGCGTGGCAGTCTGACGGTCGGCTTCGGCGGGCCAGGACGGAACCCGCCAGTGCTGCTCAAACTCGAAGTTGAGCGTGAGGTTCGGGGTCCTGACCTGGGCCCAGCCGGCTTGCTCGGGCTCCCCTGGGAGGGCCGGATCGAGCGCGGTTATCCTTCCGCCGAGAAGAGTGGCATAGAACCGAGCGAGCTCGCGGGGATCCGGGGCCATTACGGTGATCGATGTCGGTCGCAGCGAAGGCTGGCGTTGCTCCACGAATCCGACATTCTCACATCGCCACCGTGAACACTCGCCAGGCCCTTAATAACTGGACGCCGACCGGCGTTCGGCGCGGGTATCCGCTCGGTGCTGCAAGCCACCGTGGCGCGCCATCGTGATTGTCCTGGCGCATGGACTGCCTGCGGCGCTCGTGCCGCTGGGAGGCACCTGATTAGCCGGCCTTCGGTCCGTCTGGCCGGGTACCTGTTCACGGGCGCGGAGGCGCCGGCTCCGTGGGCCGATCCGGCATGGAGGCGGCGACGTCGGCGCCGGTTCGCAGTCCGGCGATGAGGGTGCGCAGAACGACGTCCGCTTCGACCCTGGCGCTCGCTGGCTCAGGTGAGGTCGCGATGTACAAGGCCGCGCCGTACAGGCCGCCGAGCGCGACATGTGCCAGTGCCTCCATGTCGAGCCTGGGCAGGTAGGTAGCGGCCAGCGGGGCGAGCACCTGGCTGAGCATGTCCAGCTCGGAGTGCTCGGAGGGTTCAGTGGTGCCTTCCTCCCATGCCTGGCGCTGGAGTACCGGCACGCTGTCCAGAACCACAATCTGGCGGAACTCCGGCTGGAGGCAAGCGTCCAGAAAAGCCGACAGGCCGGTGTAGACCGCCTGGGCGGGATCGCCGGAGCTCAGGGCGGCGGTGACCACCGCCGAGGCCACCTCCTCCTGCACGATCTGGTAGACGGCGGCGAACAGGGCGCCCTTGCCCGGGAAGTGGTGATAGAGGGCACCGCGTGCCACTCCCGCCTGCTCGACGATGTCCTCGATCGAGGTTCCGGCATAACCGCGCTCGGCGAACAGCTGACGGGCAACGTCGATCAGCTGCCGGCGGGTCGCCTCTGCCTGGCGCTCTCGCAGTCTCTTGACAGCCATCCCCGCACTTTACAGACTGACTAATGGTCGGTGACCGAATATCGGTCTGTGAATGAGGGAGACACAGGATGACGGCTGGAGAGATAACAGCGGCGCTGGACGAGGTGCAGGCCAAGCTGGCTGGGGCGTACCTGGTCGCCGAGTGGTTCCACGGGATAGACAACCGTGACTTTGACCGGGCCATGGCGGCCTGGCATCCCGAGGGTGTCAGCTGTATCACCCCCGGCCCGGTGCTGCACGGGAGCAGCGCGATCCGCGCGGACCTGGAGAGGGTGTGGGCAGCGTATGCCGAGGTGTACCACTGGATCACCAACCTGTCCCTTACCGTGACCGGGGACAAGACAATGCAGGGCGAGTGCCGGATCGCGTTCCTGGGTATCAGGCGCTCAGGCGCGACTGTCCGCGAAGTGGGCACCCTCCTGCTCGACTACACGAGAACAGAAGGGACATGGCTGTTGTCCCGCGAAACCGGGACCATCCAGCACCGGGACCCCGCTGCGTGAACCAGCCAGGGCGGACGAGGCAGTGCGGCCCCCCTCAACGGCAAGGAGAGCCAGGCCGGGCGAGATGGCCGCCGGGACCGCTCTTGGGGCGCCGAACTGTGAGCCGGTCAGGGCAGGATGTTCTCCAGGTCCTCCAGCAGACTTGGATGCCTTGGCTCCCAGCCGAGTTTCTGGCGGGTATGGGTGCTCGAGGAAGGCTGGTCGGTCGCGAAGATAGGTCCGAGCGGCCCGAAGCTCTCCTGCGGCACCGCTTCAACAGGCAGCCCCAGCCGCCTGCCGATGACGGTCGCGATGTCAAGCACGGCGTCGCCTCGGTCACCCACCGCATGCCAGGCCGTCCCGGCCGGCGCCTGCTCCAGGACCAGCCGGAAGAGCACCGCCGCGTCAAGCGCGTGTACGGCCGGCCAGCGTTGGCTGCCGTCGCCCGGATAGCCCGACACTCCGTTGCGGCGTGCCATGTCGGTCAGCAGGCCCGCGAATCCGCCCCTACCCTCGTTGTGGACCGTGCGCGGCAGGCGGACGGCCGCGCTCCGGACTCCACGGGAGGCCAGGCCCAGGACCGCCATGACCGATCGGCTGCGGCCCCCGACCAGGCCGTCGGTCGGCAGCGGGTCGGCCTCGGTGGAGGCGCGCCCGGGCACATACGGCGTACCCGAGACTGTGATGAGGGGACGGCCGCTGCCGACGAGCACCTCACCCACCGCGCCAAGGGCGGCGCTCTCCTCGGCGACCGCCGCAGCAAGGGCGCCGGGGCTGCTGAAGTCGTTGGCGAAGGCCAGGTGGATCACCCCGTCAGCGTTAGCAGCGCCGGCGCGCAGCGCGGGCAGATCGGCGAGGTCACCGCGAATTGTCTTCACTCCGCCGGTCTCCAGTTGCCTCGTGGACGAGTCGGAGCGGGCGAGGGCGACGACGGCATGGCCGTTGCTGAGGAGCTCGGCGATGACGGCGGAGCCGATCAGCCCGCTGCCGCCGGTGATGAAGACCTGCATGAGGCTCTCCTTGAAAGTGACGGGAACGGTGCGGCTCAAAACCGCACGGCCCGGCCGCGCAACAGGCCTGCAGCGCGGCCGGGTCGCCGAGCCGGCGGACCAGGCGCGGCACCCGAGTTTCCTCGTTCCGTATCCGGTCATTCACCGGCTGGTGGTGGGCATCAAGGTGCCCGCCACGATCGTATTCTTCCGGCTATCCACTCCCAGATGGATCCCCGTCGCCGATGTCATGCTGGGCGAAAGGGCAGCGAGCCACGGTATACGTCTCAGTGACGCAGCTGCGCGCTGTCCACCAGCGGCGTGAGATGCGCCGGATCGGCGTAGATCACCAGCCAGCGATAGGCCGCACCGTCGATCGTCAGCGGATGGCGGTAGGTGACCAGCGCCTCGGAAGTCTGGAACGCGGGTCCGCCGCGGCGGACCGGAAAGCGTGGCGCGTCCTTGGAAGGCAGAATGACGCAGCCTGGCCGATCGTCGATCGCGCGGAAGATGATCCGCGGGCGCTTGCCGAAGATGTGAAGGGCACCGCCGGAGGCCACCGCCCGGCAGGTGGCTTTCATTCCCAAAGGTCCGCTGGCAGCCTCCAGGCTCATCCAGCCGGAATTGCCGCTGTAGGCGAAGGTTCCCGAGTAAGGAGTCCTGGTCCAGTGGGTAGGCACCGAGATCGTGACGGCAAAGGCTTTCGAGGTCAGCCGCTTTACCGGTAGGGCCTTATCGGGTGCAGCCACGCCAGCTAGAGCCGCCGTGCCGCTTGCGACGATCATGGCGCCTGCGATAGCAGCCGCCGCGATCTGCATTCTGATGATCATTGTGTCCCCCGTTGTGACGTAGCTGTCGCGGTACCTCGGCTAGGAGATCGCCGCTTCTTATGCTCTTTAGACTCCGAATTGGAAGAGAGCGTTGTGGGCTCGCGTAGACCCGGGTCGGCTGGGCCTACAGGTCGGCGGGCCCGGCAAGCGCGGTGGCGAGGTATCAGAGCCAACCCAGATACGCCATAACGTCGTGGGCGACGACGCCGACGGAGCGGTCGTTGCTGATGGCGACATCCTCGACGCCGCTGCCCTCCGCAGCCGCGATCGAAGCGGTCGCGGCCTTCAGGTCGTCGCGGCGACCACTCGTGACGTCGGGTGCCAGCCGTCGCCGGATCTCAGCCACTCCGACCGTGAGGCGGACGACCCGTAGCGGCACGCCCAGCGCCTGCTGGATGCTCTGCACCTGGCTGGCACTACGTGCGAAGTACGCCAAGACGAACACGCGGACGCCAGCCCGCTGGAAGTTCGCTGCCACCGCGGCCAGATTCTGCAGCAGTAAGTCGAACTCGGTCACGTGCTCGCCGACGTCGGGACACGCCCAGCTCAGGTAGTCCAGGTCGAGCAGCGCGTACCGCACGCGCTGGCGCTCGAGCAGGTAGGCAATCTCCTCGGCGACGGAACTCTTACCCGAGCCGTAAACACCGGTGAGCAGGACACCTTCGGGCCTGCGATCACTCACTAGCCAAGGCTAGGAGTCGGCGGGTGAAGCCGCCAGCCGCGCGAACGCCTCTTGTTACGCCGCCCGTGGCAGGCCGATGTCCGGATCTGCAGCCCCACGCTGGTATCGGTTCCGGCGATTTGCTAGCCGCCAAGGTGCGGCAGGCGCAGCGGACCGGGGATGAGCAGGCGCGTACCGAGGACGAGCGCCGCGAGGCAGACGACGGTGAAAGCTGCGACCCAGGCGCCGCCAGGCACTCCGGTTAGCCGGCCAAGCTTGTCGGCATCCGAGGTGCCCGCCTGGCCGCGGCGCCTGCTTCGGCGACGCTGCCGCTGCAGCTCGACGACGGCGCGAACCCCGCCGATGAGCAGGAACCACGCGGCGGTATAGCCAAACGCCGCCTGGATCGCAGAGGTCGCCAGCCAGCTCACCGCGACGACCGCGCCGACGGTGAGGAGCACGGCCAGCACGCCGTAAGCGTTGCGGATCGCCAGGAGGGTCGCGGCGAGCAGCGCGACCAGCAGCCACAGCATGGCAGTCACATGGTGGGCGGCCAGCAGCCAGGCCGCCCCGGCGCCCAGCAGCGAGGGAGCGACGTAGCCCGCCACCGAAATGAGCACTACCGCCGGGCCAGTCGGCCTGCCCCGCGAGTAAGTCACGCCCGAGGTGTCCGAGTGCAGGCGGATCCCGTCCAGCCGCCGGCCGCTCAGCACGGAGACCAGCGCGTGGCCGCCTTCGTGGGCGAGCGTGATCCAGCTCCGGGCCAGCCGCCATGAGCGGGAGTTCAGCACGATCAGCAGGGCGATGGTGCCGCTCACGGCTATCACCCAGCCGGGCGGAACGGGCTGTGTCCCGACTACGCGGTCCCACAGCGTGTGCAGTGACACGAAGACCGGCATGCCGGCAAGGGTAAGCGGCCACAGGGCATGGAGTGACCGCTACGCTCGCGGCTGCCCCGCCGCAAGTCGACCGAAGGCGACTGTCAGCGCGATCACCGCCAAGGTCCTCGAGGAAATGACCGAATAGCGCGGCCGATCGCAGGATCACGTGTACCGTCCGGCAAGGAATTGCCATTCAATGCGGCTGCGACCAGCAGTATCTTCGAGCGGAAATAACCGGACGGATGCCTGGCACGCCGAATTGGAACGCCAGATCAAGACGCGCGGGATTCTCAGCTCTTTGAGGACGACCGCGTCGTCCGTGTAAACCGGCTCCAGAAGTTGACCTTCCGGGCGAAGGCCGATTGTCGCCATCTGCGCAAGAACTCCCACAGACCGCCGCGCGCGTCAGCCATTTGTCCTCCAGTGTTCTCGGTCTCTCATCGCTGTCCGCTACAATTCCAGCCGCGGCGACACTACCGATAGGGCCATTGGTCCCTTCGGATTGGCCCGCCTTCCCCAGGCTAGCGCGGAAACGCTACCGGAGGGAGTGCCCTTTGCAATGCGCTTTCGCGGCGCAGCTGCGCGCCTGCCCGGCGACCGCCGCGGTTAAAGTCGCCTGGCAAGCGCTGCTTACGCATGGCGGAGCGCCTGTGCCCTTGTGGCGATACGGTGCGTGATGCGCGTCGTGGGGCTGCTGCTTGATGGGTGCGAGTTGGGCTCGGCGCTGGCTCACGGTGTTCGTGCGACGGCTGCCAGGATGACCGCGTAGGGCCGGCTCAGCTGAAACAACATGCTGATGCGGCGATCAGAGAGGATCGCTGCAGGCTGCCCGGCGTCGCCGCGGACGGCTATGACGTCATGGCCGCCGGCGAGGAGCGCTGCGGCGTGGGACACGACCACCGGATCCTTGTCCACGTACGCCACCCTGCTTTCCGCGGCGGCAGCCTGCGCGACATCGTGAGTGTTGCTGGCGGTCGGCAACCCGGATCCGACGTCGAGGAACTGCCGGATCCCGCAGTCAGTCGCGAGCCAGCGGACAGCCCGACCAAGGAATGCCCGGTTCTCTGTGGCAAGCCGGCGCAGGTCAGGGCTGATCTGAAGCAGCCGCTCGGCTTGTTCGCGGTCAGCTGCGAAATTGTCCTTGCCGCCGAGCCAGTAGTCGTACACGCGGGCGATACTCGGCTCGGAGGTGTCCAGCTCCGGTAGCGCCGCAGTGCCGTCGTTCCAGTCGGTCACAAATCGCAAAATACACGAGGGCTGGTCCGGGGCCAGCGGCAGCGAGCCCCATCAATTTTGTGCGCAAGCAACGCGGAAACAGCGGACGCGTCAGCCGGAATCCTCGATGCGGCGCAGCACACCGTCGTGCCCGGTCTCGTACGAGCGCGCGGCGTTCTTCGCGAGCTTGCGCTCGACTGCGGCACCGAGATCGATGCCGGTCATCTCGGCCAGGCCAGCCAGGTAGATGAGCACGTCTGCTAGTTCTTCTCCGAAGTCGGGCAGTCGTTTCCGCCACGCCGTGAAGGCTTCGCTGACCTCGGCGGTAAGCAGCCCGAATTCCAGCGCAACATCTCTGACATTGAAGCCCTTGGCGAGCTTGTTGTCCCATGCCTGGTGCTGAACGGCGCGGATCTCCAATGCGCGCTCCTTGCTGCTGGTGCACCGCTGTCCTGTCCGCCGGCACACACACGGTAACGGCCACTCTACGACCACGAATTAGTGCGTAAATTTGGATCCGGCGCACCGAGAACGCGCAGGTCGCAGCTCCGAGCCAGTCCCAGAAGTCAAAGTCGTGAGCCAACTCACGGGCCCGCCCTCTGCCTCTTTGCGGCGCATTGCGAGGGGACTCGCCGTGCTGTGGCGGTCAGCGGTCCGGCCGGCGGCCTGTGCAGGGGCGGCCGCCGGCCGGAGGGGCTGGACTTTGGATGAGGTTTGCTGGGCTGTCTGGCCGGCCTCATGGGGCCTTGATGGCCTCGTGGGTCGTGTGGTCAAGGGCCAGGGACTCGGGCCGCCGGAACCCGGACCAGGCGATGCCGAAGCTCCCGGCCAGGAGGGCGATGGCGCCCAGGCCGAAGGCGACCAGCGAGACGATGTAGCTGATCTGGGAGACCTTCCACCAGCCGAACGCGTTCAGCAGCATGCTGCGCAGCGCGTCGCCGCGGAAGACGGTCTGGACCTGGCCCTCAAGCGCGACGTACTTCGGGCTGGTGGTCGGCAGGGCCATTGCCTCGGTGGACAGCTGGGCGTAGGTCTTGCCGGCGCCGATCTCCTGCAGGTGCACGGCGA